>NZ_JAMPSX010000004.1:0-422544 GCF_028484875.1 Providencia sp. PROV032
GTATTTTTTAATTAAGTGAATATAACTCAATAAAATGAAATGGATATAGTTTGTTGGTAATTATCTATTACTCCAGAGAATGTAATCACTTGAGCCAAAGTAGTAAGTAACAACTCACGTGTTGAAGAGCGCGCGGAGATAAGTGATGGCTTTGTTTGGGGTAAAAAGAGTTAAGAGAGCTAGGTTAGGCAATCGATAGGTGACTCTTAGTGGTATTAGTTCTGTGAATGAAAATTCTGGATATAAAGTAGTGAGTAACAACTCGCTTGTTGAGGTGTGACGGTGGCTGCTGGCGATGGTGGTGGGGTGATAGGAACTAAAAAGTAATGGAAGAAAAGCGTTTGTATTGGTGTGACGGGTGGATATTTTAGACGCAAAGTAGTGAGTAACAGCTCACTTGTTCCTTAACTAAGTATAGTTAATTTCAATAAAATCAAATAAGTATATTGAGCCGACAATTATCTATTGTTGGGGTGAATGTACTTGCTTGTGGTAAAGCAGTAAGTAACAGCTCACTTGTTATGGAAATATAAAAATATAGCTGGAAGGAAAGTAATAAAATGTAGAAAATAAGGTGGTAGTAATTTTCTAACTGATTAATTGTTATATAAAAACATGAGTCAGATTTATTGATAAAGAGAGTGGGTTAGATAAAAGTTATCAATAATATTTATTATTGAAGATAGGCCGGGAGAGAATATTAATCTAACTTAAACTTAAATCAATACTATTGCTAAGTGGAGTTTAATAATATTACGTTTATTATTTGAGTATTTATAATTTTACAAATAGATATAAATGTTTTTCAAAATTAAAAATGAAGATTAGAAAGTTAAATTATCAATATAAATGTTATAAAACATATTTATTTAAAATCCAATAAAGTAAATTCTTCTAATATTTTTTTGAACCACGGTGTGAAAATATCAGGATTAAGAACGATCTCTTGTTTTAATTGAGGAAGACTTACCCACCTTATAGATGAGACTTCATCTCTATTCGGTTGAATATATTGGTTATAATAACCAATAAAAATATGGTCATACTCATGTTCAATTAAGCCTCCTTGAACGTCAGCCTTATAAATTAAGGAACCTATATGAGTCAATGGAGTGACAAAACCTAATTCCTCTTGAAGCCGACGTTCAGCAGCTTTCTGAGTCTCTTCATTTGGTCTAGGGTGACTACAGCAAGAATTTGCCCATTGTCCTGCTGAATGATATTTATGAAAAGCACGTTGTTGAATTAGTAGCTCATTTTGTTCATTAAAGATAAATACTGAGAATGCTCGATGTAAGTGACCGAGCTGATGTGCCAATAACTTTGGCATAACTCCAATAGGTTGGTCATGCTCATCGACTAAAATTAATTCATCTTCCATTTATATTATTTTCCGTCATTAAATGATTGCTTTAGTTTAGTATAATTAAAAATATAAGTTTGCATATTAGAGCTGTTTAATTATAAATATAATTATTTTTAACTCACAGCTATCATAAGGTGATATGGCTGTGAGAATAAAAATTATTTTTGTTGTAAAACCCAAACCGCAGCTTCAACTCTTGATTTTAAATTGAGTTTTTTTAGTAAATGTTTAACATGTACTTTTACTGTGCTTTCTGCAATATCGAGTTTACGAGCTATCATTTTATTTGATAAACCCTGAGAGATCAGTTCTAAAATATCGGCCTCTCTTGGTGTCAATGAGGCAATATTATTATCATCCTGTGTGGTGTTATCTCTTAGTGATTCAGCAAGCACAGAGGCTAATGTTGGGCTGACAACTAACTTACCGCTTGCAGCTTCTTTAAGGGCTACGATAAGCTCTTCAGGCTCCATATCTTTTAGTAAATAACCATCGGCACCTCTTTTTAGTGCATTGACTAAATCATCACTATAATTAGAAACGGTAAAAAGAATAATTCTACCTGATAGCTCTCGCTTCCTAAGTTCATCGAGAGTTTCAAAACCATTCATGCCTGGCATGTTGAGATCAAGTAAGATAAGGTCAGGATCTTGCTCTTCAGCGATCTGTATGCCAGTTTTACCGTCTCCAGCCTCACCGATAACTTGCAATGAAGACTCCAAACTAATCAATTGTTTGACTCCATTTCTTAGCATCGGATGATCATCAATAAGTAGAATGGTTGATTTTTCGTTCATTATATTTGTGTTTTCCATAGATGATTTTCCGGTATGTTAAGCGTCAGATAAAGGGAAGGTAACTTTTACCTCTGTTCCACCTTGAGGCCTAGGTGTAATACAACAATTTCCATTAAGGCTTAATGCTCTTTCTCTCATAATAATAAGCCCATAATGGTTAAGTTTATCAGTATTTGACGTGATCCCTGAGCCATCGTCAGTCACTGTAATTGTAACAATACCATTATACTGGTTTAATGAAACCTCAGCCCATTTTGCATTAGCGTGTTTTAAAATATTAGTTAATGCCTCTCGGACTATTTGTATTATATGAATAGATTGATGCGGTGAAATACTTTTCGCGGGTAGATCGTAATTTAAGTCTATTGTATACCCTACACGTTCACTAAATTCACTAATGGTACTTTCTAATGAGGGAAGTAAGCCAGGCTCCATTAATTTAAGCCTAAATGTGGTTAATAATTCTCTTAACTGGCTATATGCGGTATTAATCTCGCTACGCATTTCTGTTAACAGTTGCTGAGGTTTTTCTGGTAATGGTTCTGGCTGTAATTGCAGATAGCTAATTTGCATTTTCAGACAGGATAAAGATTGAGCAATAGAGTCATGAAGTTCGCGTGCAATTGCAGAACGTTCATCCATGATAAGCAACTGTTGCTGTTGTTCTATCTGGTGCTCCATGGCTAGCATACCAGAGATTTGTTTAGCTAAAACAGAAACGAGACTGTTTTGCTCATCTGAAAGTATTTGGTTATCTTCAATCTCTCCAATAATAATGCCATAACGATGCATATTGTCTGATAAATCCCACTGTAAACTGAGTGGTTTTTCGATTGAAGCTTGTTGTTCTAGCTGCGTTGTATTCACTTCAGATAACCCGGTTGAATGGCAGCATATTTCGTGAAAATATGTTTCGTTGCTTTCTTCATACAACCGTAAACTGAGATTTTTGAGTATGGTAATATTTTCTAGTTCAATAAGGACTTTTTGTAATCGCAAGTAGAGAGGATCTGATGAATGAAGGATTTGGCTTGATTGATATAAATATGATAACACTTTATTTTTTGTGATTAAGTCTGCAGTTTTCTCAGCAACCCTTTCTTCAAGCTGATGATAACTTAAT
The DNA here is from genome assembly GCF_028484875.1 of Providencia sp. PROV032. NCBI lineage: Bacteria > Pseudomonadati > Pseudomonadota > Gammaproteobacteria > Enterobacterales > Morganellaceae > Providencia > Providencia sp. PROV032. Next base: position 3,287 of record NZ_JAMPSX010000004.1, read on the forward strand.
GCTAATTCATCCGACATTTGGTTAAGTGTTTCTCCGAGCGCATTTAATTCATCTTGCCTATTATTTTTAGGGTAGCGTTGGCTAAAATCTTTTCGTCCAATTGCATTGACCATTGATAATAATTTAACCCATGGATAATAAATTTTTCTGCGCAGGTGCCAGATGGTTCCAGCGAGTAATAAGAATACTAAACTGATAAAAATCAGTTGTGTCATAGCAACATAAGCAATCTTACTTTCCGTTTTTTCATCAATATTATGAACTAATTCATCAAGTTTACTGACAAATGATATAACTTCGTATCTTGCATCATTAGGGGTATTTGCTTTTATTAATGAAGGCTTTAAGACATGTAACCAATAATTGTAAAGCTCATCAAATTGCGGCGTTAAATTTTCGATTTTTACAACTTGAGTCAGTTCAGGGCTGATGAGGTCAGATTCTAATGCATCGAGATAACGCTGATTTTGAGTATTTAAAGGAACGAGAGAAAGTAACCTGTAGCTCTGCATTCGCAGTGAACCTGATTTATTTATTGCATGGGCATTACCTTGCACACTTATAATCATTCGATTGGAAATCGTCATCCCAATAATTCCTAAGATCGCAATAAGTAGCATTAGACCGATCACTTGGTTAATGATTGAAAATCGACGATACAACGTGGGCATGTGTCACTTCCTTAAAGAGTCGTACTAGTGAACTTAAAATGCATATTTCTCGTATTGTTCATAAAGGGTTGAATATTAAATATACTACTTTGGTAGTATATTTGGGGATTTATAACAAAATAGTAAATAGAAAATAAAATTCTTCGTTGAGTTTTATCGTGTTATATATTGATATATAAGATTAAATTTTATTTGACCGTGAGTGAATTTACGTATTATAGCGTAAATTAAAGATGAGTTTCTTTTGATTTAGATCAGTTTAAATATCGAAGTAAGTCAGTGTATAGAATAATACATATCGAAAGTATTTTTGATAATCATATCAATGATAGAAAGAAGGGCAGCCCTAATGGATAGAACTACCTTTTTGTTTTAAACTTTTTTTAATTTTTTGAATAGTGAGATTATCGCAACAAGGATTAGACCTGTTACTAGCCCAAAAAATAAATTAATTATAGTTGGTAGGATAAACTGCATAGTACTACCAATGATCGGTGTTAAGGTCGCAGTAAACGATATTTCTGTAATCCACTCTGAAATATAGCTAATTCCATGCGTTAGAATACCACCACCGACCATAAACATCGCGGCTGTTCCAACAACAGATAATGTTTTCATCAGATAAGGTGTTGAATAAATTAAGGTATTACCGAGTTTCTTTAATAAAGAAGACGTTTTCTTTTGTAAATAAAAGCCTAAGTCATCTAATTTTACAATACCTGCAACTAAGCCATATACACCGATAGTCATCACAAGAGCAATGATTGAGAGTACAGCGACTTGGTTGATAAAAGTGGTAGTGGAAACTATGCCTAATGTGATGGCAATAATTTCAGCTGATAAAACAAAATCAGTACGAATCGCCCCTTTGATTTTTTTACTTTCAAACTCCTTCAGTTGTTCTGCTGATAATTCAAGTTGGTTTTGGGGGATAGAGCCTTCTACGTTAGTAAAGAATAGCTTATGAGTAATTTTTTCTGCGCCTTCAAAGCAAAGGTAGGCCCCACCAATCATGAGCAGTGGTGTGATAGCCCAAGGAATAAATGCACTAATTAGCAATGCTAAGGGCACGAGTATTAATTTATTGATAAATGACCCTTTAGCAACAGCCCAAACAACGGGAATTTCTCTATCCGCGCGAACACCAGTAACTTGCTGGGCGTTTAGTGCGAGGTCATCACCTAAAACTCCAGAGGTTTTTTTGGCGGCCATTTTTGTCATGACGGAAACATCGTCTAGTACAGCGGCAATATCATCAAGTAATGTGAGTAAGCTACTTCCAGCCACAAGAATATCCTCAATATTTTTAAGGTGTCATTAATGTTTATTAGGCCAATTAATGGATAATTAGTTCATTACAATATAAACCATACTTACAAATAAGATGATTCCAATAAGATAATGTCATTGCTGTAGATAAACCTGAATTTTGAATTATTAAATTTTTATGACAATGGAACCAATATGTTTTTTTAGTTTCTAAATTATTAATTTTAGTAAAGTAACATACAGTTATCTACTATTTTATTTTATATTTTTTTTATTTATTTGGTTTAATTATTTGTTTTATGAATAATTTTTAATGGATTGGTATAGGGTTAATACATGTCTTCTCAGCCAGTTTTGAGTATTGTCGTTGCTGTATATAATGGTGAAAAATTTTTACCTCAGTTTTTTGATAGCTTAATCGCTCAAAAGTTAGAAAATTGGGAATTGATTGTTGTTAATGATGGCTCTAAAGATAAAAGTGAAGACATCATTAAGTCTTATGCGGATAAATTTGCACATTTGAAAGTGCTTTACCAAGAGAATCAAGGGGTTTCAGTCGCTCGTAATACGGGGATGGTTGAGGCTACTGGAAAATACATTACATTCCCTGATATTGATGATGAAATTAGTCCGCAAATGTACGGGCGTTTATTAGAAATCGCACTATCAAATGACCTCGATGTTGCAACCTGTAATGGGACTTATGTTTACACTAATGGTGATGCACCAAAAGCAATTTTTCCGCCGAATAAAGTTCCATCAACTGGGGTGATTTCAGGCCCTGAGTGGCTTGAAATTGGCTTAAGTTCACGCAAGTTTTTGCATGTAACTTGGTTGAATTTATATCGTTTAGACATGTTGCGCCAACACAATTTTTTCTTTGAGCCCAAATTACATCACCAAGACATTCCTTGGACGACTGAAGTGTTACTCGTGGCGAACCGCGTACAATTTATTAATGAACAATACTACCGATATTTAATCCATAACCAATCTGTTTCACACTCATTGAGTGGTGATGAACGCGCAGTCCGCAAGATAAAAACCTATCTGAAGATTATTGATATGCTGTTAAATATTTACCAGCGGTATCCTGAGCAAGTAAAACAAGCACCGGCTTGTCTATGGCAGGTAGGAAAAGAAGGCTTAGGGGTGATTCAAGCGCTATTAGCTATCAAATCACCAGATGTACAGAAGGAAATGGTACAACTATTTTTTGATAAGGGTTATTGGGAAATAGTGTGGGCACATGCAACAACAGTAAAATTAAAATGGCGATTAATTAGGCGCTATACGAAGCTAAAAGAAATTATCAAATCATAATTTACTGAAAAGGTAGCTATTTTTATAGGCTACCTTTTTTGTTTCTATTTTTCTAATTGCTTTAGAGAAGCGATGAACATGTCCCATAACAAAGGGTTATTTAACTTTGTAGCGACTTGTGTATGGCATTCTGGTTTAGCGGGGTGGCGGAAGTCAGTCACCGTCATACCCGTTGTTAAAGCGCCTTGCAGTTCGATATCAATCGGAGCTTTAATCGTTTCCATTATGGATGGGTCGATAACATAAGCAACGGCACATAGATCGTGAACAGGAGCATGGTCGGTATAGCCATTACGTCTGCGGTAACCTGCAGTGTAGTAATTTAGGGATTCAACAACAAAATCACTTACAGGTGTGCTTAACGCGGCAATTGTTTCCATTATTTGGTCGTCTGGCCTTGCTTGATGTGTAAGATCTAGTCCAATCATAGTGATAGGCCAAGTTTCATTAAACACAATATGAGCCGCCTCAGGGTCTATAAGGATATTAAATTCAGCGACTGCAGTGCGATTACCGGTATGGTAGCCTCCTCCCATTAATACCACTTCTTTGACTAACTCTACAATTTCAGGTGCTTTTCTTACTGCCAAAGCAATATTTGTAAGCCCTCCAATCGGTACGAGAGTCACCGTTTTAGGGGGGTGTGACTTGAGCGTATCAATAATTAAGTCAACAGCATGGCGTGGATCAATAGGTAGTTTGGGTTCGGGGAGGTGAGTGCCGTCAAGGCCTGTTGTCCCATGAACTTCTGGAGCAGTTTGAATTGTTCTCACAAGTGGTCGAGCGCAACCCGCAGCGATAGGGATATCATTTACACTCGCGAATTCTATAATTGCGCGTGCATTATGGGTGACTTTATCTAAAGTTTGGTTTCCGACGACAGTCGTTACTGCAAGTAATTCTATATTTGAATTGCCTAATGCTAAGAAAATTGCCATTGCATCATCATGGCCAGGGTCACAATCGATAATAATTTTATTTTTAGACATTATTTATCCTTTTCTTAAATTATTCTCCTTTAATTAACATAATATAGGGATAAATTTATTTTTATGTGATGTAAGTTCTATTTTTATGAATGCTAATGTAATGAAATTATTCATCAGGGTAACTAACGAGGAGTGATGTGATTAACATATTAATAACAATCGTGTTGAGTTTATAAAGATAATGTGTTCTTTATGTAGTTTTAAGCAATATAAATGAAACCGCCTAGATGGTTTTTATTAACGAGTTAATGATTGAGGAGGCAGAATGGAGAACTATCTAGAAAGATTACCTGATGTTATTGATTCTGTTGCAACTAATCAGTTTTACCCTAATTTATTATCATGGTTGTCTTCACTTATTGCATTTGATAATGCGATTGTTTACTCCTTTGAAAAAGGATCTCCTCCCCGATTTCTTTCCAAAGTAGAGCGCCGTAATAGCGATAGTATTAACAGAATCTATCAACGAGGTGCTTATTTAATGGACCCATTCTACCAAGAAATCCAAAGAGGGGGGGCTTCCAAAGTGTTAACACTAAAAGAACTCGCGCCTAAAGGATTTTATCATACAGATTATTATCTCAATTTTTATCGTAAAACAGGGTGGTGTGATGAGGCTGGGTTGCTATTAGATATTTCAGATGATAGCCAATTAGGTATTTTTTTTGGTAATGAAAATAGACCTTTTTTCTCGGAAAAATATATGCAGGCACCACTTAAAGATGCTTTCGATATCATTCGTAGTATGGTCAAACTTCATAAAGATGTTTCTCCTTCTTCGGTGTCGAATTACCACCAAAATACAGACATGCAAACACGATTTGGGCTAACACCGAGAGAGTGTGAAGTTGTCGAGTTAATCCTAGCGGGTAAAGGTTCACCACAAATAGCACAGGCACTTTTCATTAGTTTAGGGACAGTGAAAAATCACCGTAAGAATATCTATCAAAAATTGAGTATTAACTCACAGGTTGAATTGTTTAACTTATTAATGAATAGGCTAAGTTAAATGCAATTAATCAATAATATATTGATTTAATAAGGTTTTGTGGGCATTTTCTTTTTTGTTACTATGTTATTTCTTTCGATTTTATCTAAATAGTTTTAGTGAACTAAAATTAATAAATACGATTGTTAATATAAGAATGATTTTTCAATCCATTGATTTTTAATGCTTTTTATATTTTATTGTAAATTTTGTTATTATTTAAATATTCTACTTGGCTCACAATTGTTAACTTTATGTTTCGAATGTCCCTAAAGGGATATGTAATTGTTAATGCAAGGTTAAGATAATCGAGTTATCCAAAGATACTAAATAGGGTATCCATAATGAATAACCAAGTAGAATCATTAACTTACTATGCTGCAACTAAGAAGTATGACTTACGTTTTCCGACGCTAAAGGAAGATCTTGATGTTGATGTGGTGATTATTGGTGGTGGGTTTTCTGGGATCCATACCGCTCTAGAGCTGTGTGAGAAAGGGATCACTAATATCGCTATTTTGGAAGGACGGTATCTTGGTTACGGTGGTTCAGGGCGTAATGGCGGGCAAGTCATGGCAGGCATTGGCCATGACATCGATGCAATTAAAAAATATGTCGGGCCAGAGGGTTTAGAAACGATTTTTAAACTCAGCAATATGGGCGCGGGGATCATGCGTGACCGTATCGCTAAATATGATATTGATGCAGACTTTTGCCGTGGCTATGCATACTTAGGAAGTAATAAGCGCCAAGAAAAGACCTTACGTAGCTGGTTAAAAGACTTCAAATCAGTTGATCCTGAAGAAGAAATTGAATTTTACAGTGGTTCAGAACTAAAACAGATTATTGGTTCTGATGCTTATACCTGTGGGATCAAACACATGGGTGGCGGGCATGTTCATTCATTGAACTTATTATTAGGTGAAGCGAAAGCGATTAGTGAAATATATGGCGCTAAAATATTTGAAAATAGCCAAGTATTAAATGTGGAATATGGTAATACCATCAAAGTTAGAACTGCGATGGGAACTGTTAAAGCACAGAAAATGCTGTGGGCTTGCGATTCATTTTTAAATGGCCTTGAGCCGACGATTTACCCTAAAACGATTAATACTTACGCATATCAATTAATGACGGAAGAGCTGCCTGATGAATTAATCGAGCAAATTAGCCCAATCCGTGGTGCTTATAGTGATATTCGTCCTGTAATAGATTACTACCGGGTGACGAATGAGAATCGCCTATTATTTGGCAGTTCCACTCATTTTCTTGAATACATTCCATCTGACCTTAAAGCATGGAATCGTAACTTAATGCTAAAAGTCTTTCCTTACCTCAAAGATGTCAAAATTGAATTAGCTTGGGGTGGACCAATGGCATGTAGCGCAAATTTATTTCCACAAATTGGCTCATTACCACAACATAAAAATGTGTTTTATGCACAGGGCTATTCAGGTTTCGGTGTTACGCCTAGCCAAATTGTGTGCAAAGTCCTTGCAGAGGGGATGGTAGAAGGTTCTCATCGTTATGATTTAATGAGTTCCATTCCTCACGCCAATATTATCGGCAAAGATAGCATGCGTAATGTGATTGTTTCACTGGCAAAAATAATGCATCAAACATCCGGTTATTGGCAAGGTCGTCGCTAATTCGTTATCCACCTAACTAGTTTATTTAAATCGATTAAAGGTAAAAATTATGATCAGTCCATTATTGTTAAACAAACCACTGCCAGAACTATTAAATATTGGTAGCGTGACAAATTTAGGCTCTGTGGTTGTTGAAGGCGATCCTCAAGCGAGTGTTGCGATGATCCACGGTGAACCAACGGATAATCTAACCTGTGGTATTTTTGCTTGCACTAAAGGTAAGTTCAAAATGGTGTATCCATTTGATGAAATGGCGACAGTCCATGAAGGTTCGGTGAAGTTAACGGATGTGCAAACCGGTGTGACGGTTGAATACCATAAAGGTGATACCTGGTTTGCCGCGAAAGGTACCGAAGTTTTATGGGAAATTGAAACGCCACGCTTCGTAAAACACTACTTAGCTTGTGTAAATGCCTAATTAATTTCTATTTAGTGGAGTGATAACAATGAGTGAGTTAACCCTATTACCAGAAGTCAGTGAGTTTTTGAAGCGCCAGCACGGCCATTTTATCAACGGGTTACCGGTTTCTGGCAAGGGCGATACTTTTTTTGATGTTGTTAACCCTGCCACTGAACAGGTTATTGCTAAAGTAAAAGAAGGGACTTTAGCAGAAGTGGATGCCGCAATGGATGCGGCTCATACCGCATTTAAAGGGGTTTGGGCAAATACCACACCAATGGAAAGAGGGAATTGCTTAAACCGCCTTGCTGATCTACTTGAAAAACACCTTGAAGAATTAGCCCAGCTAGAGACGTTATGTTCAGGTAAAACCATTCAATTATCTCGTTTTCTTGAAGTGGGCTCATCTGCCCAGTTCTTGCGTTATTTTGCCGGTTGGGCGACAAAAATCAGTGGAGAGACATTGAATGTCTCATTGCCTTCTTTTAATGGTGAGAAATATTCTGCATTTACTCAGCGTGAACCCGTTGGCGTTGTCGCCGGTATCATTCCTTGGAATTTTTCGATCATGATTTCCATTTGGAAATTAGCTGCCGCTTTAACATGCGGTTGCACGATTGTGTTGAAACCAAGTGAATTTACGCCACTAACCATGCTCAGAGTGGTGGAATTAGCAAAAGAGGCAGGGATCCCTGACGGTGTCATTAATATCGTGAATGGTGGTGGTCGTGAGGTTGGGCCTGCACTGATCCATCATCCACTTTGTTCTAAAGTGACATTTACGGGGTCTGTACCGACTGGGCTGGCGGTAGGGCGCTCAGCGATGGAAGGTAAATTAACCCGAGTCACACTTGAACTTGGTGGGAAAAACGGCGCTGCATTCTTAGCTGACCTCCCGGTTGAAAAAATTGTTAATGGGATTATTGAAGCGGGATATCTAAATCAAGGGCAAATTTGCGCAGCTGCTGAACGGTTCTATATTCCCTCTAAATTAATGGATGAAGTATTAGCGCAACTCAAAACACGTTTGTCTGCGATGAAAGTGGGTTCTCCATTAGATGAAACAACTGAGATGGGGCCGTTGGCCAATAAAGCGCATTATGAAAAAATCTTAGATTTGTTTGAAAAAGCTCGCCTAGATGGCAGTGAAATTATTTATGGTGGCCAGCCAGTTGCAGGCGCTGGGTATTTTGTGCCACCGACCATCATTCGTGCTAATAGCCCAGATGATGTATTGATGAAAGAGGAAACTTTTGGGCCAATAGGGACTTTCTTGGGCTACGATGATGAAGAAGAACTTATTGAGATGATGAATAGTACTCCGTTTGGTTTAGCGGCGAGTCTATGGACAAATGATCTCAGTAAAGCAATGCGTATGATTTCGCGCATTGAAGCGGGAACGGTATGGGTGAATATGCATACTTTCCTTGACCCCGCCGTGCCATTTGGTGGCGTTAAGTCATCCGGTATTGGTCGTGAATTTGGTAGTGCCTTTATTGAGTATTACACAGAGTTAAAATCTGTCATGGTGCGTTATTAGTGTTCGATTTATATTTAATTAATCCACATTTCCCGGCCATCGTGCCGGGTTTTTTGTATTTTATAGCTAGCGTTGCTTATTCGTGGTGAATGATAAACCCTGATGAAACAAGTTCGGTTCGGTTAGTTACATTCGCTTTAGTGAAAATATTACGTAAGTGAGTTTTTACTGTTGATAGCGAAACCCCCAGTAATAGTGCAATTCGCTTGTTGCTCGCGCCTTCTCGTACTAAGTGGATAATCTCTTGTTCTTTAGGGGTATAAGCCACTAACGAATCGGGGAGTACATCGAATGTCATTAGTTCAGCGACAGGCAAGATAGCATTTAATCGCATGATTTCTTGCTGGCTAAATGGGCTGTCTCGCAGCACCGAAATCCCCGCAATAATTTTATTTTTACGACGAATAAATATTTCTGCCATATCAGTTATGTCATTCGGCTGCATAAAATCATGGAAAAAAGCCTGATTTTGCTGGCGTATTTCAGGATCCATTCTCACTAAGCGTAAGTCATCACTGCGAAAATGCTCAGGGTGCAAGGGATCAAATTGGTGAAAGTAAGCCAGATACTCTTCATGCATTTTGGCCGGGATCCCATGAAGAACATAGTTACCTGGCTGGCAATGATCATTCACGAGGTAATACACCAAAGCAGAAACTGGAATAATATGTGCAATAGTATTTAGGCAGCAATCAATTAATGTTTGTTGATGAGGCTCGAATAATGGTGAAGTCATCATATTCCCTTGCGTATTAATCGAATTATTATCATGCCTCCTAATGAAATTAACATAAAATAAACATATTAATAACGTGAGGTTGATAACAGTATTTAAAATGGATAAAGACGACGCAAATATTGATTAGTGGCTTTTTGGTATCTTTAGAGAGTTATTTGTTAATATATTAATGAGCTAGTTGTTCACTACATGTTGATATTACATTAATTATTTTTCTTTTCTCTCAGTGTGTGGGTACTTTTCGCGAGTTGTATTTTATTTCCCCCTCCCTCTGGGTATCGTTCTTTAGAACGATAGCAGCCTTCTTAGGGTTATTTCTATAGTGACTATGCAGTTACTTGGTATTTACAAAATATTCACATTCATGGCTGGGTAGAGAGTGAGAGGGATGTAAAATGAATTTATCCTCAAAATTGTCGACACATTTAGAAAAAGGGAAAGTTGGCTTTCCGACCACACTGGCAAGTTCTGCCGGCTTGATTATGGCCAGCCCTGTTATTTTAACTGTTACGAGTGGATTCGGTATTGGTGGCGATACATTCGCCCTAGCGGTGTTATTCAGCTTTATTATGATGCAAGCTCAGCTCACCACGTTTTCGGAGGCTGCGGCTATTCTACCAACCTCAGGATCGGTATATGACTATATATCGTGTGGAATGGGGCGTTTTTGGGCGATAACTGGCGCGCTTTCGGCTTATTTGATTGTGCATGTGTTTGCAGGAACTGCCGAGACCATTCTTTCAGGGATCATGGCGCTCGTTAACTTTGAGCATCTCAATACAGTTCTAGAGACCAGTAATTCATCTTGGATGGTCGGTGTTGGGCTGGTTGTCACGTTTGGTATCTTAAATGCATTTGGTATTGAAGCCTTTGGTAAGGTTGAGGTGGTACTGACATTTGCCATGTGGTCAACATTAGTGATTTTTAGTGTGAGCGGTTTGATGTTGCCGTTTCATGTCGATATGGAAGGCTGGTTTGGGCAGCCACTCAATACCGACCCAACATTGATTCTCAGCTTTGTGGGTATGGCGATGTTCATGTTTGTTGGGTGCGAGTTAGTCACGCCAATGGCGCCTGAAATTAAAAATTCCGCTAAGGTGATCCCTCGTGCGATGACAACGGGCCTATTTTGTGTCGCACTCTGTATGGTGTTATTTGGTGCAGCGCTAGCGAACCAAGTAGAAAATGTGGTCGTTGACCCGCAGACAGGCACACGTTTATTGGAAACCCCGATGGCAATCCCTGCATTTGCCGAAATTGTTATGGGCGAGTTTGGTAAATACTGGATAGGTATTGCGCTATTACTCGCGGGTGGGGCGACCATCAATACACTCATGGCAGCGGTTCCCCGTATTCTCTATGGAATGGCGCTTGATGGGGCATTACCACGCATCTTTGCTTATTTACATCCACGCTTCAAAACCCCAGTATTCGGCATTTTAGTGGCCGTGATGATCCCTTGTTTGCACGCTTTTGCTATTCAAGGCGACCTTGACCGTATCATTCCTTTGGTATTGGCGGCGGTGTGTTCTTGGGGAACGGCTTACTTGCTGGTGACCATTTCAGTGGTTTTATTACGTATTCGCCGTCCTGACTTACATCGTGCCTATCGTTCTCCTTTTTTCCCTATACCGCAAATTATTTCGAGTGTCGGGATTATTTTAGCGATTGTGTACATTACACCACCGGGTATGAATAAGTCGGATGTCTATATTCCCTTTGCCATTATGTTAGGTTTAACAGCAGGGTATGCTTTAATTTGGACTGTGTTCGTACAGAAAGTTAACCCATTTAAACCTGTAGATGTTGAATCCGTTTTATCAAATTCCTTTGCTGATGAAGAAATGGAAGGAGGCCAACTTGAGCCATTACGTCACCTCGCCTAAACCGTCTTTGCGGGCAAGGCTCGGTAAGCTGACTCAGCAACGCTTGCCTGCCGGATATCAAGTAGGATTAACACTTAACCGCGTTGAAAAGGACATGGCACCTTATCCATGTGAGTGGGGAGCACCTGGAGTGCTCCTTGTACAACCTCAACCTGAATTAACCATTGAGGTGACAGAGCGGCCAAGAAAGTTGTTTCTCGCTTTTATTGTGTATAGCCGTTTTGCGGTGTCAGGCCAATGTGCAGATAATATCAATGCAAAAATTGAAGTAAAAACCCGTGGAAGTATAAAGAAAAAACATATCCATTTCGCCTCAAAACAAATGGATGGGCAGAAGGTTATTGAATGGCTGAATGAATACCCCATTATTAGACAAACATTAGAAGAGCTGGAATTTAATCATTGCGAGATAGCGTTTAGCCACGGTCGTTGGCGCTGTGAAATTGAGCCTTACACCGCATCAGAAATGGTAAGTCGTATTCCTGCGACTCGCCGTTATTTGAGATTAGTACAAAAACAACGCTATTATTTATTGAGTGCGCTGCAGTTAATTAACCAACTGATGGAAAAACGTGCTGTGAGCCATTGAGTTTAAAAGAGTTTTTTGATAGTAATAATTATTATCAATTGACTCATTGGAATTCGATGTGAAATCTTTGCCTCTTTTAGGTTGTATGTTGTTTTCTTCTACGGTAATGGCAACACACACTGACTGCACGCGTTTATCTGAGCTTTCCTTTGCTGAAGGGGTGCATGATAGTGAGGGTCATAGTTGCTTATCTTTTGAAGCATCACAGCAAGATTTTATAAAACAACGTGGTGAAGGCCTTTCCAAGGTCCTGTTATTGAATTCCAATAAACAGCCAGTGCGTGCATTGCAAGAGTATGGCTCAGTACAAGAACCCCATAGTGCGGATTATGTCGTATCAAAAAATGGGGTTTATTATCTTGCATTGAATGGTGAGCCGGGTAAACCTTGGCAATTAAAGTTTGATGTTAGCCCATACCAGCCTTTAGTCATTAAAAAGGAGAATGAACCCGTTAGCCCCAAGCTACAAAGTTTACTTGATGAACATTACCAAAAAGGGGATACAAGCGCATTTTGGCAAGCTGTCGCCGCGCAAGGCACGCCATTGGTTGAAGATTTTTCAAACAGACAAAAACGGGTGACATTCCTTTGGCGTGGCGCGAAAGCAAATGCTTATATTCTAGGGGCACCATCTGGTAATCACGAAAGAATGGCTCACTTGGCGGGAACGGATATTTGGTATCGCTCTTTTATCATTCCTAATGATACGTTATCGCAATATAAAATTGCACCGGATATTCCTTCAGTGCCTGAAGGCGGTTTTGCTCAACGTAAGGCGATTTTAGTCACTGCGCAGTCTGATCCCTATAATTCACACGTTATTCCTTCTCTGAGCATAGATAAATATAACCGTTTTTCATTGTTATCATTGGTACCGAATATACGCCAATGTCATTTCTCTGATGTAGCAAACTGGCAGGTTAAAGGCCGTTTAGAAACATTTGTGTTAACGAGTGAAGTGCTAAAAAATGAAAGAAAAATAACGGTTTATCGGCCTAATATACCAATGGAAATCCCTGGGTTATTGGTGCTATTGGATGGGCAAATTTACTTGCAAAACTATCAAATGGATAAATTCTTTGATAAGTGGATGGCGCAGGGGAGTTTCCCAGCGATGAATATTGTGTTTGTCGATAGCATCAATTCAGCGCGCCGTGGCGATGAACTTCCTCCTAATGATGCGTTTCCTCAGTTGCTGGCGGATGAACTCATGCCTGAATTAGCGAAAATGGGAATTCAAGCACCAGCAAGCCATACGATTATTGCAGGTTCCAGTTATGGAGGGCTTGGGGCGACATGGAATGCGTTACAGCATCCTGAAATTTTTGGTAATGTTATTAGTATGTCAGGATCTTATTGGTGGGCTCCAAAAGATAAAGACCCCGAGTGGTTGATCCGTGAAATCGAAATCATGCCAACGCAACCGATCCGTTTTTTCCTTGAGGCTGGCTTATTCGAACAACGCGGTAGTTGGGGAGGAATTATTCAAAACCACTATCGGTTATTCGATGTTTTAAAACATAAAAATTATCAAGTTGATGCCATTGAGCTCCCTAGTGGGCACGACTACGTTTCTTGGTGTGAAACACTTTATGAGGGAACAAATCAACTTGTATCACAATGGTAAATCGCCATAACGCTAATTCACAAAAAGCAGCTGATATTTAGCTGCTTTTTCACATTTATGACAAACGTCTTCATTTCGCCATAAAAGCGTCATTCAACTGTCATCTGGCTCCTTTAGCATGCCTGTCATTATTTGAAATACACATTTTCTCTTTTCATTATTGATTGGCAAGGAAACAGTTATGACTGGTAATTTTATGAAATCCCTTTTAGCTGTCACGGTAAGTACTTTAATTTTAGGGAGTACAGTCCCTGCCTATGCAGCTGATAAAAATGATGCAGTGTCAGAAAATCGTGCCGCGCAAGGCGACATCACCAAATTTGGTGGTGCGCGTCGTTTAGCGACAGAACAAACTGATATCATGAAAGCAGCACTTCACAATGGCCAAGCCAAAAATGTGATCCTATTTATTGGTGATGGTATGGGTGACTCTGAGATAACCGTTGCTCGTAACTATGCAGAAGGCGCTTCAGGGTTCTTTAAAGGTATTGATGCCCTGCCAATCACTGGCCAATATACCCATTATGCGTTAGATAAAAAAACACAAAAACCTGACTATGTGACTGATTCTGCCGCATCTGCCACGGCGTGGTCTTCCGGTGTGAAAACCTACAATGGCGCATTGGGGATTGATGTATTTGGTAACGACCATGAAACATTAATTGAGATAGCTAAACGTAATGGTAAAGCGACGGGTAACGTCACGACTTCCGAGATCCAAGATGCAACACCTGCTGCACAGTTTTCGCATGTCAGTGCGCGTAAATGTTATGGCCCAGAGGAAACCGCAGAAAAATGTGCGGCTAACGCGCTAGAAAATGGCGGTCGTGGTTCAATTTCAGAGCAACTGTTGGTAACTCGCCCAGACGTCACACTTGGTGGTGGAGCTAAGAGCTTCAAGCAAGAAGCAAAGGCGGGTGACTACAAAGGTAAAACGTTGGAACAACAGGCAATTGAGCGTGGGTACAATATTGTACGTGATGCGAAGTCATTAGATAGCATTACAGTTGCAAATCAAGATAAACCCGTTCTTGGCTTATTCCATGATGGCAACATGACTGTTGCATGGGAAGGCCCGAAAGCGGTTCATTACGGTAATATCAACAATGCGCCGTTAGAATGTAAACCGAATGCTAAGTTAGACCCGAATGCACCAACATTAGCTCAAATGACGAAAAAAGCGATTGAGCTGTTAGAAGTCAATCCAAATGGTTTCTTCTTACAGGTGGAAAGCGCTTCTATCGATAAGCAAGATCATAAAGCAAACCCATGTGGCCAAATTGGTGAAACAGTTGCTCTCGACCAAGCAGTACAAGTCGGCTTAGATTTCGCTAAAAAGCATGGTGATACATTAGTTATCGTGACTGCTGACCATTCACATTCAAGCCAAATTATACCAGAAGGCACAAAATCAACGGGCTTAACGCAAGCGTTGATTACGAAAGACGGCTCCGTGATGGTCGTGAATTACGGTAACTCTGAAGAAGATGATTCTCAAGAGCACACTGGTGCTCAGTTACGTGTGGCGGCTTATGGCCCACATGCGGCAAACGTAATGGGTCTAACTGACCAAACTGATTTGTTCTTTACCATGCGCGATGCAATGGGATTGAAGCAATAAACCAACCCTGTAGTAAAAATTCTCCGCGATAGGATGTCGCGGGGGATTTTTTTATTTACGGCTCTTTTTCTCCTTATCTTTCAACCATTCTTCAATCAAATTATTAAATATTTGCACTTCTTTTTTTATTCGTTATCTTGAAAACTGATTTATTAGATAACAATAAATGTGCTTATTCATAGGCACAAATAATGAGAGTGACATAATGAGAGAAGTTCGCGAACTGCAACGAGAGGAAATTCCATCTGTTTGGTCTATCGACCGCACTGAATTAATTGAAAACCTTTATCTATATCAAAATGGCGAGTTGGTGCTATCCAAACAACGGTTTGATATGAAAGGTTGGCCAGAAGGTGAGCCTGAAGCCTATACCCCCCATTTGTTGGAAAGTTATGACCAAGGTGCGGTATTTCTTGGGGTTTTTGAGCTGGGCAAGTTAATTGCTGCTGCAAGTTTAGATAATGTGTGGCGGGGAGAGCAAAAAGATTTATTGCAATTATCTTTTTTGCATGTGAGCCACGCGTACCGTGGAGAAGGTTTGGCAGGAATGTTATTCCAACACTGTGTTGAAATGGCGATACAAAAAGGGGCAAAAGGCTTATATATTTCTGCGACGCCTTCAGAAAATACCGTGCATTTTTATCAACATCTAGGCTGTACTTTAATTGCACAACCTGACTCTGAATTATTTGCATTAGAGCCTGAAGATATTCACTTTATTTATCTATTTTAGTAAGTTTTTATTTTGTAAAATAAGTGTTAATTTATAGGGCGGTGGAATAAAAAAGCATTGAAATTTACTAAAAACCAGATATTATTGATAATCATTATCATTTAAGGGTGAGATCACTATGCCAACTAGCATATCAAAAACCACAGGTTTAAAGCGTATAGGCGCTGGCCTTTGGGGTGTCTTTGCTGTGATATTGTTGAGCATTGCTTACGTACTCAATAATATGGGCTTGGATAATATAAAAATCATTATGATTGTCATGATGGTCGCAACCGCAGGGATGTTGTTCAACCGAGGTTCTCGCCGCTTATTGATTATCCCCGCTGTGATTTCGCTCGCATGTTTTCTGATGGCCTTTGTACTACAAAGGTAGCTTTATAATTTAATAATTAAATAGAACAGAAGAAAGTGGTATCGAAAGATATTGATAATTAAAGGTATTCAATATAGCGGTTTATTTAAATGATTTACTATTGTTTTATAGTAAATAGGCAAATAAGACAGCATTAGTAGTACAGGAAAGGCCGAATGGGCAGGATATTATAAAATGACTGACCAGTGGTGCGAAAGGGGGGACTTGAACCCCCACGTCCGAAGGACACTAACACCTGAAGCTAGCGCGTCTACCAATTCCGCCACCCTCGCAATACCTAACTAAACTTTGGCCATCAATGCCTTTCACCAGCAATAATGTGGTGCGGATTTTAGGCTAATTTCGACGAACGTCAATAATTTTTTTATGAAGTATTTTTTGATTGATGAAAAAATGGCCGGTGATGGGTCACTGGCCATTGAGCAGGACGAAAAATTGTATTTTAGTCTAATTTGGATAAGTGAATTAGCGTTTAACTGCTTGGTAAACCTTAAATTTCCCCGTTTTGGCGAGTACTTCATGGCTACCAAATGCTTTATCGAGTAAATCAGGATACGGTAAGAAAGCATTCGCGACTATCCGCAAGCGTCCCCCTTTTTTCAGGTATTTAGGGGCTTGATAAATCATATTTTCAACCGCTCGATAACTGGTGTTTAGGCCATCATGGAATGGTGGGTTAGAAATAATCCAATCAAACTTATCGTTAATATCTGAGTAGGCGTCACTAGCGATGACTTTACCAGTCAGTTTATTGGCTTCAAGAGTGGATGCTGCGGAATCTAGTGCAGACGCACTGACATCACTTAAGGTAAGTTTGATCTCTGGATTTTGTGAGCCGATCACCGCGGCAATCACCCCGTTACCGCAAGCGAGATCAAGCAGATCACCACTCATTGGATCGGTTAATGTTGATAATAGTAGGTCACTACCGATATCAAGCTCATTATGGCTAAATACCCCTGGCAGTGCGTTAATTCTAACATTATCAATCTGATAATGACGCCACCAGCGAGCAATATCAAAGGTTGTCGGTTGTTCTAATTCACCATAGTACAAGCCACAGCGGCGTGCTGAGTCAATTTTTTGTAAGCTAGCGATCCCTCCCATAATGGATTCGGCGCTTTTAACACCACTGCGATTCTCACCGACGATAAAAATTTGGCTACCCGCAGCAAGATGAGTACAAAGGTCATCGAGCTGGAAACAGGCTTCTTGCTTGTTTTTTTGCCAAAAATAAATGAGGGTATCGCAAGGCTGGATAAATTCCGCGGGCGTAGTGGCAGAGAATAACGCCATATCTCCCATTAACGGCTGTAAACGCTGCCAGTGGTGATACTGGTTGGTGATGACACGAACACTAGCCGCTTCTAAGGTTGCAGCGAGCTCATCCTGAATGTCACCGGCCAAAATGACATGACGATCTGTAAAATGTTCGAGATGGCGTTGAATAACTTCGCTGGCAGGTGTCAGTAATGACATATTCTGTCAATCTCCTAAAATAATAAAAAAAACCGATGACATCTTACCAAAGATAAGAGAAATAGCATTGCTCTGTTGGCGCTATTGATCCCCTTTGATAAGATGTGGTTGTAAAATTGCGACTGGAAAATCAAATGACACGACGTGACAGGCTTTTAGAACAACTGGGGATCACTCAATGGATGGTGAGAAATCCTGCCGTGTTACGTGGTGAGCGTGGTGTGAGGATCCCAGCGTCGACTAAGCTTATTATTATTACTGATGAGAACCTTGATTTAAATAGCCAATTGCTAAAAGATATTTTTCTTTCCATGAATATTGCACAGGATGATGTGGTTTGTGTAAATTCAGAGCAATTAGGTTTAATCCCAACACCAATAATAACACCATGTTGGGTATTAGGTGATGAAATTCAGCCTGAAGGTTCAAAAATCATATTTACTTCACCTGTTTTGTCTGAGCTAAGTACAAGCTGTAGCGCTAAACAGGCACTATGGAAACAAATTTATCAATATGATGAAAATTTCAACACTAAAGCAATCTGATCTCGCGACTGCGTACTTAATTGAGAAATTGAGCCATGATTTTCCATGGACTGAGCGAGTTTTTTATGGGAACCAAGGGGAAAAGTACCATAACATAAAAATATCTGTTAATAATCAAATTGTTGGTTATGCAATAACACAGTATGTTCTTGATGAAGCGACCTTATTTAATATTGCCATACATCCTGATTACCAAGGGAAAGGCTATGGCCGCTTGTTGTTAGAACAGCTCATTGAAGAACTCGTAAAGAAAGGCATTCTCACGTTATGGCTAGAGGTTAGGGAATCAAATGCATCTGCTTTGCATCTATATGATAAGCTGGGTTTTCACCAAGTGACGGTACGTAAAGATTACTATCCAGCTAAAAAAGGTAGAGAAGATGCTTTAGTTCTTGCTTTGACGCTATTTTCTAATGAATAAATTTAAGTAACAAATAATTTATTACTAATATAGTTAAAACCCCAATATGCGTCATAACATATTGGGGTTTTGTGTTTTTATGGACGACTATTTTTCAATTTCAGGAAGAATAGGTTTATTCATTATTTTGATATTATCTTTTAACGCTTTTTTTTCCGCAGCTTCTGCATTAACTTCTTCATTGAGCCCTTTATATGTGGAATAACACATAATGAGCATCATGATGGATAGTGGTACTGCCATGGCGACGAGTGCAGATTGCAAACCGGATAATCCACCAGTCATAATTAGCACAATCGCGATTGCCGCAATAATGACTCCCCAAATGGTTTTCGTGACATGAGAAGGATTTGGGTTGCCATTTTCGCTGACCATTCCCAGCACAAATACCGCTGAGTTAGCTGATGTGATAAAGAAAATCAGCACCAAAACAATCGCCAAGACACTAATAAATGTTGATGCAGGGAAATAGTCTAAGAACTTAAATAATGCGGATGTTACATCCGTTTTTACAGCATCGGCTAGTGCTGTTTGGCCGAGATTTTGAATAATATGGATTGCTGATCCACCCATTACCGCAAACCAAGTAAAAGCACTTAATACAGGGATAAACACTGCGCCAATCATAAATTCTTTAATTGTTCTTCCTTTTGATATACGCGCTACAAAGCTACCCACTAATGGTGCCCATGCTATCCACCAGCCAAAGTAAAACAGTGTCCAGTTAGCAATCCAAGTGCCGTCATTATAGGGCTCAGTGCGAAATGACATACTGACAAAATTTTGGACGTAGTCACCAATACCTTGGAATAACACTTTTAAGATAGTTTGGGTTGGGCCAGATAAAAATATAAATGCCATCAATCCTAGGGCAAGTATGATATTTAAGTTTGATAGGTACTTTATCGCCCCTTGTAATCCAGAGATCGTCGAAGCAACATAAACAACGGTAATTATTGCGATCAATCCAACTTGTACATAAATACTAATAGGCAGTCCCCATAAGTAATTCATACCACTGTTAACTTGTAGTGTACCGAAGCCTAATGATGTGGCGATACCAATGACGACAGATAACATCACCAATATATTGATCCACTTCCCGACAGAGCCGTAAATCCGATCCCCGATTAAGGGATAAAAAACCGAGCTGAGTGAGGATGGTAGCTTTTTTCTAAATTGGAAATAGGCTAAAGCCACACCGACGAGTGCATAACATGCCCATGCGGAAACCCCCCAGTGCAGATAGACATATTGCATCGCTGCTTTGGCTGACTGTTCTGTTAAGCCTTGCCCAACGGGTGGGCTGATATAATAGGAAACTGGCTCTGCGACCCCCCAGAACATCAAGCTAATCCCAATCGAGGCACTGAATAACATCGCAATCCAGGTGACCGTGCTGTATTCCGGTTTGTCATTGTCATCGCCGAGGCGTATGTGACCAAATTTGGAAAAACCGAGAAACATACAGAAGCTGAAAAAGATAAAAACGGAACCTAGGATAAACCAACCTAGATTGTTATAGATAAAACTTAAGGCGGAATGTGAAAATGCTTCCAGTTTATCAGGAATAAATGCACCAAAACTGATTAACGCCAGACTAAAGGCTAGCGACACGTAAAATACGGATTTTTTGTGATTCATCATACCTCTTCTCCAGTTGCTCACTTATTTTTTGTTTTATGAGAGTTGGCTTGCAGGGAATACTCGTTGTGTTTTAAGGGTACTTTTTTGTTGGTTGCTACTTTCGGTTTACAGAGAATAGCCATGCAAATATTGTGTAGTCAACAAGTAATTAACCAATTATTAACAGCCGAGATAATTGTTATTTCTGTAACTTCTTGTTATAGATACATTAAATGTTTTTGAATGAATTTTTATCAATATTTCGTTTGATCATTAATGGGATCTGCATTAACATTCTCAAAAAAGATGTTAACTATAAGTTTACATAAGTGAGGGCAATTATGAGCAATGCAGCTAAAGTCATTTCGATTAATGATCACCTTGATATTGATAACGCATGGACAATCCCTGCACGTTATTACACGTCTAATGATATTTTTGAGTATGAAAAAGAAAAAATATTCGCTAACTCATGGGTTTGTGTCGCGCATATCAGTGAAGTAAAAGAAAAAAACTCCTATATCACTCGTGAGCTCATTGGCGAAAGCCTTGTGATTGTTCGTGGTCGTGATGATGTATTACGTGGTTTTTATAATGTATGTCCACACCGTGGACACCAGTTAATTAGCGGTGAAAGTGGCAAAGTCAAAAATGTGATTACTTGTCCTTACCATGCATGGGCATTCAAGTTAGATGGCCAATTAGCACATGCGACTAATTGTGAAAATGTGAACAATTTTGAAGCTGATGCAATGACATTAAGTAGCTTCCATGTTACTGAACATGCAGGGTTTATTTATGTAAATATGACCGTAGGCGAACCGCAACCTATTGAAGAGCAACTTCCAGGTCTAGCGGAAAAAATGCAAGAAGCTTGTGCAGTAATTAGCGACTTAAAATTGGCCGCTCGGTTTGTTAGCCATACACCAGCCAATTGGAAAACTATCGTTGATAACTATATTGAATGCTATCACTGCCCAACCAACCATGTGAGCTTCGCAAGCTCTGTGGATGTCAACGTATACGAACACCAATTATTGGATAATTGGACTGTTCAAATTGGTAAGGCAAAACCTTCCGAGTCCTCCTATCAATTTGATGAATCTGTTTTAGATCCGCGTTTCTTTGGTTTTTGGATTTGGCCTAGCACCATGTTCAATATGCCTCCAGGCGGCGATTTCATGACGGTCATTTATGAGTTTCCTGTGAGCGCAGGGGAAACCTTGCAGCACTATGATATTTATTTTCTCAATGAAGAGTTGACTGAATATCAGAAAAACTTAGTGGAATGGTATCGCACGGTGTTCCGTCCAGAAGATTTACGGTTAGTAGAAAGTGTACAAAAAGGGTTGAGATCGCGTGGTTACCGAGGCCAAGGCCGTATCATGGCTGACAGGCAGCGCAGTGGGATTAGTGAACATGGCGTTGCGCATTTCCATAAAATCATCGCTGGCGCGCACACTGAGTAATTACGTTAACCATAAAAATAAAAGGAGAAGTCACAAATGCATCATTTAACTCACCCTGCACTATTTCGTCAGTCCTGTTACATCAATGGGCAATGGGTTGATTCAGACAATAAAATCCCTGTGACTAATCCTTTTGATCAATCTGTGCTGGGAACGATCCCCAGCCTGTCGGCCACACAAGTGGATGAGGCGATTGAATATGCTCATTCTGCAATGGAAGGTTGGAGTAAGCTGACTGCTAAAGCGCGTTCTATTATTTTACGCCGCTGGTTTGAGTTGATTGAAGCCCATGTTGACGATCTCGGGCGTTTAATGACTCTTGAACAAGGTAAGCCACTGCATGAGGCAAAAGGTGAAATTCGTTATGCCGCGTCATTTATTGAATGGTTTGCGGAAGAGGGAAAACGTGTTTATGGGGAAACCATTCCTCAAACAGTGGGTAGTAACCGCCTTTCGACAATCAAGCAACCCATTGGTGTTTGTAGTGCGATTACCCCGTGGAATTTTCCCGCAGCGATGATCACCCGTAAAGCGGCTCCAGCACTGGCTGCGGGTTGTAGTATTGTTATCAAGCCCGCGACAGAAACGCCTTTTACGGCGCTTGCATTAGCGCAGCTGGCGGATGAAGCCGGTATTCCTGCTGGGATATTCAACGTCATTACTGGGGACTCTCGTGTTCTTGGAGAACGTCTAACTAAACATGCGCTTATCAGTAAATTTTCGTTTACTGGTTCAACACAAGTTGGCCGAATATTGTCCGAGCAGTGCGCATCAACAATTAAGAAAACCTCACTCGAACTGGGGGGGAACGCGCCTTTTATTGTCTTTGATGATGCGGATATTGATAAAGCGGTAAAGAGTGCGGTTCAAGCGAAATTTCGTAATGGTGGGCAAACTTGTGTTTGTGTGAACCGTTTTTATGTTCAAGATGCGGTTTTCGATGAATTTCAGACCAAGTTCGTTGCTGAAGTCGCCAAATTGCAAGTCGGTAATGGTCTTGATGCCAGTACCGACATTGGGCCGATGATCACAACACGTGCTATCGATGGGATGAATGAGTTATTGCAAGATGCATTAGCGAAAGGCGCTCGCCAATTAACCTTAGGGAATGAAGTGGCGGAGTATGGCAATTTCTTTAATCCCAAAGTCCTTGTTGATGTTGATGACTCAATGAAGATTGTTCATGAGGAAATTTTTGGTCCTATTGCAACATTGATTCGTTTTAGTGATGAAAATGAAGTGATTACTCGCGCCAACAATACGATTTATGGCTTAGCGGCTTATTTCTTTTCTCGTGATGTAGGTCGTGTATATCGTGTAGCTGAAAAGCTACAAAGTGGCATGGTCGGTATCAATACAGGCTTGATTTCTAATGAAGTTGCTCCTTTTGGAGGTGTGAAGCAATCAGGTTTAGGAAAAGAAGGCTCTCGATATGGTATTGAGGATTATTTAAGTACTAAGTATCTGTGTTTAGATATTGAATAATAAGAGAGGCACTGTGATGAACCAACAAAAAATTGCAGTCAATATTAGTCGAATTGAGCAAATTAGCCCAAATATTAAAATGTTTGAATTCGTCGCGCAAGATGGTGCTTTTGTGCCTTTTAGTGCAGGTAGCCACGTTACCGTTCACATGGATGGGCAGACTGGTTTACAACGCGCTTATTCGTTAATCAGTGATCCACAGCAGTGTGGCAGTTATTGCATCTCTGTATTGCGTGATGAAAATTCGAAAGGCGGCTCTGCATTTATGCATGAGCAGCTATCGCCAGGGGATAGTTTGTACCTGTCCCCAGCGCAGAATTTTTTCTCGTTGGCACCGGATAACCAATGTAAGCATATTTTGATCGCTGGCGGGATTGGGATCACGCCTTTTCTCTCTTATCTCTATGAATTAGAAGAAAATGGAATGGATTTTGAGCTCCATTACTGTTTTCGTGATAGTGCAACAGCGGCATTTCTTGAACATTTGCAACAGCGTATTGGTTCGCGTTTATTTCTCTATGACGGCAGCCAAGGGCAACGAATGTCTGTTGAACAGCTGGTTCAAGCACAAGCGAGCAATAGCCATCTGTATGTATGTGGTCCCCAATCATTAATTAATGAGGTGATTGAGAAGGGCCATCAGCACCTTGGTGAATCACAGGTTCATTTTGAAAATTTTGGCGAAGTTGCCAGCGAAGGGGATTCATTTGAGGTCTATTTTCAACGTTCAGGCTTTAGTTTGGAAATCGGTAAAGATGAGTCTATTTTGCAGGTAATCGAAGCAGATAAGCGCATTAACGTGGAATGTTTATGCCGTAATGGGGTTTGTGGAACCTGCGAAACGGCAATACTTGAGGGAGAGGCTGATCATCGTGACCACTACCTCGATGATGATGAAAAAGCTGAGCAAAAAACCATGATGTTGTGTGTTTCGCGAGCTAAATCTAAACGGTTAGTCCTTGATTTATAATTAAATTTGCCCCGCTTAGACCACAAGTGGGGCAGAATACCTGTTTTAAATATCGTTTAATTCAAACATTAAAAAAGGCTGTTTTTCATCATTCAAGTGTTGATAAGCGGTAATTTGCTTGTCTTGAAATACGATTTGCCCCCGCCCAGTCCGAAAGACTTCATCTAACCATGGCTTATGGTTGATCACTAATTGATATAATAAACGTTGTAGTTCAAGGTAATCTATTTCTGTCGATTGATTGTGTAAGTTGCTGGCTAATATTTCGCCTGCTTTATCTGTGAATACGACTAAGTGATTGAAATGAGATAATAAAACATCAAAATAGCATTTTATTTTACGCAGGCGCAGTTCAGTATTTTTACGTTCCGTGTTGTCTAAGCTGATCCCAACCAGTTTTGTCACTTTGCCATTAGGGCCTTTGACTCCTGTGGCCCGGGATGTGATCCAACGGTAATCGCCTTCCCAGTTAATTTTAAAATCCATTTCATGGGCACCCCCTTCACGGATAATTTTGGAATATCCATTAACCAACTTTTCCTTGGAGTCATGGCTCATTAAGGCCCAGAAATCTTCATTACTGGTGATTTTGATGCCATATACGGCCTCAACGTTATCGGAGTAGTTCAATTCCCCCGTTAATAAGTCCCACTCCCAGGTCACGATGTCTGCGGATTCTTGAAGATGGACTTCATTGATATTGCGCATGACGCCTGAATGGCTAACAGTGATTTGGTTATTGGTATATTCACCGTATTTCAACCATATCTTGTCGACATCCAATAACGTGGCGAGCTTTTCAAGATTATCTTCATCAATCATGCCGCCTTTCGTCCACTTGTTGACTGCCGTTCGGGAAACACCAAGGGCTTCAGCTGCCTTTAATTGACTCATTTTTTTCTGTTTTAGCAATTTCAACAAACGTTCTTTGAATGTTTCTGTCTCTGTTTCTGCCATCAATTCATGTTTACCTTATAACTTATGGAGTTAACTAAAAGCCATGTGATAAGTGAGTCGCAAGGTATTGCTCTAGATTTTCGATAAAGACTCTAAGATTAGCACTCGTTCGGAGACTTCTCGAATATACAGCATAAACATCCGCGGTTTGATGCCATTGCGGTAATACTCGCACTAATTGGCCAGACTGCAACTCAGGCAGCACACTCCATTGGGAGCGCAATAAGATACCTTCGCCACTTAAGCACCACTGCTTGGCGACTTCACCATTATTGACGGTTAATTTACTATTGGGGGTGACCGTCATACTTTCTTGCTGGTGTTCAACCTTCCATACCGCGGGGGCTTGATTACGTTCTTTAATCGCAATACAAAAGTGCTTTTGTTCCAGTTCTTGTGGATATTTTGGGTAGCCGTGTGTTGCTAAGTAGCTCGGTGAAGCGCACAGGATACGTTGGTTTTGTGCTATCCGCCTAGCGATAAACTGTTCGGCTATCGTACCGCCAATACAGATATCAACATCAATGTTTTCACTAATAATATCGACAGACTTATCGGTTAAAGTGAGGTCAATGCCTAATAAAGGGTAGTTTCCCCGCAATGTCAGTATAAACGGGTTAATATAAGCACTGCCAAACCCTGTGCTGCAGCTGATACGCAGAGAGCCGCGGATCTCTTCGCGACAGGCGTTGAGTTGCTGTTGCATCTGTTCCAACTCAGTTAGCATCACTTCACTGCTACGTAAAATAATTTGCCCTTCATGAGTGAGCTTAATTGCGCGAGCGGTTCTAAAAAATAAAGTTTGTCCTAAATTTTCTTCTAGCAACTTAATGCGTTTAGAAACATAAGCTGGGGATACCAACAGCTGTGAAGCGGCTTGAGAGAAACTCATCAAACGGGCAACCGTGACAAAAACGCGGATATCCTCTAACGAAGGAAGTTTGTTCATAGTTTGTAAACCTAAGGATTACACTTCATATCTATACTTTATCACAGCAACCCCTAAACTGGAGAACAAACAGACATAATTCATTTATCAGAGGTTTTCACAATGTCACAATTTAACATAGCGGTTATTCCTGGTGATGGTATTGGTACCGAAGTGATCCCTGAAGGGTTAAAAGTATTAGAAGCAGCGGCAAATAAGCACGGGATAAAATTGCAGTTTACCCATTTTGATTGGTCGTGCGAAACCTATCACCGCACGGGGCGTATGATGCCTGAAGATGGCTTAGAACAATTGAAAAAATTTGATGCGATTTTCTTAGGCGCAGTAGGGTTCCCGGGTGTTCCTGATCATATTTCATTATGGGGGCTGTTATTACCTATCCGCCGCGCTTTTAACCAATATGTAAATCTGCGCCCTGTCCGTTTGTTTGATGGCATTAAGTGTCCGTTAGCAGATAAAAAACCGGGAGATATTGATTTTTATGTGGTGCGTGAAAACGTAGAAGGGGAATATTCGGCGATTGGCGGTATTCAGTACGAAGGCACTGATGAAGAAATGGTGCTGCAACAAAGTATTTTTACCCGTAAGGGAACCGACCGTATTTTAAAATATGCTTTTGATTTGGCACAGTCGCGTGAGAAAAAACATTTAAGTTCAGCGACGAAATCAAATGGACTATTTCATTCAATGCCTTATTGGGATAGCCGCGTAGCCGAAATGGCGAAGCAATACCCAGATATCAAAGTTGACCAATTCCATATTGATATCTTTGCAGCCAATTTAGTGAGAATGCCAGAGTTCTACGATGTGATTGTCGGGTCAAACCTGTTTGGCGATATTTTGTCTGATTTAGGGCCTGCTTGTACAGGAACGATTGCGATTGCGCCATCAGCCAATATTAACCCAGAAAAGCAATTTCCATCGATGTTTGAGCCGGTTCACGGGTCAGCACCGGATATCGCAGGGCAAAATATTGCCAACCCGATTGGCACGATTTGGGCGGCAGCGATGATGATGCAGCACTTGGGGTGCCCTGAGATGCATGATTCGATTATGTCTGCGGTAGAAACCGCGATTAAACAACGTCAACATTTGACTCGTGATATGGGCGGCAATGCCAGTACGCAGGCGTTGGGGGATGAAATAGCCCGTTTGGTCAGTGCTTAGTTGATGCATAAAGACGCTGTTTATTGAGTCAATTTCGTGAGCCATCGGGGGACTGTTTTGCCTGTTCCTCGATGCTTTGCTTTTCAATGATGTTCAAGCGTGATTTCGGAAAGTGTGTACAAACTTGAGTACAAATTCCGTTTTAGGGGCTTCTGGCGAAATCCCATGACATAAACCGTCTTATATCCCTTGTTATTCATAGGTTTGAGCTAAAAACTTCCATCTTCGGATGGGACTTGTTCTTTTATTACTTGATCTAGTAACTGTACAAAGCAAACACACCAAAACATTGCAGATATTACTCGCGGACTGGGCAAAGTAAGTTTTCTAAGGTTCGGTAGATTGGGTTTAAAAGTTCGAAATAATACGGCGATATTCGCCGTGAATAGAAAGAATAGTAAACCACGCCTTGTTGTGATAGTTTATTAAGGCTAGGTTTTACGGCGATATTCGCCGCGAAATAGCAAAGAGGTAAACTAGAAAAAGGTTTGGTGTTTAAAAATGGTTAGTCATTCCCAGCGCGAAACGGTGAAAGAGTCTTATAAGCAGTCTCTTAAAACTCTTTTACCTTATGGTATGTTAGCGACAAAAAAATGGCTTGCAGAGCAGGGCTTGAGTGCTCATGCGTTGGATAACGCTGTCAAAACCGATACGTTATTGCCGCTAGCTATAGGTGTTTACAGCCAGTATTCTCGAACAGTCACTTGGGAAGGCGTAGTCGCTTCTATGCAGCGTATGATGAACAAAAGTGCAGATGAACAACTTCCGCCTGTCGTAGTCGGTGGGTTGTCAGCGCTTTCCATATCTGGTTTGTCGCAATATTTGTCATTAGGAAGTACCCCTCATATTCATTTATATGCAACGGGAAAGCTGCCTTCCTGGCTTGAGAGGCTGTCATTGCCAATTAAGTTCGAAGGACATAGTACAAGTAAACTTTGGCCTGAGAGCTTATTCAAAGATAGAGCATTTGTTAAAGAGCATGAATGGGGAGAGCAATTACCACCTGTATATTTTTCATGTCCTGAAAAAGCCATATTGGAAGTGTTGGTGGATTTGCCTGAAAGTGTGTCATTTGAACATGCCGATGAGCTAATGCAGGGGTTGGTGAATTTATCTCCAAGAAAACTAGATTCGCTCTTAAAAGCGTGTAAAAGCGTAAAGGCCAAACGATTGTTCTTTTGGCTCGCAAAACGCCAAGCTTATCCTTGGTTTGATAAGTTAAATGTAGAAAATTACGATTTAGGCTCAGGTAAGCGTGTTGTTGCTAAAGGTGGAAAATTGGATACAGAGTATCTAATAACAGTACCCCAGCATATGGTGCTGGCAAGTAAAGGATAAGTTCAGCGATGGATAGAAACAGTATTTATTACAAGCAAGTACAGCTTTTGATACAGGTATTGCCTTTCGTTGCCAAACAGGAATGCTTTGCGCTCAAAGGTGGTACAGCAATCAATTTATTTGTCAGAGACTTTCCTCGTTTATCGGTCGATATTGATTTGGTGTATCTGCCAATGAAGAGCCGTGATGATGCCTTGCAGGAAATCTGTGATGCACTTGATGCTATTAGCGTGGATTTAAAAATAACATTTAAAGATGTCGAGCTAACGGAAGCTTATCGGTCAAAACGCGATGCTCTAAGGTTGATCATTGCTCGCAACGGTGTGCAAATCAAAGTCGAGTTATCACCTGTATTGCGCGGTACTGTTTATGAACCAAAGCTGATGGAAGTTTGCGCAGTCGTAGAAGACGAATTTGGTTATGTTGAAATGCCTGTTATTGATTTAGCTGATCTTTATGCTGGAAAGATATGTGCAGCATTGGATAGACAGCATCCAAGAGACTTATTTGATGTGAAGTTGCTTTTGGAGAATGAAGGGCTAACGGATGAAATTCGTAAAGCATTACTCGTTTATTTATCAAGCCATAATCGGCCAATGGCAGAATTGCTCAGTCCGCAATTTAAGGATATTACTGCCACCTATGAAGGTGAGTTTACTAACATGGCCGAGACGGATGTCCCGTTGGTGGAACTGGAAGCCGTAAGGGGACGCCTAGTAGACCTCATTCACCAAGGACTGACCGATGTTGAAAAGGCTTTTTTGCTATCCTTTAAAAATCGAGAGCCTGACTGGTCTTTACTCGGCCTGAATGGAGTCTGTGAGCTTCCTGCCATCAAATGGAAACAAATCAATTTAGCAAAAATGCCGAATGACAAACATACACAAGCCTTAGAAAAGCTGAAAGATGTTCTCAGTATGTGATTTCTAAAAAATAGATGTTTTGCTGCTTTGAGTTGTTGGTTCGTCACATTGGTATCATACAGCAGCTAATCAGCCAGATTTGCTCTGGTAAATCGACTAGGTCTCGTTACACCATGCAATACCGAACAACGGCAATTGCAGCATTATTGGCGTAGTACGACAAGCTATCATCGATTTTTGGTAGCGAAGGAATTTGTGGTTTAGAGACAGTTGTTTATGGGCTGAAGAAGCAATGATTACAAACAGCTACAACTGAGTATTGGCGCACACTGAGAGTAAATGGTAACAGATTAGATAGCCTTTGATTGTTAATACCCCCAAGATCTGCGAAAATAACCGCCAATTTTGATTAACAAGACGGATTTGCGACGCCAAGAGCCACATTGAGCCTCTTCGAATGCTTATACAAATCTGTATATAAACGAAAAGAACGGTTAAATGACAGATCAGAACTTTCTCCATGAAGTTAGCACACGCAGAACGTTTGCTATCATATCCCACCCCGATGCGGGTAAAACCACAATAACCGAAAAAGTGTTATTGTTTGGGCACGCTATTCAACGTGCAGGTACGGTAAAAGGCCGTGGCTCTAATCAACACGCTAAATCTGACTGGATGGAAATGGAAAAGCAGCGTGGTATTTCGATTACCACCTCTGTCATGCAGTTTCCTTATAATGATTGTCTTGTTAACTTACTGGATACCCCAGGTCACGAAGACTTCTCTGAAGATACTTACCGTACATTAACGGCAGTTGACTGCTGCTTGATGGTGATTGACTCGGGTAAAGGGGTTGAGGACCGGACACGTAAACTGATGGAAGTTACCCGCCTACGTGACACTCCAATCTTAACCTTCATGAATAAGTTGGACCGTGATATTCGTGATCCAATGGAGTTAATGGATGAAGTGGAAAATGAGCTAAAAATTGCTTGTTGTCCAATCACATGGCCTATCGGTTGTGGTAAGTTATTCAAAGGTGTTTATCATTTATTACGTGATGAAACGATCCTATACCAAACAGGTCAAGGGCATACAATTCAAGAAATCCGTATTATTAAAGGGCTAAATAACCCAGATCTCGATGCAGCGGTAGGCGATGAACTCGCTGCGCAGTTACGTGATGAGCTGGAATTGGTTAAAGGGGCATCCCATGAATTTGACCATGAGGCCTTCTTGCAGGGGGAATTAACCCCAGTCTTTTTCGGAACCGCGTTAGGTAACTTTGGTGTTGACCATATGCTAGATGGTTTAGTGGAGTGGGCTCCGCAGCCGCAACCACGCCAAACAGATTTGCGCCAAGTTAATGCGACAGAAGAAAAATTCACTGGCTTCGTGTTTAAAATTCAAGCCAATATGGACCCGAAACACCGTGACCGTGTTGCGTTTATGCGTATTGTTTCAGGTACTTATGAGAAAGGTATGAAACTGCGTCAAGTCCGTATCAAAAAAGACGTGGTAATTTCCGATGCGTTAACCTTTATGGCGGGCGATCGTTCTCAGGTCGAAAATGCCTATGCAGGGGATATCATTGGGTTGCACAACCATGGCACTATCCAAATCGGTGATACCTTCACACAAGGTGAAGAACTCAAATTTACGGGTATTCCAAACTTTGCCCCTGAATTGTTCCGTCGTATTCGTTTACGTGACCCGCTAAAACAAAAACAACTGCTAAAAGGCCTCGTTCAGTTATCTGAAGAGGGGGCGGTACAGGTTTTCCGTCCTTTAACTAACAATGACTTAATTGTTGGTGCGGTAGGGGTGCTGCAGTTTGACGTGGTCGTTTCGCGTTTGAAAAGCGAATATAACGTTGAAGCTATCTATGAAGCTGTTAACGTTTCTACTGCGCGTTGGGTTGAGTGTGATGATGCGAAGAAATTTGAAGAGTTTAAGCGTAAAAATGAGCAAAACTTAGCCCTCGATGGTGGCGATAACTTATCTTATATCGCACCTACAATGGTGAACCTTAACCTCACCAGTGAACGCTACCCTGACGTTAAATTCCGCAAAACACGCGAACACTAATTGTGTTTATGACCCACGGCTAACAGGGTTAGTAGTGGGTCATCTTATTTCGAACTTCATTTAAAGTTACTTTCCCTATTTTTTGGTGCTTCTCATCAAGAATATTCTGTGTTTATTACCTTTCTCTTTATTTTTTATGTTTTTTTACTTAGGCTATATTATTCGTTGTCTATTGCAGTGAAAGGAAGGTTTTTATGAAAAATGCAAAACTATTGAGTTTGTTAGGAGTTATTGGGTTGAGCTGGGCGCTTGCGGCTTGTAGCTCATCATCAGATAGCGCTTTGAAAAAACAAGCCTCAGAAACCTGGGACAGTGCATCTAAGACCGTTGAAATGGCTGGTAAAGATACTGGAAATGCTATTTCGAGTGGTGCTAAAAACACCGGTGATTATATTGATGACTCTGCGATTACGGCGGATGTAAAAGGAAAATTACTGGGTACGAAAGGTATTTCGAGTAACAGTGTATCAGTAAAAACCGTCAATGGTGTTGTTTACTTATCAGGTTTTGTTAAATCAGCCGATCAAATGGATAAAATTACCCAAGTGGCATCGCAAGTTAATGGGGTCAAATCGGTACAAAATGGTTTAGTGATTTCTAACTAAGCAGTAAATAAATGTCTCAATAGCTCGTATTGCTGAGTATTTATTGTACAATGTCGATAGAATGGGCTTTCTAGGGGAGGCTCATTCTGCTTTTGAGCTATTTAAAGTGAATTAAGAGAACTTCTGTTATTCAGAGGCATTATGGGAAAACACGTTTCAGTTACACTCGGCACGATTGAGCCGCTTGCATTCTTTGATAATATCAACTCGGGAAAAACGGCTCTGATATGTGAAGGAGGCGGTCAACGAGGGATTTTTACTGCCGGTGTACTGGATGAGTTTCTTATTTCTGATTTCAATCCTTTTGATCTGATGATTGGTACTTCTGCTGGCGCCCAGAACCTTTCTGCGTATATTTGTGGGCAAGCGGGCTATGCACGTCGCGTGATCACTCGCTATACAACCAATTCAGCATTTTTTAATCCCTTACGCTTTATTCGAGGTGGCCATCTGATTGATTTAGATTGGCTAGTCGAAACCACTGCAAAAGAATTTCCATTACGTATACAAGCAGGGCTCGATTTATTAGATTCAGGCCGTGAATTCTATATGGGAGCAAGCCGCAGTGATGATTTTTCTGCGGCCTTCTTACAGCCTGATGCCGACACTTGGTTGGATATCATTCGTGCGTCCAGCGCTATTCCCGGTTTTTATCGGGAAGGCGTTGATCTCGATGGCACTTTATATCAGGATGGCGGTATTAGTGCTGCGATCCCAGTTGAAGAGGCATACCGCCGCGGTGCTGAGACTATTGTGGTGATCCGTACCGTTCCTTCCCAAATGTATTTTACCCCTGAATGGGTGAAAAGAATGACTCGGTGGCTGGAAGGGGAAAAGAATGGCTTACAACGTATGGCTGCCATGCTTAAAGTTCATCTGAAAAGTTACCGTAGAACACAAGAATTTATTGAAAACCCACCAGAAGATGTACAGGTCTTTGAGATTTATCCACCTGTTCCACTGAAAAGTAGTGCGCTGGGTAGTAAAGTATCTTCGCTTAATCAAGATTACCATACGGGCCGTCGGTGTGGCCGCTATTTTATTGCAGCACTGGGTGGTGCATTTGACCACAATACAAATCGCTTTAGACATACCTTGGCTCAGAAAATTGAGTCGAACCCATTAGACATTCAGCTTGAGCCTCAAGTACCGAGCGAACTCATTCCTGAATTGGTGACTGAGCCTGTCACTTCAGTGCCTTTGGCAGCGATACCAGCAAATGAGACTCGTGATGGCTAAATGTCAATTTATTGATACTCATTGCCATTTTGATTTCCCACCTTTTAGTGACTCTTTGACTGAAAGTTTGCAGCTTGCCCAGCAAAGTGGCGTGAGCGATATTGTCATTCCGACAGTGAGTGTGGATAATTTTGAGCGGGTTTGGCAATTGGCACAGCAGTACCCGCAGCTCCATGCTGCTATGGGGTTTCACCCATTATATTTAAGTCAGTTTCAAGAGCAACATATTGATATATTGACTGATTATCTAACTAAAAAAAATAAAAAATGTGTGGCGATAGGCGAAATTGGGCTTGATCTCTATATGCAAAACCCGCAATTTGAACGCCAGCAAGAGGTGTTGTCTGCACAATTAAAGTTAGCGAAACAGTTTGATTTACCGGTTATTTTACATTCACGAAAAAGCCATGACCCATTAGCTGCAATGCTACGTCGTTTTGAGGTCCCTGCTCGTGGCGTCGTACATGGCTTTGCTGGCAGCCTATCTCAAGCACAAGCCTTTGTTAAACTTGGTTATTATATTGGTGTGGGGGGAACCATTACTTATGAAAGAGCGAATAAAACTCGCCATGTGATATCCCAACTTCCTTTGGCTTCATTATTATTCGAAACGGATGCCCCCGATATGCCTGTTTCAGGTTTCCAAGGCGAGCCAAATCGGCCTGAACGTATTGAGTGGGTTTTTCGTTCATTATGTGAGCTTCGCCACGAATCCCCTGAAGAAATAGCCCAACAACTTTACAACAATAGCTTGTCGTTATTTAATCTCACCAAATAAAACTGCATGCCAATTCATAAATTATATTTATATAATTTCGCAAATTAGCTATTTAAATCTATTTAGTTTTTATTGTGATGAATTGGGTCTTTAGTCCCTTTCCAGATTAAACCGAGTTAATTTTGTGACTTTTATCACATTGTGTGAATTTTTGTTGTTTATTGCACTCAGTATTTGTGATGAGTATTGCGGGTTATTGGTGATGACTAGGTATAATCATAAGATCAAAAATCAAGGTGACTTACACGTTTCCTTATATATCAACCTAAAATAAAGTGAACAGGGATCCTTCCATGCAGCTCATTATGAGTATTATCGGAATGGCGGTACTTATCGGGATAGCTATTCTATTTTCCAGCAATCGCCGAGCTATTAAACTACGCACAGTGGGTGGTGCATTTTTAATACAACTAGCCATTGGCGCGTTTGTTCTTTATGTTCCTGCGGGGCGTAGTGTGCTCCAAGGGATGTCTGATGCAGTTTCTAAAGTTATTGGATATGGCCAAGATGGGATGAATTTCATCTTCGGTGGCCTTGTTTCCGATAAAATGTTTGAACTGTTTGGCGGCGGTGGTTTTATTTTCGCTTTCCGTGTTCTGCCTATTATCGTTTTCTTCTCTTCATTAATTGCGGTGCTTTATTATTTAGGCATTATGCAGTTAGTGATTAAAATTCTTGGTGGTGGCCTGCAAAAAGTATTGGGAACCTCAAGAACCGAATCCTTATCTGCGACAGCGAATATTTTCGTAGGGCAAACAGAGGCCCCTTTGGTTGTTCGCCCTTATATTGCAACAATGACCACATCAGAGCTGTTTGCCATCATGTGTGGTGGTTTAGCCTCTGTTGCGGGATCAGTTTTGGCGGGCTATGCGCAAATGGGCGTGCCAATGGAATACCTGATTGCCGCCTCCTTTATGGCCGCTCCAGGTGGTTTATTATTCGCTAAACTGATGGTTCCAGAAACGGAAGATGTGAACGATCGGGTTGATGCAACCGATTTAGTTGCTGAAGATGAGCGCCCTGCCAACATCATTGATGCAGCAGCCTCTGGTGCATCATCAGGGATGCAACTAGCGCTGAATGTGGGTGCAATGTTATTGGCATTTATCGCATTGATTGCATTGATCAATGGTATCTTAGGTGGTATTGGTGGTTGGTTTGACTATCCACAATTATCACTTGAATTATTATTAGGTTGGTTGTTTGCACCGATTGCCTTCTTAATTGGTGTGCCGTGGAGTGAAGCGACAGTCGCGGGTTCTTTTATCGGCCAAAAAATTGTTGTGAATGAGTTTGTTGCATTCATGAATTTTGGTGAATACATGAAAGCGGATGCTGAAGTACTGGCGGCAGGCAAACAAGTGCTTTCTGACCATACTAAAGCGATTATTTCGTTCGCATTATGTGGGTTTGCTAACTTATCATCCGTCGCGATTTTACTCGGTGGTTTAGGGGGAATGGCCCCAAGTCGTCGTAGTGAGGTTGCTCGTTTAGGTATGAAAGCGGTTATGGCGGGTACACTGTCTAACTTAATGAGTGCAACCATTGCCGGCTTTTTCTTGACGTTAGGCGCAGCCGCAGTCATTTAGTTTATGTGTCTGATGGCTAAATTGATACCATCTCAAATAAGTCAATCGGAAGGGCAATAGTCCTTCCGTTTTCATTTTAATTCGTTATATTCTTTTATGATTTTTTATATTAATCGTAAATTTTCAACTATTCTTAACTTAGTCGATTAATGATGAAGAATATATTGAATTGAAAAGCCATTTGAGAGAAGAATTGATGGTAATTGATGTTATAATTTGAATTGGATCACATTTTTAATTTTAATAATGTAACATTCAGTCGATTAATGTGATTTGTAGCACATAAAAAGGCATCATTCCATGGTCAAATAGGTATTAGTAAGCTGCTATGGAACTGCTAGTTCTCAGAGTCTAGGACTCTAGGGCATGATGCGGTGAGAAGGATCTCAGCTGCTCAGTTCGGAAAGCATCCGACTAGCATCTTTAAGGAACCAAGCCCGCTCGCCAACAAAGAACGTGTCGTTCTGAAGAAATAACAACGTTGGAGAGTTATATGACTGATTTAAAAGCGGCCGCACAACGCGCGCTGTCCCTCATGGATTTAACCACTTTAAATGATGACGATACCGATGCGAAAGTCATTGCATTATGTCATCAGGCGAAAAGCCCAGCAGGCAATACGGCTGCAATCTGTATTTATCCTCGTTTTATTCCAATTGCACGTAAAACATTACGTGAACAAGGCACTCCAGATGTGCGTATTGCAACGGTCACAAATTTCCCACACGGTAACGATGATATTGATATCGCATTAGCTGAAACTAAAGCGGCGATTGCTTACGGTGCCGATGAAGTTGACGTCGTTTTCCCTTATCGCGCACTGATTGCGGGTAATGAGCAAATTGGTTTTGACTTAGTGAAAGCCTGTAAAGACGCTTGTGCAGCTGCTAATGTGTTGTTGAAAGTGATCATTGAAACAGGTGAGTTAAAAGATGCAGCGTTAATCCGTAAAGCGTCTGAAATTTCGATTAAAGCGGGTGCTGATTTTATTAAAACTTCTACGGGTAAAGTGCCTGTTAATGCAACTTTAGAAAGTGCAGAAATCATGATGCAAGTCATCCGTGATATGGGCGTTGAAAAAACAGTCGGTTTTAAACCGGCTGGTGGCGTCCGTACCGCAGAAGAAGCCGCAGAATACTTAGCATTAGCGGGACGAATTTTAGGTGACAATTGGGCTGATAGCCGCCACTTCCGTTTTGGGGCTTCTAGCTTATTAGCCAATTTATTAAATACGCTGGGTTTTGACGTTAAAAAATCAAGCAGCAGCTATTAATTTTCGCAATATTGTTAGCCGATAAATTCGACTTTAAAGGAGCATATTGTGTTTCTGGCACAAGAAATTATCCGTAAAAAACGCGATGGTAAGCCATTAAGTGAAGAAGAAATTCGTTTCTTTATCAATGGAGTTCGTGATAACTCAGTTTCAGAAGGTCAAATTGCTGCATTGGCAATGACTATCTATTTTAATGATATGACCATGCCTGAGCGTGTTGCATTGACATTAGCAATGCGTGATTCAGGAACGGTTCTGAACTGGAAATCACTCAACCTCAACGGCCCATTAGTTGATAAACATTCAACGGGCGGCGTGGGTGATGTGACTTCACTGATGCTTGGTCCAATGGTTGCAGCGTGTGGCGGTTATGTACCGATGATCTCAGGCCGTGGTCTAGGCCACACCGGTGGGACATTAGATAAGCTTGAAGCGATCCCTAATTTCGATATCTTCCCAGATGATGCCCGTTTTCGTGACATTATCAAAGATGTCGGGGTGGCAATTATTGGGCAAACTAATTCATTGGCACCTGCTGATAAACGTTTTTATGCAACTCGTGATATTACTGCGACAGTGGACTCAATTCCGCTAATTACGGCTTCAATTTTAGGTAAAAAACTGGCTGAAGGCCTTGATGCTCTAGTGATGGACGTTAAAGTCGGCTCTGGTGCATTTATGCCAACGTATGAGAAGTCAGAACAGCTAGCAGAGTCTATTGTTAAAGTGGCCAATGGGGCAGGCTGTAAAACGACCGCATTATTGACTGACATGAACGAAGTGTTGGCATCCAGCGCAGGTAACGCAGTTGAAGTTCGTGAAGCCGTTCAATTCTTAACGGGTGAATACCGTAATCCACGTCTTTATGAAGTTACCATGGCATTATGCGTAGAAATGTTAGTGTCTGCTTCATTAGCTGCAAACCGTGAAGAAGCACGCCAAAAATTACAGGCAGTGTTGGATAATGGTAAAGCGGCAGAAGTGTTTGGTCGCATGGTTGCCGCTCAAAAAGGGCCTGTTGATTTTGTTGAAAACTACAACAAATATCTGCCAACAGCGGTGCTGAGCAAAGCTGTTTATGCGCCACAAGACGGTATTATCACGCAAATGGATACACGTGCGCTGGGAATGTCTGTCGTCACTTTAGGTGGTGGTCGCCGTAAAGCAACAGATCCAATTGATTATAGCGTTGGTTTGAGTGATATCGCTGCATTAGGTGCCAAAGTGGATACTCAGACGCCACTGGCCATTATCCATGCAAACAGCGAAAAAGCGTGGGAAGAAGCGGCGAAAGAAGTGCGTGAAGCGATGGTGATTGGCGACAAGGCACCTGAAGCGACACCTATGGTTTATCGCCAAATCAGCGAATAATACAAATAGATTTTAGTGGTATATCGTATTTAAAAATACCGCAGGAGAAAAATATGAAACGCACATTTATTATGGTTTTGGATTCCTTTGGGATCGGAGCTGCACACGATGCACATAAATTCGGTGATGAGGGCTCAAATACGTTGGGTCACATCGCAGATGCTTGCGCACGCGGCGAAGCGGATATTGGCCGTAAAGGGCCTCTGCATTTACCGAATTTAACAAAATTAGGTTTAGGTAAAGCAGGAGAGGAATCAAGCGGTTCATTCCCTGCGGGTCTTGATCCTAATGCAGAAATTATTGGCGCATATGGTTATGCGAGCGAAATTTCTTCGGGCAAAGATACGCCATCAGGCCATTGGGAAATTGCGGGTGTGCCTGTGCTATTCGATTGGGGTTATTTCTCTGATGAAGAAAATAGCTTCCCACAAGAACTGTTGGACACTTTAGTTGAGAAAGCTAACTTACCGGGCTATTTAGGTAACTGCCATTCATCAGGTACAGTTATCCTTGACCAACTGGGTGAAGAGCACATGAAAACAGGGAAACCGATTTTCTATACCTCAGCAGACTCCGTATTCCAAATTGCGTGTCACGAAGAAACTTACGGCTTAGATAAACTGTATGAGTTGTGTGAAATTGCGCGTGAAGAGTTAACTAAAGGCGGCTATAACATTGGTCGTGTTATCGCACGCCCATTCGTCGGTGATAAAGCGGGTAACTTCACACGTACAGGTAACCGCCATGACTTAGCGGTAGAGCCACCAGCACCAACGGTATTGAAAAAATTAGTTGATGAAAAACAAGGTGAAGTCGTTTCTATCGGTAAAATTGCGGATATTTATGCTCACGTTGGTATCACTAAGAAAATCAAAGCGACTGGTATTGATGCCCTATTCGACGCTACAGTTGAAGAAATGAAACTGGCGGGTGATAACACTATCGTTTTCACTAACTTTGTCGATTTTGACTCTGCATACGGCCACCGCCGTGATGTAGCGGGCTATGCCGCGGCGTTAGAATTATTCGACCGCCGTTTACCTGAGCTGATGAAATTAGTTAAAGAAGACGACATTCTAATTTTAACGGCTGACCACGGTTGTGACCCAACTTGGCCAGGTACTGACCATACCCGTGAGCACATCCCAGTATTGATCTATGGTCCAAAAGTGAAACCCGGTTCATTAGGTCATCGTGAAACCTTCGCAGACATTGGGCAAACAGTCGCTAAGTATTTTGATTTGTCGCCGATGGATTATGGTAAACCAATGCTCTAACACCCATTACCCGTCATACTTTGAGCTGTAGCGGTGTTGGCTGCACAAAATCACCCTAATCACATACTTATGTATGCTCATAGGGATGATTTTCTTTGCCGCCTAGCTACAACTCAAATTATTTAGGGTAATGGCGGGGAATTAAAAGTAATGGGCAAGGCTTTGCCGTCATACTTTTTTAATAATAAGGTGGGAAACCACCTTATTAACTTAAAAATATTTAATCGTTTAAAGGGAAATAATCATGGCAACTCCACATATTAATGCAGAAATGGGTGATTTCGCTGATGTCGTTCTGATGCCAGGCGACCCATTACGTGCAAAATACATCGCTGAAACTTTCCTTCAGGATGTTCGCCAAGTGAATAATGTGCGTGGCATGTTAGGTTTTACAGGGACTTATAAAGGTCGTAAGATTTCTGTTATGGGTCACGGTATGGGTATCCCTTCATGCTCAATTTACGCGAAAGAGCTGATCACTGACTTCGGTGTGAAAGTGATTATTCGTGTTGGTTCATGTGGCGCAGTGATGGATGACGTAAAATTGCGTGATGTTGTGATTGGTATGGGCGCTTGTACTGATTCACGTGTTAACCGTCAACGTTTTAAAGAAAATGATTTTGCAGCGATTGCAGACTATGACTTAGTCCATAATGCGGTTGAAGCAGCAAAAGCAAGAAACGTGAATGTTCGTGTGGGTAACCTGTTCTCAGCAGACCTATTCTACTCACCAGATCCTGATATGTTCAAAGTGATGGAAAAATACGGCATTCTGGGTGTTGAAATGGAAGCAGCGGGTATTTATGGTGTTGCGGCTGAGTTTGGTGCGCGTGCATTAACGATTTGTACCGTTTCTGA
Source organism: Providencia sp. PROV032 (assembly GCF_028484875.1). NCBI lineage: Bacteria > Pseudomonadati > Pseudomonadota > Gammaproteobacteria > Enterobacterales > Morganellaceae > Providencia > Providencia sp. PROV032. Next base: position 44,031 of record NZ_JAMPSX010000004.1, read on the forward strand.
CCATATCAAAACTGGCGAACAAACGACGTCAGAAGAGCGTCAAACGACGTTCAATGAGATGATTGAAATTGCATTGGATTCCGTACTGTTAGGCGACAAATAGTCGTTAGATGTTTTCATGATGCGCTAAAATGCCACCTATTGTGTGGCATTTTTTATGAGAAAATTATAATAATAGTGAGTCCTAAATAGGGACTTGATGATTGACTTAGTCCTAAAATGGGACTAGGCTGAGCTCATGAAAATCATATCCATAAAAACGCTGAAAGACTTTTGGTCAAAATATCCAGAGTCAGAACAACCGTTGAAGGCATGGTTGGATGAAGCTATTAAAGCAACATGGAAAACCCCTTCAGATATCAAAGGAATGTACCGCAGTGCTAGTATTTTAAAAAATAAGCGAGTGGTATTTAATATAAAAGGGAATTGTTATCGATTGATTGTCGCTATTGCGTATCAGCGTGGGTGGATATTCGTTAAATTCATTGGAACTCATGAACAGTATGATCGAGTTGATGCAGAAACGGTGGATTTGGAGCCATGATCATGAAAATTAAACCCATTAGAACAGAACAAGACTATGAAGCGGCTTTATTGGCAGTTTCACCGATGTTTGATAATGAGCCTGCATTAAATACCCCTGAAGGGGATTATTTTGAGGTGATGTGCTTATTGATCGAAGAATACGAAAAAAGGCACTACTCTATTGAAGCGCCAAACCCAATCGAGGCGATTAAATTTCGTATGGAACAACAAGGTCTTACAGTAAAAGACTTAGAGCCCGCAATAGGTAAAGTGAATCGGGTTTATGAAATATTAAATGGTAAACGTAATTTAACGTTACCTATGATACGACGTTTACATTGCCAGTTTGGTATTCCATTACGTAGTTTAGTCGGTGTTGAATGTCCTTAAAATATTAATAAAGTGATATGCCACCTATTGTGTGGCATTTTTTATCGCTATTTTTTGATCCTACTCATCACCACCGCATCAACGTATTCCCCATCACGAAATGCATAATCTCTCATACGGCCTTCTAGTTCAAAGCCAAACTTTTCATATAGGCCAACGCCACTGCCATTTGCTGCAAACACTTCTAGCTCGATACGGCGTACATTCAACCAGTTATCGCAGTAATCCACCATCACTTGCATCAGTTTGGAACCAATACCTTTACCTTGATGAGCTTCACTGACGGTAATACCGAAGGTAGCCACATGGCGGCGGCGTATTTGGCTTGGTTGGTTAATTACAAGTAAGCCCACAACGTCCTTATTGATGGTAGCAACAAATTGAGTGACGAGTGGATCATTTTCCCCAAGGCGAGCTTCCCATGTTTTTTCTGTTGGGTAAGGCAATTGTAAGGTGTTGGCATACGCAGAATAGTCAGCGTGCATTTGGGTGATTGCAGGCACATCGTCCAGCGTTGCTCTGCGGATAGTTACATTGTTCATTACTTTACTCATCATTGTCGTTTCTAGAATATATTAATCACATTAAAAATATATTATGTCAATGAGAAATAAGAGTTATCACATAAAAAACGATGGAATAAATTGAGTATTTTTCAATCGCTATTTGATATAAAAAATAAATAGAAGCTTATACTATTATGAGTAATTTAGTTTAAATTAATTTAGGGGTATGTCTGAATGCGTATTCTAGAATTTAACTTTCAATGTTTATAATTAGCATTTTTTATTGGTTAAATATTAATAAAAATACAAATTATTTAATTGGTAATTATTATATCACAGATGAGATTCATAACTTATTGAGATAAAATGGTTTTATTAACAATTGTAAACTAAGGGGAAGTCATGAGTCTTGAAAAATACGGTTCTGGAAAAATTGATTATTCCCGAAGTGGAATTGATTTAACTAATAAAATAATTGGTTATTGTTCTAGTCATCAATTGATAGGAAGTGCTGATGTGTTGTTGGGGAATTACTTTCATAATAATATCTCAAAAATCATTGTGCAGGTTGATGCTAAAAAATATTATAAATTAATAGGTAATATAAATAAATCGCTTCATAGTGAGAGTATTAAGTCTCAAGGTTTTTGCGATGACATCCGAAGTATTATTATTGAACAGGCAAAAAAATTAAGGCCGAATGATAATAAGGATTACTCGAGTTTAATTAAAAAATCAAAAGATATTAATACCAAAAAACATTCATTATGCGAAGCTATTTCACTCAAAGTGAAAAATAAATCTATTGATGAGAAATCAATTAAAAAGATTGATGAAATAGTGAGGAATGTAAAAAAAGTAATGTTGAATGAAGAATTTAAATCAACATTGCTTGAAGCTCAAGTTTTAGCATTAAGCTGTAGAAGTAAAACCGTTTATGAAATGATAAACAAAGTTTTAGCTCCGCATATCGAAACTAAAGAACAATATCAACATCCTGTGGGTTCAAATACTCAGTTAGTTCAGCAGAATGCTGAAACTTCTCGAGCTGATAAAGACAAGCTCCTAGAGAGTAAAGGAAATATACCAGTAACACCAGAAGAAACAATGATACATAACGAGGTAAGTGACGAAACCAAAAAAGGAGGTACTTTGGAACAAGGGCTTACTTCCTATGTGTACGATAGTGATTTATCTAATCAGGAACTAAAAGAAATTGTGCGAATAGAAAGTAATTCTATAAATAATGAATCTATAGAAAAGATGGAACAAAGAAAAGGGCGGGTTGATAAACTGAATATTGCGGTAGTTAGGGATAAAATAAATAGTATTACCAAGGGGGCAATAAGAAAAAATAAATTAAGTCAGCTTGAACCAAGTGAAGAAGAACCTAAATTTCAAAAAATCCTTTCTAGCCATACGATAGAGGAAGCGATTAAAATTAAAGTGGCTTTTAATGGGATCTCGAAAAAGTCATTAAACTTGATTGAGTCTAAAATTAAGGCGAGATTTAATGAGTTAAAATCAAGTAAAAAACCTGAACTTTTTGAAATGGAAATGCTTAAGACACAGAAAATACTAAAAAAATACGATAATAAATTGGTTTGTGAAAAAATTAATAATATTATTGATAAATATTTGGATAAACATGAGTTATATATTAGAAAGAATAACAGTCCGAATAGCCGAATTTGCTATGCCATAAACTCCGTGTTTGAGTTACAGGATATTACACAACGTAAATTAGATGAATTTAAAATGGCAATTATAGATTGCTTGAAAAAAGAACCAATTGAAGATATTTTGAATTCTTCATCCGATTTAATGCGAAAAGTATCACGTTATACTCATAAAAACATTGCGGATAAGGTTAATGATTTCATAAACGTTTATTCAATGGATAGAGTGAACGAATTGAAGGGAAATGAAAAATTCAGTGTTGCAAGTAAGATAGAGTTATTGGAACCTGAAAAAAATAGAGATATGGAAGAGTTAATGAAGGATATGAGTTTAAAAAAAATAATTTCACATGTATTCAGTCGAATGATTAATAATATACGAAAGCTATTTTCCAAAAATTAATGGTTAATTTTATTTATGTTAGAATAGACAAATTAGCCCGTTGTGTTTACGGGCTAATTTTTTCTTATATCAAGGCGTCATCATAAACACTTTTGAGTTTTGCCCTAAATACTGACGAGCCAAGCGGTTAATATCTTCAACCGTTAACTGGCGAATAATATCTTGTTCTTGGTTTAAACGCTGATATTGCCCATCATCGCTGGCAATCTGTGCTAGAGCCTCAGTCCAATAGCTTGAACTATCAGTGACTTGCGCATTTTCTGTTAGCCAAATATTTTTTGCTTCGGTTAACTCTTTTTCACTCACACCCGTTTGACGAATTTGCCCAATCGTTTTTTGGGCGATTTGCGTCATTTCTTCAGCACGCTCAGGTGAGGTGGTGAAATTCAAGCGAGCGAGGTAATAAGGTTGAGGTTTCTTGGCTAACATTTGAGAGAAACCTAATGCGTAAATGCCGCTGGCTTTTTCACGTAGTTCACCGCGCAAACGCTGACTCACAATGGTATCAATAAGTTGAATCGCTAAGCTGTCTTGCTGGTTCCACACCGCAGGTGAAGCGAATTGAATGCTCACCATACTTTTATCACTGCTACTGATGGGATAAGTTTTATTAAAGCTGGCCATTTTTGGCATGATCCCTTGGTCGCGGGATACTAGTTTTTGGTTACTGTGCGGTAGGGATGCAACCCATTGCTCTAACAGGGGTTTTAGCTCACGGCTATTCATCGCTCCGGTGATCACTAATGTCATGTCTGCTGTTGATGTAAGCAACTGGCGGTTGGCTTGCTGCAACTGCTGAGCAGTAAATTGTTGCCAGCTACCTTGTGGATTAATCACTAGAAATTCACCGTGGGTATAGCTTTCCTGATTAATATTATCGAGAAAAGTGCGTTCTACGGGGGTTTTGGATAAGTTTAAAGCAAAAGATTGTTTTTGTTGCTCTAACTTTGCGCCACTAAACTGAGGCGCTGTTAGCTTCAAGTTGAGTAGCTGTAGCGCTGTTTCGAGGTTATCGACAGGGGCTTTTCCACGAAAACCATGTGTGAGCAATTCACTGTATGGGCGAACGCTAATTTGGTTTTGTTTTGCTAGCAAAGCTAGATCGCGTGCGCTGTAGTTTCCATAACCGCTACTTTCCGGGAGTTTTAACGCCCAGTCGGTTAAACCTGCTGTTTGCGGCGTTTCTAACGAGCGGCCGCCTGGCAATTGCAAATTAAATTGAATATCATCTTTCAGGTTTTTATCTGTTTTAACAATCACCTGAATGCCATTGCTTAATGTCCAATGTTCCGTTTTTTCAACGGGCAGCTTAGATCGCTCAACAATATTGCCTTTAGGAACTTGAGGTAGCTGTAATTGAATCGCTTTGGAGCGCAGTGTAAATGGCCCCGGTGTACTTTGGCGTATTTTTAGCCATTGTTGATTAAATGCCGATTTATCAATTGCCGCGGCATCGGTATCAGGTCCAATTAATGCTAAGCGTGGGGACGCGGTTTGTAGGAACTTAGCGAAATGTTGTTGTAAGTCTTGCGGTTTTACGGATTTCATCAGCTGGTAGCTGTTATCTAACTGTTGGCGTTTATTCCACATTGGCATGTCATATTCAAGCGCCGTCGTCAGTTGCCCTGCTAAATATTCATTACTATAGCGTTGCTCTGAAGCGGCTTGCAGGCTGAATTTTTTCAACATGGCTTGTTTTGCCGTATCAAGTTCTTCTTGGGTAACTGGCTCAGTGGCAAGGCGCTGTAGCTCTGTGAATAAAATCTCGGTGGCACCTTGGTAGTCATTGCCTTTCGGGTGGATGATCATCAACTGCTGCAAGCGTTGGTTATCTAACATTGCCCCTTGTTCGTTGATGCTAATCGACGGTAAAACGCCGTTATCTACCATGACGGAAAAACGTTGGTTCAAAATGGCTAGCCAGAGGTTATCCAGTAAATCGTCGGACTGCCCTAAGCGCGTATTTAGTGGCGCACTAACATCTTTTTGTAAGGCAAATTGCACATAACGCGCCCCTTGCTCTTTATCAAACACACCTTGCACTAACATATTGGTTGAATGGGTAAATTGTTTCCATTGCGGGTTATCTTCTGCCACTTTTTCGGGCTTAGGGAGTGCAAATAAATTATCAACCTGATTGCGTACTGATGAACTATTGAAGTCACCAATAATCAATAGTGACATCCGCTGAGGTTGGTACCAGGTTTGATAATAATCTTTGGCCTGCTCAATCGGGGCATTACGTACCACATCTAATGAACCAATGGGGTTGCGATCGACATAACGGCTACCGTGGTAGCGTAGCTTTTCTAAACTATCATTGATGCGATAGCCCATTCCTTGGCGTAAGCGCCACTCTTCGACAATGACAGGGCGTTCTTTTTCAAAGGCTTCTTGGTCAAATGTCATATTTGAAGCCCAATCAGCCATCACTTGTAAGCCAGTGGCGACTTGTGCTGCTGTCGCTTCAGGGAGTGATAACTTATACAGCGTGGAATTTAAACTCGTAATGGCATTCACATGGCTACCGAGTTTTAGCCCTTGGTGTTCAAGCTGTTTAAACCCAGTCGTTCCCGGAAAATGTTTGGTGCCTTTAAACGCCATATGTTCCGTAAAGTGTGCGAGACCAAGCTGTTGTTCATTTTCTTGTAATGAACCGCTACTGACCAGTAAACGCAGTTCAACCCCGGGTTGATTACGTTGTAGAAGGTAAACTTGCAGTCCATTTTCGAGTTGATAGTGTTGCAGGTCACCGCGTACGGGCAACAGTGAGGTTGAATTTTGGCTCACAGATGTGCTGCCTGCGCAGCCACCGAGCAGAATACCAATCAGTGTGGCGAAGGTAATTTTACGAAGCATATTCAGGCGTTCCTGTATTTAAGGATTTTTCACTCGCAGGCTCTACGAGCAATATGTGTTGTTCCGCAAATTGAGTCACGAAGCTCTGATGACTCACCAAAACAATGGCGCTGTCATGTAATTCAGCTTTCAATAGCGCGAGCAACTCGAGTGCGCTAGTTTCATCGAGGGCTGAGGTCGTTTCGTCTAATAAAAGCAGTTTTGGTCGGTTGAGCAATAAACGCGCAAACATAATGCGCTGCTGTTCCCCGCCAGATAAACGGTTATTCCAATCGGTTTCGAGTGTTAATTGATGATGCAGTTTTTCTAAACCGACTAACGTCAAGGCATATTGAAAATCTTGCTGACTGAATTTTGAGGTCGCTTTAGGGTAAGCCAAAAGGCTATCTAAACGGCTAATGGGCAGGTATAGGCGCTGTGGGATCCACATGACGTTTTCTGTTCGGCGGATAGTCCCGTTGAAAAATGGCCAATGCCCACTTAGCGTGCGTAATAAAGTCGATTTACCAATGCCTGAACGGCCACTAATTAAGGTTAATTCGCCTTGTTTGGTAGTTATATTCACTGAGTGTATCAAGCAACGGTTGTCTGCTGTAGAAACAGATAATTTAGCCGCGAGAGGTGGTGATTTTTCATCGATAGTCACCACGGCTTTGTTATCGTTTTCCAATAAAACCACAAAGTTGTATAAACGGGAGACCGTGGCTTGCCATGCGGCGATTTCTTTATAGGCAAAAATAAACCAACCGAGTGAAGTGGCAACACTGGTAAAGGCTTGGCGCAATTGCATTAAGCCACCTAACATAATTTCACCAGCAAGGAATTTAGGCAGTGCCAGTAATACAGGCGCTAAAGCGGTGACTTGTTGGTAACCCACTGTGTAGAAAGATAAGTTCCGTTCACAGCGGATCAAACGGTTCCAATTGGCGATGATTTCTCCAAATCGTCCCATTAACTCTTTTCTGTCTTGGGTTTCGCCACGTTGCCCCGCAATGGCATCACCGTGTTGGCGACAATTAATTAGCGAGCTACGGTAATCTGCTTCACGACGCTGTTTGTCCATATGCAAGCGACGTAGCGGAAAACCTATCCATTGGGTAAGCGCAATACCAATGAGGGTGTAGATGATACAAGCCCAGAACATATAACCGGGGATGGTCCAGTCGCTATCGGCAAAATTAAACGACAGGCTACCGGAAAGTGTCCAAAGGATGGTCGCAAATGAAATCAGAGTTAACATTGAGTGGAGGAATGTCACCACTAAATTTAATGTCGATTCAATCAGTAAACGAATATCTTCGGCAATACGTTGGTCTGGGTTATCTGGCTCTTGTGATGTCAGCCTTAATAGGTAATGTTTGCTATTTGGCGATAACCAACGGCTAAGTATTTGCTCCGTCATGCCTTTACGCCAGCGGATAATCAGCATTTGTTTTAGGTAATTACCCATAACAACGACAAAAATTAGCCCGCTGACTAAAATCACAAAGTATTGCAATAAGCCATACAGCGCTTGGCCGTCGAGTTTTTGTAGGGCGTTATAAAAATCCCCATTCCACATGTTCATTTTGACGTTGAACCAGACGGATGACAACGTGAGCCCGAGTGAGGCAAACAGCAGTATCCAGCACAAAAGGGCAGCACGCTGCCCCCAAAAAGGTTTTACTAAATAGAAAAATTGTTTCAGTGTCTTCATGACGTTTTATTCATTTGTTGTTTTATTTTAATAGCTTATATTTTTTAAATTGCTCACATTGCTGGTGGATTACAGGTCGTAATTGACTTGTAACCAGAACTGACGGCCCGGGTCGTAAGAGTTAATAACTCGGTTATCGAACATAAATCGGTCAGTAATGTTTTTATTATTCAATACGTTATTTACTTCTACAGAGAAACCGAAACCGTAGGCGAAATCAGGCTTCCAGCCTAGGCGAGTATCCCACGTATATTTACTAGCAAATTTTTGTTTGCTGTATTTACGAATTTGTCCCACTTCAGGATCGGTATAATAGTCATTGTCATAACGAACGGCTTGGTCACGAGCACCCCACCATTGCAGACGGTTATACCAAGTGACATCGTAATCATCCCAAACACTGGTTAGTTCTAAATTAAGTTTAATGGGGGAGTTGAAACTAGTAGATGGTAGCTTGGATGCATCGATCACTTTGCCGTCATACCAAACTTTGTTGAGGTTAACTTTATTGGCTGGGTCGAATGAGTTATAGCCCGAATCTTTTGGCGTATTACTTTCACTTTGCTGCCAAGTAAAGGAGGCATTCATCACGTGAGAGGCTTGTGCCCATTCCCACGGTTGACTATTTTTTACGGATAATGTCACTGTATCGTGAGAACTACGACCACCATTATCATACATACGAATGCTACGTTTATTGGCATCCGTTGAATTGTATTTAGTACGAGTTCTGACTTCATCATAACCTTCACGGTGTACATATTGTAGACGCCATGTGGTTGACATTACTTCTTGTTGTAAGGCAAGCGTTAACTCATCGTTATAGGGGGTTTTAAGTGAATCAACACCCTCATAATCACGTTCATCAGTCCATTCATTGGTGTTAGGATCAATTCCACAGAACATATAACAGTTTTGCATTCCTGCATTTTGAGCACCATACAACGCATAGGTAAGCATTGAGCGGCCGTAGTAGCGGTTAGCCCCTGCAATTAGTAAGGTTTCATTATTACCAAAAACATCATAAGTCCCAGTGATACGAGGGGCGATATTGGTACGATTAACGAAATCATCACGGTCAAGGCGAATCCCTGGGCGTAGGTTTAATTTGCCATACTGTAAATTGTCATCTAAAAAAATTGCATAGCTGGTGTAATCAGCCGAGTGTGTACCAGATTGGAAGCGAGTGATATGATCGGCGGAACCAATCCATTGAATATTGTCTGCTGTGCCGATGAAACGATAGCGATAGTAATCTTTATCGCGCTTATAAGTCCCCTTGGTATAAGAAACCTCAGAACCTAATGTGGGTTGGTGTGTAATACCGAAACCATCTTCCATTGGGTTGAAACGCATTATGGCTTTAGCAGTATGAATATTTTGTTTTGTTGTTAAGTCACCTTGCCCGCCACTACGCAGTGATTGAGGATTTTTCCAATCGCTGTAGTCTAGAAGTTCAACATAATCTTGTTGGTCGTTTTTTCTATCATCTTCTAATGTTTGGGTGCTGGCAGTTAGCTCTAATTTACCGATGTCATAATCATGTTTGAATACACCCGTAAATCCAAGTCCATCATGGGTACTGTCATAGCCTGAATTTAAGACAGAGCTAGCAAATAAATAACTGTTATATTTAGCATAATTAATAGATAGATCTAATGAGCTATGCGGCGATAAATCCGCTGAATATTTTAGGAAAAAATTATCCGAATCTCTTTTTTGTTTACGAGTTCCTTCAGGCGAATAAATCTCTTCCAATTCCCCTGAACTATTCAATGTAACGCCTGTTCCTCCGGTCGCTGTCATCGGGATAGTCGAGCTACGACGTGAGGCCGAGAATACGAGCCCTGAATTTTCACTCACCCCTAATTCAAACCAGCCACCAAAGTCATTTTTATCGTAGCGGTTTTGAAAGCGAGCAGGGTTGGCGGTATCATTTTTTGTGGTATCAATACCTTGTGTGGAGTCATGGAACAAGTTGTTCCAACCGGAGCGAGTTAAGCGGTAATAGGCATGGGCGCTATTTTCCCCTTGCCAGCGACGGCTATTGACTTCAACGGTTCCCCCTGTAAACCCACCAAATTCGACAGGAATGTTATTGTCATACACTGTCATGCTGTCGATCAGACGGCTATCGATGTAGATCCCTTGGTCGCTACTGCTCAGACGGGTCGCTGTTTCACCGAGACCACTGTCTGCGGGGTCAAAATCATTATTAAAACTAACACCATCAAGGCGATAAGCATTTTGATAGCTGCTTGAGCCGTGGATTGAGATGCGGGAAGGCTTGATTTCTCCTTGGTTCATCGAGTTGCTGTCATTGTTAGCAAATTGGACAGCAGGGTTAGTTTTCATCAAGTCGGTGATATTGCCATCACCGGTATTTTTCTGGCTAATCTCTTCAGACGTCACATATTGCGGTGCTGACATAACATCTGTTGCGGGGTGATTCTGAACAACGCCAGAGACTTGAGTTTCCGGTAATACCAATGTGCCTTGGCTTAAATTTTGCTGACGAATAACGAAAACACCATTTTCATTGATTAACTCTAATCCGCTACCGATGAGTATTTTTTGTAATGCGGTTTGTGCGGAGTAGTTGCCAGACAATGCAGGTGCGCGTAAGCCACTTAATTGGCCTTTATCATAGAGCAATTGGATTTGCCCTTGGCGGCTAATTTCAGCGACAGAGGTAGCAAGTGATTGTTCTGGTAATGAAAAATTCATTTCTTGCGCGAAGGCAACTTGACAAGTAATAGCACTACTGACCGCCACAGCAAGGGCGAGCGGCCTTAATCGGCGTTGAGTAAACTGAATAGACATGGATATCCCTTATTCTTAAGCTGCACAAAAAGTGTGCAAAAATAGGTCAGCAAAATGATGACTAATTAAGAAGAGGGTGAAATGAGAATTATCCTCACCTGCAAATGAAAATATTTTTCATTTATTTTTTTTATTTTGGATAATCAATACGTTATTTTTGTCTCGATAGACGACTTGTACGGGAAGTAAAGAGGGAAGGGCCTGAAAAAACTGTTCTGGCTGGTGGGTATTGATGCGACCTGAGATTTTACTCTTCGCCAATTGAGTGGGGGAAAGCTCGATATTTATCGACGAATAGTTTTTAAGTTCGTCGAGTACCTCTGAAAGCGGTTTATCAACAAAAATTAACTCACCAAAGCGCCAACGAGCCACATCTAGCGGGTTGATGTGTTGGCGAGTGATTGGGCTATTTGGTGATTGACTGACTGCGCTGTCTCCGGCAAGTAAGAACACGGGCTGTTTGCTTGCTATATCTTCAAAGCTAACAATGCCTTGGCTGACATTCACGGCAACTTGCTGAGCCACTTTGTTAATTTCAAATTCTGTCCCTACCACTTGGATACGCCGGTTATCAGCTTGAACAACAAAAGGCCGATAAGGGTTGGATTTGACTTTGAAGTAAACATTTCCCTGTTCTAGATACAGGTTACGCACTGGGGTTTCATAGGCAACATGAATGCGTGTATTGCGGTTGAGAAATAGCTGGGAGCCATCAGGCAATGTGACTTCTTTAGGCGTATTCGTTGCCACTAAAGTCATATTATTGAGCAACATTGCAGGCAAGTGGCTGTATGGCAAAAACAAAATAGCCGCAATAAAAAATGCCGCTAAGGTATTGCCCAACGGGCGCCATAAGCGAAAAAAAGGGCGTTTTTCCTTGGGGAGTGTTGTGCTAGCAGGGCGTGGCATGTGATCAAAATCGCGCCATAGCCCAGCGATGGCATCATAAGCTCTTGCATGTTCAGGTGACGCTGCAATCCATTGTTTGAATTGCTCAGTTTCAAGGGCACTGATCCGTTGGCTGTGCATGCGGGTAAACCACAGCGCAGCCTCTTCATCAATGCGACTTTCATCATCTGCTGTTTGCAAAGAGTCGTGTGTCATTACAAATTATTGCCCTGATTATCAAGGTGTTTTTTACAGTGAACAAGTGCTGCTGCAATATGTTTTTCCACCATACTGATTGAAATTTCCATTCGCTCAGCAATCTCACTTTGTGATAAACCATCAAAACGATAAAGCAAAAAAGCTTCTCGTCGACGGGGTGGTAACGTTTCAAGTGCTTCGCTTAGCCGTTGGATCCGTTGCTGATGTTCCAATATTTCACTGGGATCAGCTTGGCTCTGTTCAAAATGAGACTCATGAGTAACATCATCAATGGATGTTTCTGATTTAGTTTGGCGTTGGTTACGTCGCCAATGGTCAATCAAAACATGATTCGCAATTTTAAACAGGTAAGCGCGGCTCTCTTTTACAGGCGTTTGTTCTTTACGGTTTAGCCATAGTGTAAACACATCCTGTGATAAATCATCAGCATCGTTGCTGTTATCTAGCCGATTGCGGAAAAAGCGCACAAGTTGGCTATATGTTGACTGATACGCACCGCTAATTTTACGGGCAAGAGATTTATCAATAGTCATTTTACTGGTGTTAATGTCATAAAAGAGCACAATCGTGCTGATTAATAATCTGCTCAGATTACTTTATTATTTAAATCAATAAGTTGTTTTAATAATTGTGTTTTTACTAATAATAATGAATATCATTTTTGTTTGTATTATGCCTATAATCTGCAAAAAATAAAGTCGTGAGGCAGAATATGAGCAGTATGACGGGTCAGTTAGAGCGCCCGATTTTCCGTCCACTAGGCGGTTTGGTTTTAAGTTGTTTTTTCCATGGAACACTGGCAATCATTTTTATCGGGTGGTTCACCTCTTCAATTCCGAAGACTGGGGTATTACCTCCGGCAATCTCGTTGCAGCTGGGGGTTTATCAGCTTGAACAACAGGTAGAGCCTGAGATTAATCATGCACCGAAACAACAGATGACAACGCGAGAGGAGTCATTGCCTGAAGTTGTTGAAAAGGTAAATAAATTACCTGAGACTGCGATCGTCGATAATGGCACGTTAACAAAAGTTAGCGAGAAAAAACGCCCACCGAAAAAGAAAATTCCGCAAGAGAAAAGAATCATCGAAGAAGCCCCTGTTACCACGCAGGAGTCGACCGTTACTTCAGCCCCTGCATCTGGAAGTGAATCTAGCAGTAGTGCGAATTTTTCCAGTAATGCGTCTGCGGCAGTAAGTGGGCACCAAGGTTGGCAAAGTGAGGTGCATCAGCGGATAGCCAAAACTAAGCGCTACCCGCGTGCAGCACTGCGTTACCGTTCAACAGGGGTCTCTCATATCAAAGTGATTTTGGATAGCCGGGGTGAAGTGATTGCCGCCAGTTTATTGAATTCATCCGGTACAAAAATATTGGATAAAGAAGCATTGGCAACCATCTCACGAGCTGCGCCTTTCCCGATCCCTCCAGAGACATTATTGGTCGATGGCCAAGTTGAGTTTGTCGCGCCAATCGTGTTTGATACAACTTCTATTTAAATTCAATCAAATAGCCCTTTTTAGGGCTATTTATCAGACGAATTTGGTTTGTTTTTTTGTGTCGGCCGCTTAGGGCGATAAGGCCGCTGTTCTTTTTTTCGTTTTAAACGTGCTGGTTTCGTTTTTGGGGACGTTTTGCTTTCTTGGTCGTCTTCATTGCTTTCATCGTCTCCATTATCATCTTGATTTTCCTCTGTATTAACGACGAGCGGTGGGGCTTGCTTATGGCCTTTCTTTTTCTTTAAACGCAGTAATGTATTAGCTAAAACGAAGCCAATACATAAGGCGAGCAGAATAAAGATTCGCAATACATTGGTGCTGTTATCGGCTTGTTGAATTTCAGCGGAAAGAAGCTCTGTATCAATAGTTAAACGCAAATAGCCTTTGGGTTCTTTTGTGCCTTGGATGGGAACGACAAGTTGGTATTGAAAATTTTGCAGTGATGCGTTGTCATCTATCGCAAGCCGTTCTTTTACCGTTGCAGGCTCACCGACTTGAGTGATCAGTGTGCCACTGGCCGTATAGATGCTAGCATCTAAAATATACCTGTCTTTTACCACGTTATTTAAATTGGCATTAATTCGTTCTAAATTAAAATCTTTACTGCCGGGAACAATATAATCAGATAAGCTGAAAGCAACTTGCTTAGCAAGAACATAAGTCAGTTGTTTAAATTGCTCAATTCTGCCTTGGTTTTGGCTATTTCCTAAATAAGAAATACCATGCATAAGTAAGGTTACCAGCGCAACGCAGATAACGATAATGACTGTTTTGTGGAGCTTAAAGGTAAGTTTCATTGCTTTATTGGTGCTCTCGACTTATTTTGAGTATAAAGGTGTCGTTATACTTCAGCGAATATAGGGTTATCTTCCGTTTTAACAGTAAATACATAAGGTCATAAAGCCTTAAAATTTAGTATAGTGGCTTCGTTCGGCTGCTCGCAACTTATCATTATAAAAAAGTTACATCGATTACAGGAGCTAATTTTCATGTCAACGAGCTTGACCTATTGTTACCTACCCGACGAAATCCAAAAATGGCCAGGGTTGCCATTGTCATTAAGTGGTGAAGAAGTGATGCCATTGGATTATCGTGCTGGGGACAGTGGGTGGTTACTATATGGCCGCGGCTTAGATAAAGCGCGGATCAGTAATTTCCAACAGCGATTAGGGATCGCTATCGTAATTGTCTCTTCGTGGCGTATTGATGACTACCAAGTGGTCAGAATCGCTGGGAGTATTACACCTCGAATTAAAAAACTCGCTGACGAATGTTTATTAGATGTCGTGCCATTAGGGCAAATTCCACGTTTGCGTTCACCGGGCCTATTACTGATGGATATGGACTCGACAGCGATTCAAATTGAATGTATCGATGAAATTGCTCGCTTAGCAGGGGTAGGGGAGCAGGTTGCTGAAGTGACTGAGCGAGCTATGCTAGGGGAGCTCGATTTTACGGAAAGTCTACGAGCACGCGTTAGCTTACTTGAAGGTGCCGACGCCGCTATTCTTGACCAAGTGATGGAAACACTGCCTTTGATGCCAGGTTTAACGAACCTTGTGCGCAAGTTACAAGCGATGAATTGGCACATAGCGATAGCATCCGGTGGTTTTACTTTTTTTGCGGATAATTTACGTCAACGGCTCAAACTCGTGGCCGCTGTTGCTAACCAATTAGAAGTTAAGAACGGTAAGTTAACAGGCAAAGTGAAAGGCCCAATTGTGGATGCAAAATATAAAGCACAAACCTTGGTGAAGCTGGCGGAAAAACTGGAAATTCCTATTGAGCAAACTGTTGCCATCGGTGATGGGGCAAATGACCTGAAAATGATCCGTAAAGCAGGGCTGGGTATTGCGTATCATGCGAAGCCAAAGGTGTATGCAAGGGCGAAGGTTGCGATCCGTCATGCAGATCTGATGGGTGTGATGTGTGTGTTGAGTGGTGGCCTCAAACACGAAGAACGCTAATATTCGTCATGGATTGCGCTGTAGCTGTGTTGGCCGCGCTCGCTAACCCTAGTCACATACTTGTGTATGCTCCTAGGGCTTAGCTTTACTTGCCGCCTTGCTACAACACAACCCATTTTGAATATTAATCTAAATTAAATTTAAAGAATTTGTCGTTAATGATTTTCGAGTGTAATTATTGTTTGTGAGATAGCAATAATCTAAAACTAAGTTAATTATCAAGAGGAGTTTGCTGTGGCAAAAGGGGTTAAAAGGGCGTTTGTCTGTAATGATTGCGGGGCGGACTATCCGCGTTGGCAAGGGCAGTGTAGTGCTTGCCATGCATGGAATACGATTACGGAAGTGCGTCTGGCCTCAACAAGCTCTTCATCACGTACTGACCGCTTAACGGGGTATGCAGGGAATGCGGCTGGGGTAAGTAAGGTTCAGAAATTATCTGACATTAGCCTCGAAGAATTGCCTCGTTTTACTACAGGGTTTAAAGAGTTTGACCGTGTACTTGGCGGCGGTGTTGTGCCCGGAAGTGCCATTCTCATTGGGGGGAGCCCGGGAGCCGGTAAAAGTACCTTATTGCTGCAAACCATGTGCTTATTGTCACGTGAAATGAAAACCCTGTACGTCACAGGGGAAGAATCACTTCAACAAGTGGCGATGCGAGCACACCGTTTAGGGCTACCGACTGACTCACTCAATATGCTGTCAGAAACCAGTATTGAGCAAATTTGCTTAACCGCAGAGCAAGAACAACCCAAACTGATGGTGATTGACTCCATCCAAGTGATGCATATGGCTGACATTCAATCATCACCGGGGAGTGTGGCACAAGTGAGGGAAACCGCGGCTTATCTCACTCGCTTCGCAAAAACGCGCGGTGTGGCCATCATAATGGTCGGTCACGTCACCAAAGATGGCTCACTGGCTGGACCAAAAGTCCTCGAACACTGTATTGACTGCTCTATTATGTTAGATGGCGATGCGGATAACCGCTTCCGTACTTTGCGCAGTCATAAAAACCGTTTCGGTGCAGTGAATGAATTAGGCGTGTTTGCAATGACAGAACAAGGGCTTAAAGAAGTGAGTAACCCTTCTGCAATCTTTTTAAGTCGTGGTGATGAAATTACCTCTGGAAGCTCCGTGATGGTAGTTTGGGAAGGAACCCGGCCGTTGCTGGTGGAAATCCAAGCGCTTGTGGATCATTCGATGATGTCGAACCCACGACGTGTTGCGGTTGGGCTTGAACAAAACCGTTTAGCCATTTTATTGGCAGTGCTACATCGCCATGGTGGGCTGCAAATGTCAGACCAAGACGTTTTTGTCAACGTCGTGGGTGGGGTAAAAGTGACTGAAACCAGTGCGGATTTAGCCTTATTGCTTTCTTTGGTTTCCAGTTTTCGTGATCGTCCATTGCCTAGAGATCTGGTCGTATTTGGTGAAGTTGGGCTGGCAGGGGAAATTCGCCCTGTACCGAGTGGGCAGGAACGTATCTCTGAAGCAGCAAAACATGGCTTTAAACGAGCCATTGTACCCCATGCGAATATGCCCAAAAAATCACCGCCAGATATGAAAGTGTATGGCGTAAAAAAATTAGCGGATGCACTAAGTATTTTGGATGAACTATAAGCTTTTAATTTAGGTAAAAGGAAAATACATGGCTGAATTTGACTATCTCAAAAACGCAATCAAACGAGCAGGGTACACGCTACAGCAAGTTGCGGATGCGACAGATATGACCAAAGGCTATCTCAGCCAGTTAATCAATAACAAAATTAAAAGCCCCAGTGCGCAAAAAATTGCCGCTCTTCATCGATTTTTAGGCCTTGAATACCCCAATCAGCAAAAAACTATTGGTGTGGTGTTTGGCAAGTTTTACCCATTGCATACAGGGCATATTTATTTGATTCAACGCGCATGCAGCCAAGTGGATGAACTCCATGTCATTCTTTGCCATGATGAACCTCGCGATAAAGAGTTGTTTGTTAACAGTTCTATGTCTCAGCAACCCACCGTGAGCGACCGCTTACGATGGTTATTACAAACCTTTAAATATCAAAAAAATATTCATATTCACTCGTTTGATGAAAACGGCATTGAGCCTTATCCACACGGTTGGGAAGTGTGGAGTGACGGAATGAAAGGCTTTTTGAAAAAGCATAATATTAATCCGAGTTTTATCTATTCAGGGGAAGCGAATGACGCTCCGCGCTATAAAAAATACTTAGGTATCGAAACCATTTTGATCGACCCTGAACGCACGTTTATGAATATCAGCGGTAACCAAATTCGCCAAGCGCCATTTCGTTATTGGGAATATATCCCCACAGAAGTGAAACCCTTCTTTGTGCGTAAAGTGGCTATTTTAGGCGGTGAATCGAGTGGTAAATCGACGTTAGTCAATAAGTTAGCCAATATTTTTAACACATCCAGTGCGTGGGAGTATGGACGTGACTATGTGTTTAGCCACCTTGGTGGTGATGAGATGGCATTGCAATATTCTGACTACGACAAAATTGCCTTAGGGCATGCACAGTACATTGATTTCGCAGTAAAATATGCCAATAAAGTGGCATTTATTGATACCGATTTTGTCACGACCCAAGCCTTCTGTTTGCGCTATGAAGGTAAAGAACACCCATTTGTTCAGGCTCTGATTGATGAGTATCGATTCGATTTGGTGATAGTTTTGGAAAACAACACCCCTTGGGTGGCTGATGGGTTACGCAGTTTAGGAAGTGATAAAGACAGGAAAGCGTTCCAAAACTTACTTATTGAAATGCTTAAGAAAAATAATATTGAGTTTGTACGCGTCGAATCTTCCGATTACGACACGCGTTTCTTAGAGTGTGTCACCCTCGTTCAACAGCTATTGATGTTAGATGACTTATAAAATTACTCAATAAAAAGCGGCATCTAATGATGCCGCCATGGTGATTCTATCTATATGATATCGTTCCCTGCAATCCGAAGAATGAAGAATATTACTTCGTCATTCTTTTGTATTTCATCCGATGCGGTTGCAACGCTTCTGCACCTAACGTCCGTTTCTTGTAATCTTCATATTCAGAGAAGTTACCTTCGAAGAACGTAATATTACCTTCGTCTTGGTAATCAATAATATGCGTTGCAATACGGTCAAGGAACCAACGGTCATGGGAAATAACCATAGCACAGCCCGGGAACTCTAACAGGGCGTTTTCCAACGCACGTAAAGTTTCAACGTCGAGGTCGTTAGTTGGTTCATCGAGTAACAGGACGTTGCCGCCCACTTGCAGTAGTTTGGCTAAGTGTAAACGGCCGCGTTCACCACCAGATAACTCACCAACACGTTTACCTTGGTCTACGCCTTTAAAGTTAAAGCGACCGACGTAAGCGCGGCTTGGAATTTCAAAGTTACCAATACGCATGATATCTTGGCCGTTGGAAATCTCTTCCCAGACAGTTTTGCTGTCATCCATTGCATCACGGAACTGGTCAACAGAGGCAATTTTCACGGTATCGCCTAATGTGATCGAACCAGAGTCCGGTTGCTCTTGGCCTGAAATCATACGGAACAGGGTAGATTTACCCGCACCGTTAGGACCGATAATCCCAACGATCGCCCCTTTAGGGATCGAGAAATTCAGGTTGTCAATCAGAACGCGGTCACCATAGGATTTACTTAGGTTTTCAACCTCGATAACTTTATCCCCTAAACGCGGTCCAGGTGGAATAAAGAGTTCGCTGGTTTCATTACGTTTTTGATATTCCACGCTATTAAGCTCTTCAAAACGAGCCAAACGCGCTTTACCTTTAGCCTGACGGCCTTTGGGATTTTGGCGGATCCACTCAAGCTCTTTCTCGATAGATTTACGACGAGCGGCTTCTGTAGAGGCTTCTTGCGCCAGACGTTCATCTTTTTGCTCAAGCCAAGAAGAGTAGTTACCTTCCCAAGGAATACCTTCACCACGGTCAAGTTCGAGGATCCAGCCCGCCACGTTATCTAAGAAGTAACGGTCATGCGTGATAGCCACAACAGTCCCTTCGTAATCATGTAAGAAACGCTCTAACCATGCAACAGACTCGGCATCCAAGTGGTTAGTTGGTTCATCGAGCAGTAACATGTCTGGTTTTTCTAATAGCAGACGGCAAATTGCCACACGGCGGCGTTCACCCCCGGAGAGGTTTTCAATTTTAGCATCCCAAGCTGGCAGGCGCAGTGCATCCGCAGCACGCTCCAATTGGTTATCTAAATTATGGCCGTCTTGCGCGGAAATAATTGCTTCTAACTCGCCTTGCTCTTTTGCGAGTTTATCAAAATCTGCACCTTCTTCTGCGTAAGCTGCATAAACTTCGTCTAAGCGCGTTAATGCATTTTTTACTTCGCTAACCGCTTCTTCAACGGCTTCACGCACGGTGTGCTCAAGGTTTAGCTTCGGTTCTTGCGGAAGGTAGCCGATTTTCAAACCCGGTTGTGGACGCGCTTCACCTTCGATATCGGTATCAATACCCGCCATAATACGCAGTAATGTCGATTTACCTGCACCATTAAGACCTAAAACACCGATCTTAGCCCCCGGAAAGAAGCTCAGAGAGATATTTTTTAAAATATGACGTTTCGGTGGAACAATTTTTCCAACCCGATACATACTATAAACGTATTGAGCCAATTTATTTACCTTTTGATTTATAAAGGGAATTTTAGTTTTCTGTTTCTATGCAGTAGGAATACATGATCTACTGCGATTGGATAAACAACAATAAATATTTTGGTATGAACTATACCTGATTGCGTATGTGATGGTCTAGGCTATCTGCGTTAACTCGATAGTAAAAAACTAATAAATATAAAGTAAAAGACTGTAAAGTCGAAAAATTCAAGAACTCTCCGCTGTTACTAAATAAAAACTTTCGGTAGCATTCATAGTATTGATATATGTTTAATATACCCGTAATCCTTCACGTTGCAGCGTTTTTTGTTGAGGTGGCTAGTCGAGTTACATAGTTTATCTATGCTCCTCGTCTATCTTAGCTTGTCGTTTACCTGCAACTCGAATTATTTGGGATATATATAGGTTAAGGGCTTTCTTGTATTTTGACTTTAGTTTAGTGATGGAGCGAGTGAATATGAAAGGTTGGTTAGCGGCAGTACCTGTGACAATGTTGCTGGTTTCCAGCACCGTATGGGCGGAACCCTTACAGGCACAAAGGGAACGTTATCAGGCAATTAAGGTTGCATGGGATGCCAATAAAATGGATGAAGTCGAGCGCTTGCTGCCGACCTTGCATGATTATCCACTTTACCCTTATCTTGCTTATCGTGAGCTGACTCAAGACTTAGATATTATTTCACCTCGTCAAGTTCAGGAGTTTATTAATACCTATCCAACCTTGCCTGTCGCTAAAAACCTGAAAACACGCTTTGTCAACGAACTAGCTCGCCGCCAAGAGTGGAAATCGCTGCTGGAATTTAGCCCTGAAGCGCCAAAACCTGCCGAAGCACAATGTAATTTTTATTTTGCAAATTGGGCGGTGGGAAATAAACAAATTGCTTGGCAAGGGGCAGAAAAAGCCTGGTTAAATGGCCGTTCAATGCCGAGTGCTTGTGATAAATTATTTAATGAATGGGAAAAAGCAGGTTATTTAACCCCTGAGATGACCCTTGAGCGTATTAATTTAGCCATAAAAGAGGGCAATACCTCGATTGCGAGTTATTTAGCTAAACGCTTACCGCCAAGTTATAAAACGATTGGTGATGCGTTAGTGAAATTACAAAATGACCCTGCCTCAGTTGTGACATTCGCCAAAACGATGACACCAACAGATTTTACTCGTCAAGCCACCATCGCGGCTTTTAGCCGTTATGCACGCCAAGCCCCTGATGCGGCTCGTACAGTACTGAATAGCATCAGTTCTGCCCAAAAAATGAATATGGCGGAAAAGCAGTTACTTAAAGACAGTGTTGCTTGGCAATATATGGGAGATGTGACCCCGGAGCAGGCTCAATGGCGCGATGAAACTATTCAAGAAAGCAATTCATCGTCATTGAAAGAGCGTCGTGTTCGTTTAGCATTAGGCGCTGGTGATAAAACGGGTGTCGCGTCATGGCTAAAACGCTTGCCAGCAGATGTCAAAAATAAAGAAGAGTGGCAGTATTGGCAGGCTATCACGTTAATTGATGCAGGCAAAAAAGCAGAAGGAGAGGTATTACTTCGCCAATTAACGGAGAAGCGCGGCTTCTACCCAATGGTGGCCGCACAGGTACTAGAAATTGACTACCCGGTGTATGTAAAAAGCGCGGTTAAGCCTGATTCAAGTATTGATCAATTGCCTGAAGTACAACGTGTTCGTGAGTTAATGTACTGGGAAATGGATAACCTTGCCCGTTCTGAGTGGGTGAGTTTAGTGGCATCGTTGCCAGCAAACCAGCAAGAGCAATTGGCGCGTTATGCGTTTGATCATAAATGGGCCGATCTCAGTGTTCAAGCGACTATCACAGCCAAACTTTGGGATCACCTAGAAGAACGTTTCCCACTAGCGTGGGACAAAGAATTCAATTTATATACTAAGTCGAAAGATATTCAAAAGAGCTATGCAATGGCGATCGCTCGCCAAGAGAGTGCGTGGAATCCGCAGGCTCGTTCACCGGTTGGAGCGACAGGTTTGATGCAGTTGATGCCAGCAACAGCAAAACATACCGCGCAGAAGCAGGGCATTAATTATGTGAACACGAGCCAGTTGACTAACCCGACAACCAATATTGAGCTAGGAACAGCTTATTTGGAGGATGTTTATCAGCAATTTGGTAATAACCGTATTTTAGCCAGTGCGGCTTATAATGCAGGCCCTTCACGTGTGACTCGCTGGTTAGGTAACAGCGGGGGGCGCATTGATGCGGTCGCATTTGTCGAAAGTATCCCGTTCTCAGAAACTCGCGGTTATGTGAAAAATGTGTTGTCGTATGACTTATTCTATCGGCACTTTATGGGGCAGAAAAATAGTAAAATATTGCTTTCTAATGAGTGGAATATGAAATACTAACAAATACTCTTCATATTTCGAATTGTAGGAGTGTTGGCTGCGTTTGCTAACCCTAGTCACATACTTGTGCATGCTCCTAGGGCTATCCTCGCTAGTCGCCTAGCCACAACTCAAACTATTTAGCGTATTAACGCAGTAACTAAATGAAAATGGCGTTTGATTGATGATTTCCAATAAGAGTGTGTTATTATTTGTACTAGTTAAATAGTATGGGTGGATAAACGATGACAGCAAATCAACAACATGACCCGGCACTGACTGCCGATGAAAACGCTGACTGGCTGCGCTTTGTGAACTTATTACAATTGGCATTTGAACAAGATATTCATTTGCCAGTTCTTCAGTTATTACTCACGCCAGATGAGCGCACAGCATTAGCGACTCGCGTTAAAATTGTGCAAGAGTTGATGCGCGGTGAAATGAGCCAAAGAGAACTGAAAAATGAGCTCGGCGTGGGGATAGCAACTATTACCCGGGGTTCGAATAGCTTAAAGTCAGCGCCTATTCCTGTGAAGGAGTGGTTGGAGTCTCAACTTCTCTAAAATACGCGTCATATTTTGCACTGTCGCGGTGTTAGCTTCATGGGTTAGCCTTAGTCACATACTTGTGTATGTTCCTAAGATCTAACCCATTTGCCGCCTTGCGACAGCACAAACTATTTAGCGTATTGGGGAAACATTTATTTCTTTTAATTTTCAGTCCATAAAGACTAGCTTCTTTGATAACAGCTTGTCACAGTACGAATTATTTAGAATATTAATACCCTTCATATTTTGAATTAATAGTCACAAAAAAAGTATGGTTTCCCATACTTTAGTGTGAAAAGCGTGGTGTTTAATCACACATGCAATTTTAATTATTTTAAGTATAATTAATCTTCTACTTGGTTTAGCTCTTTATAAATTTCATGCTTAATGGGAACCAAGGCCAATATCAAGGCTTGTTGGTAAACACTGGTGCGAGTTAATACCCCGTCAGTGAAAAAGCCAATAGCACCACCTTGTTGTTTGATATTATCGATGCCTGTTAAAAAGGCCATTTCATCGCCGAGTTCACGGCCTTCACGAATACCCGCCAGAATTTTTTCTGGGATCATAATACTGGCAGAGCGAGATTCACCACGTATTTGCTTATGTTCAATCACTATCCAAGCAAATGTCATATCGTCTTCGATACCCGCTTCAATACCAACCCAAAAATCCGCTTCAGGGCGAACTTGTCTAGAGGCCATAACACGTTGTCTAGCCCCAGTACGGGTTTCATTATTACCGATAGGTTGCTGTGGAACGCTGCTATCGACATTAATATCTTCAATTTGATAACTGCCAGCCCCAAAAACAGCATCGAAAGCAAGATGGATCGCTTTAATTTTGGCAGGATTAGTCGTTGCAGCTATAACTTGGTACATTAATTATTTTCCTTTGAACACATACTTCGAAAAGTAATAACGGAACACATCTATGTTACAGGTTTATCTTGTTCGCCATGGCGAAACTGAATGGAATTTAGCTCGTCGCATCCAGGGACAATCCGATAGCCCTCTGACCGCCACTGGACGACTGCAAGCAAGGCAGGTGGCTGAGAGGATAAAGTCAGAAGGTATTACCCATATTATCACTAGTGATATGGGACGCACACTGGAAACTGCACAAATAATTGCAAGTGTGTGCGAGTGTGAAATTACCACAGAACCGCGTCTACGTGAACTAAATATGGGTGTTCTTGAACAAAGAGCAATAGAGTCGTTAACGCCAGAGGAAGAACTGTGGCGTAAAAGCTTAATTGATGGAACCCGAGGAGGACGAATTCCAGAGGGTGAATCAATGGAGGAGCTGTATACACGTATGTTTGCAGCACTTAATAGTTGTTTAGATTTGCCTGAAGGTAGCCGCCCACTAATTGTTAGCCATGGGATTGCGTTGAGTACGTTAATTAGCCGTATTATGGGGGTTCCTGCTTACTCAGAACGCCGCCTACGTTTACGTAACTGCTCGCTATCTCGTGTTGATTATCAAAACAGCCCATGGTTAGCGAATGGTTGGATCGTGGAAACAGCAGGCGAAGTAACACACTTATCGCAGCCTGCTCTTGACGAACAGCAAGGCTAACTATTTAGAAAAAGGAGTTTCAATAAACTGAAACTCCTCTTCTTTAAGGGGTTGTGGCCGAACCTGTTTTGATGGGGACATAATAATCAAAGGTATCGATGTGTGTTTTAGGGTCATCATTTTCTGGAGTGATGTGACGTAAATCGATGTCTTTTAATCGATAATGTTCGATGTCATAACCTGGTCGGCGTGTTAAATTCAGCTTAGGCAGATATACACCATAAATTTGGTATAAAAACTCTTGTAATGCATCTCGAGTTGGCGTGCCATTGAACGAAAATTTAACATAATGGCCACTTGGTAGCGTTAAGCTCGTGTATTGGTCAGTATTAAAACTCGCATCTTCAGGTTTTACTGCCGTGGTATAGAATACCGTTTGTTCATCTTCTTTTTCTGGATTATGAATGGCATGGTGCAAGCCAAAAACTTCAGACGCAATCGTCGTCGTATTATCCAAATAGTAGTGCCAAAAAGTTTGGCGCATTTGCGAACAAGCGGTCGACCACTCTTCTAACGCATAAGAACAACTTTGTTCCAAGCCAACTAATTCTTGTGCAGGCATTTGTAGGAACTCATGTTCAATATTCGTGTGATTATCTAAAATAATCGGTGGGCAAATACCTGCCGCACACCACTCTTCACTCCGACGGTAAAAAGCAGGGGTTAGGTTAAACTGCTTTTTAAAGGCTCGAGTAAAAGTTTGTTGCGAATCAAAGCGATACTGCAATGCAATATCAAGAATTGGTCGGCTTGTTAGCCGCAATGCCACAGCCGCACGAGAAAGCCTTCTGGCACGAATATAAGCACCAATCGCTTGGTCAGTCACCTCTTTGAACATTCGTTGTAAATGCCACTTTGAGTAACCCGCTTTTGCGGCAACATTATCCAGCGAGAGTGGTTTATCTAGGTTGTCATCTATCCAGCGAAGCAAGTCGCGAATAATATTAGTTTGATCCATGTATATCCCCAGCCAATGCGACTTATAGAACAGATATAATCTATCAATGAATGGCTATTCTATATCAAGTTATCTTTTTCGGTTATAGTAAATGAGTTGTATTTGATAATTAGTTAAGAAAGTGAATAATAAGTCTTGTTTTACTACGAGGTTTTACCGATTTTTAGTTGAATAGGAAATTCAGTATGCGTTGTTCCAGATTAAAAAATATCGCATTTACAGCATTATTATTAGCGTTACCGAGCATCACATTTGCTGAAGAAATCGGTTCAGTCGATACTGTTTTTAAAATTTTCGGCCCTGATCATAAAATTGTTGTAGAAGCATTTGATGATCCGGATGTTGAGAATGTCACTTGCTATTTAAGTCGTTCGAAAACAGGGGGGATCAAAGGGGGGTTAGGGTTAGCGGAAGACACCTCTGATGCTGCCATTTCATGTCAGCAAGTTGGACCGATTGAGTTAAGCGACCGCGTCAAACGTAAACCAACAAAAGGGCAGGTTGTTTTTCAAAAACGAACGTCTTTAGTCTTCAAAAAATTACAAGTTGTACGTTTTTACGATCCAAAACGTAATGCATTAATCTATTTGACTTATTCAGATAAGATGATCGACGGCTCACCAAAAAATGCGTTAAGTGCAGTACCAATTATGCCTTGGTGATTAATTTAGATGATAAAAAACCGGCTAAATAGCCGGTTTTTTGAATATCAATTCAAAATTGATTATTCGTCTAAATCACCACAGAAACGATAGCCTTCACCGTGGATGGTCGCAATGATTTCTGGTGTGTCAGGCGTTGATTCAAAATGTTTACGAATACGACGGATCGTGACATCAACCGTTCTATCGTGTGGCTTTAATTCACGGCCAGTCATTTTCTTCAGCAGGTCTGCACGAGTCTGAATTTTTCCTGGGTTTTCACAGAAATGCAGCATCGCACGGAATTCACTACGAGGTAATTTGTAGTGCTCACCTGCCGGGCTGACTAATGAACGGCTATTGATGTCTAATTCCCAACCATTAAACTTATAGCTTTCAACTAAACGACGCTCTTCGGTACCGCCCGCTAAATTCATTGTACGGGACAGTAAGTTGCGAGCACGAATAGTCAGTTCGCGTGGGTTAAATGGTTTAGTGATATAGTCATCAGCACCAATTTCAAGGCCAAGGATTTTATCCACTTCGTTATCACGTCCGGTTAGGAACATTAACGCAATGCTTTCTTGCTCACGAAGTTCACGAGCAAGTAATAAACCGTTTTTACCTGGTAAGTTAATATCCATGATGACTAAATTGATGTCATGTTCAGAGAGAACATTATTCATCTCTTCGCCATCAGTTGCCTCATGAACCACATAGCCTTCCGCTTCAAAGATACTTTTCAGCGTATTGCGTGTGACAATTTCATCTTCAACAATCAAAATGTGTGGGGTCTGCATAGTTGCTACCTAAAGTATTAAAATAAGAATACTGAACTCACAATCCGTTTCCAGTTAGGTGGTTATTGATATTGTTCTTCTGGAAAAACACGCTTATGAGTATAAATTTGTTTTGAAATTCAACAGTGCCATCATGTTGCCATTTTAGGCAAAAGACTTTAACAACAAGTCTAAATATAAGCACTTTCCCAATATTGTACTGTTAACAGCAATATAACAGCTAATACTGCATTTACCACCTAAAAAACTAACTTTTGTTGATACATATCAAAATCAATTGTAGCACGTTAACAAAAATTGTTAGGTAGATAATTATATAAATTAATGCAGTATTTAGGAATCGGATAGCGTCTAAAAAAGGGGAGCCGTTGATGCACTGGGGAGCTTTAGCTTGGTATTAATGAATATAATCTTCAATGGGTTAAATATACCATCATAAATAATGTTTAATTTGTGAGTTACCTCCAATTTTGAAAGGTTATTTTGATACACAGAAAGGTGAGTAATCACTCTGGTTAGAGATAACGGGATGCAAATATTCAATTTGTAAGTTTTTGTGTTATTTAATTAGGAAATATACTTATTTTATTTTGATAGTGTCAGTTTTTAACAATCACCTAGCATTTGTTTGTAATTTAAACAGACAAAAAATGTGGATTCAAGTCCTCATACTTACCTTGTCATTTATTGTCATTACCGATTGTAGATTGATGACCATGAATGGTAAATGGCATGAAATATATGCGTTGAATGCATCGGTTGGGTTGCTCACTTTTTCATCTTTATTCTCTTCACAAGAAATGGCTAAAGGCCATCTTTTTTGTCTATTTTATAGGCGATTTTGTTTTTTGTCGGTTAAAAAATTATTCATCTTGAAATTTTAATTATTTTGGTTTTAAAAACCAACATTGGTGTGATGGGGGTCTTTTTGGAAAGGTGTTTTTCGTACTGGTAGATAATTTATCAAGTAAAAAAAGGGTTTTAAAAGGGATGTTTTACAAATAAATTTGACAAAATATAGTAATTGCTTTAACCGTATAGGGAGAAACTTAAAGAATCTAAGAGACAGACAGAATCTATGCGTAATATCAGCCTGACTATTATTATTACCACCACCACCGTAACCACAGGAAACGGGGCGGGCTGACGCATCCAAAAAATAAAAATGAAAAAGCCCGCATACTTAAACGATGCGGGCTTTTTTTTGGTGTTAATTCAGGAGAGAAATACCATGCGTGTGCTTAAATTTGGCGGTACTTCGGTTGCAAATGACGAACGAGTACTGAATGTTGCTGACATCGCTGAAGGCAAATTAGCAGATGGACAAGTGGCTTTGGTGTTATCCGCGCCAGCAAAAATCACTAACCATTTGGTTGCTATGATTGAAAAAACGGTTGCAGGACAAGATGTCATCACGCATGTTAATGATGCTGAAATGATTTTTGCTAACCTTTTAAAAGGATTAAAAGAAAAACAACCCGGTTTTGAATATGACCGGTTAAAAAAACTGACAGAACAAGAATTCGCGCAAATCAAACAAGTACTGCATGGTATTACTCTTCTCGGACAGTGTCCAGACAGCATTAACGCATCAATTATCTGCCGTGGTGAGAAACTCTCTATCGCTATTATGGAGTCAGTGCTAAAAGCTCGCGGCCATAATGTGACCGTCATTAACCCTGTTGAGAGCTTACTTGCGAAAGGCCACTACCTTGAATCTACGGTTGATATAAATGAGTCAACAAAACGCATTTCTGATTTAAATATACCGAAAGATCATTTTGTCTTAATGGCAGGCTTCACTGCAGGTAATGAGAAGGGTGAACTAGTGGTATTAGGCCGTAATGGCTCCGACTATTCAGCAGCAGTGTTAGCGGCTTGCTTACGTGCTGATTGTTGTGAAATTTGGACTGATGTTGATGGGGTCTATACATGTGACCCGCGCTTAGTGCCTGACGCTCGCTTGTTAAAAGGGATGTCATATCAGGAGGCTATGGAGTTATCCTATTTTGGCGCCAAAGTTCTCCATCCTCGTACCATTGCCCCAATTGCTCAATTCCAAATCCCTTGCCTGATAAAAAATACCACCAATTTAAGCGCACCAGGCACTTTAATTGGCGATGGCCAAACTGACGACAGCACACCAGTGAAAGGGATCACCAATCTGAATAATATGGCGATGATCAACGTATCTGGTCCCGGTATGAAGGGAATGGTGGGGATGGCTGCACGCATTTTTTCCGTCATGTCTCGTAAAGGGATCTCGGTTGTTCTGATCACGCAATCCTCATCAGAATACAGTATTAGTTTTTGTGTCCCGCAAAATGAGTTAGTCAGAGCACGCGCTGCACTGGAAGAAGAGTTTTACTTAGAACTAAAAGATGGCGTACTTGAGCCGCTGGATGTGATGGAGCAGTTAGCGATCATTTCTGTGGTAGGTGATGGTATGCGTACTTTGAAAGGCATTTCGGCGCGTTTCTTCTCTGCGTTAACTCGCGGCAACATCAATATTGTGGCTATCGCTCAAGGTTCTTCTGAACGTTCAATTTCTGCGGTAATTGCCAATGAGTCTGCAACAACGGCAGTGCGTTTATGTCACCAAATGCTATTTAATGCAGAACAAGTTATTGAAGCCTTTGTTATCGGTGTGGGTGGTGTTGGTAATGCGTTAATTGAACAAATTCATCGCCAGCAACAATGGCTAAAACAAAAACATATCGACTTACGTGTCTGTGGTATTGCGAATTCACGTGCAATGCTAACGGATATGCAAGGGATCGATTTAGATAATTGGAAAGCGGAACTGGCGGAAGCGAAAGAGCCATTTAGCTTAAGCCGCTTAATTCGTTTAGAGCGTGAATACCATTTCTTGAACCCTGTCATTATCGATTGTACATCAAATCAGGAAATTGCAGAGCAGTACGTCAACTTCTTGAAAGATGGCTTTAATGTGGTCACACCGAATAAAAAAGCCAACACTTTATCGATGGATTATTACCACCAATTACGTGCTGCAAGTGAAACATCGAAACGTAAATTCCTCTATGACACCAACGTAGGGGCGGGTTTACCCGTTATTGAAAACCTACAAAACTTACTGAACGCAGGGGATGAGCTGGTTCACTTTAGCGGAATTTTATCGGGTTCTTTATCATTTATCTTTGGGAAATTAGATGAGGGCATGTCTTTATCGGAAGCCACAACACTGGCTAAAGAAAAAGGTTTTACAGAACCAGACCCTCGAGATGATTTATCCGGTATGGATGTGGCGCGTAAATTATTAATTTTAGCGCGTGAAGCAGGTTATAATTTAGAACTGCAAGATATTGAGATTGAAGCCGTTTTACCTTCTGATTTTGATAGCAGTGGTTCTGTTCCTGAGTTTATGGCTCGTTTACCCCAACTGGATGCACAATTTGCACAGCGTATAAAAGCCGCAGAAGCGGAAGAAAAAGTGTTACGCTATGTTGGGTTGATTGAAGAAGGGCGCTGTCAGGTTAAAATTGTTGCTGTTGATGGTAATGACCCTCTCTTCAAGGTTAAAAATGGCGAAAATGCACTGGCCTTCTATACGCGTTATTACCAGCCAATTCCTTTAGTATTAAGAGGTTATGGTGCGGGTAATGATGTCACTGCCGCAGGTGTGTTTGCAGATATGCTGCGTACCCTTTCATGGAAACTGGGAGTTTAATAAGTGATTAAAGTTTATGCACCGGCTTCAATTGGTAATGTGAGCGTCGGGTTTGATGTTCTTGGAGCGGCAGTTTCTCCAGCAGATGGCTCATTGTTAGGTGATTGTGTAACAGTTGAAGCGGCGGACACTTTTTCGTTGACGAATAAAGGCAAATTCGTAGCTAAACTTCCGAAAAAAAATGAACACAATATTGTTTACCAGTGCTGGCAATTGTTTTGTGAGCGCCTTGGTCGACCATTAAATGTCGCTATGACACTCGAAAAAAATATGCCAATTGGTTCAGGGCTCGGTTCTAGTGCGTGCTCTGTTGTCGCAGCATTGATGGCGCTAAACGAATTTGCAGAGAAACCTTTCGATGATACTCAACTGCTTGGCATGATGGGGGAGCTCGAAGGGCGTATTTCAGGAAGTGTGCACTATGATAACGTCGCCCCGTGCTTTTTAGGTGGTTTACAGCTGATTATCGAACAAAATGGCATTATTTCTCAGCCTGTGCCTGCATTCGAAAACTGGTATTGGGTCATGGCCTATCCTGGCATTAAAGTATCGACAGCGGAAGCGCGTGCGATCCTTCCTAATAGCTATCCCCGCCATGATATTGTAAACCATGGTCGATACCTATCAGGGTTCATTCATGCTTGTCATACAAACCAATCGTTACTTGCAGCAACGATGATCCAAGATGTTGTGGCTGAACCTTATCGTACACAGCTATTACCCGGTTTTGCGGCAGCACGCCAGAATGCAAAAGAAATCGGTGCATTAGCTTGTGGTATTTCTGGCTCTGGGCCAACACTGTTCGCTATTTGCGATGACAAACAAATCGCTGAAAAAATGGCGAGCTACTTGCAACAACATTATATTCAGAATGATGAAGGCTTTGTGCATATCTGCCGTTTGGATCTGGCCGGGGCAAGGACAATAGGGTAAATAATGAAACTGTATAATTTAAAAGATAACAACGAACAAGTAAGTTTTGCGCAAGCAGTTAAGCAAGGTTTAGGCAAGCAACAAGGTCTATTTTTTCCTCAAGACTTACCTGAATTCACTGCGGCTGAAATCGACGAATTATTAAAATTAGATTTTGTCAGTCGTAGCAGCCGTATTTTAAGTGCTTTTATTGGTGATGAGATCCCTCATGAAGAGCTCGCTGCAAGAGTCAAAGCCGCGTTCGCTTTTCCTGCGCCAGTTTCTCAGGTTGAAGATGATGTTGCGACGTTGGAGCTATATCATGGGCCAACACTCGCATTTAAAGATTTCGGTGGCCGCTTTATGGCTCAGGCGTTGGGGCAAGTCGCTGGTGAGCAGCCGGTGACCATTTTGACTGCCACTTCTGGGGATACAGGAGCAGCTGTTGCACACGCATTCTATCGTCTTAAGAACGTGCAGGTTGTTATTCTCTACCCAGAAGGAAAAATTAGCCCGCTGCAAGAAAAACTCTTCTGTACGCTGGGTGAAAATATTCATACGGTTGCAATTAAAGATGACTTCGATGCATGCCAGGCATTAGTAAAGCAATCATTTGATGATGAAGAACTGAAAAAGGCGCTGTATTTAAATTCGGCTAACTCGATCAATATCAGCCGTTTATTAGCGCAAATTTGTTATTACTTTGAAGCTGTCGCACAGATCCCTGCTGAAAAACGCGATCAATTAGTGATCTCGGTTCCGAGTGGTAACTTTGGGGATCTTACAGCGGGTTTATTAGCGAAATCAATGGGCTTACCTGTTAAGCGCTTTATTGCAGCCACTAACGTCAATGATACAGTACCGCGTTATCTCGTTGATGGGCAATGGAAACCAAAACAAACGGTAGCAACCTTATCGAATGCCATGGATGTTAGCCAGCCGAATAATTGGCCTCGTATCGAAGAGTTATTCCGTCGTAAAGGTTGGTCCCTTGATGAATTAGGGCACGGGGCGGTGAGTGACGAAGTGACTAAAGAGACAGTACGTGAATTAGATAAAAAAGGGTATTTATCGGAGCCACATGCTGCGGTGGCTTATCGTGTACTTCGTGACCAGTTGGAAGAAGGTGAATACGGGCTGTTTTTAGGTACGGCACACCCAGCTAAATTTAAAGAAAGTGTTGAAGAAATTCTTAATAAAGCAATACCTTTGCCTAAAGAGTTAGCAGAGCGTGCGGAACTCCCACTACTCTCACACTTTTTACCCTCTGATTTTGCACAATTACGCACATTTTTAATGAAGTTAGCACCTAAACAATAAAGAATACGTGGATACGAAAAACGGAAGCGATAGCTTCCGTTTTTATTGATAAGACCATTTTTTATAAAGATAATTATAGGGTTTCATATTGCCACATCACTTATTCACTTCTAACGGATTTGTTTATCACATGGAGCTAAGGCCATCGTGCCCGTCTCTACCGCCATCAGGTCCACCGCGTCCTCCTTTTCCTCCTTGGCTACCATTACCCCCATTGCCGCCATTACCACTACCAGAGCCGTTGCCTCCATTACCCCCGTTACCGCCATTAGTTCCACCATGCCCTCCATTACCCCCATTGCCATTTACTGTTCCATTACCGCCATTCCCACCGCTACCAGCACCATCTCCATCGCCGCCATTTCCACCATCACCTCCAGTTACACTGCCATTACCCCCATTACCTCCATTGCCATTACTGCCTTTTTCTGCGTTTCCACCATTGCTACCATTACCGTTATTTGATCCCGTTCCGCCATTCCCTCCATTTTGGCCATCACCACCGTGACCACCGTGACCACCGTTGCCACCATGGCCACCTAGACTATCATTTCCAGCTTGACCCGAATTTCCATTTTGTCCATAGCCTACAAAGCTAAAAAATTTAGAAGAGTAATATTGACCATGAAGTCTTGAACATACTTTATTATTTATTTCATTAATATTGAGCTCATTTTTAAATAAACAGTTAGATGGAGTATTTAATAAGGAGTGAGAGTATGCTGAAAATGAGATAGAACTTATTAATAAAACACCAAGTGAAATGTAATTTTTATACATGATAAATTCCTCCGTTCCCTCCTCATTGAATGAGGAGGGAGATATTTAGTGACGAGATATATTATCTACCGTTGCCGCCATTACCGCCGTTACCACCATGGCCGCCATTCCCACCATTTCCTCCATTCCCTCCATTACCACCATGACCGCCATTCCCACCATTTCCTCCATAGTTTTGTTCGTAAGTAATAGAATAAGTAGAAGTATTGTCAGAATGTTCTTTTTGGAAAGAAGTTGCAGATGCTAGAATTGGAAATAATAAAGATACTATGATAATAGATGCTTTATACATATAAAATCCTCTTTTAAAAGTTTAAATTAAAATGAACTGCAATGAAATTGTAAATCATGGTTTTGAATAAGCAATTAATTATTTATCTATGAGTGTAATTAAATTTATTTTACGGTAAATACAAAGTAATATAGTTTGTTTTTATTTTTTGGTTTTATATTAATAACAAATAGTTAATTGTTTATATAACTAATTTGAAAGTTAGTGATTAAATAATTAATTATCAGTTGATAATGAAACCTTTTATTTTAAAGTTAATTTTATAGTTGTGAGGAATAACTCATTGGAAAAAGGGTAAAATGGGATTTTTTTAAATTAGATCCCATTTTACTTGTTATTTAACCGCATATAGCCTATTTTTCCTAGGGCAGTATATTAAATGGAGATAGGACTATA
Organism: Providencia sp. PROV032; assembly: GCF_028484875.1. Classification (NCBI taxonomy): domain Bacteria; kingdom Pseudomonadati; phylum Pseudomonadota; class Gammaproteobacteria; order Enterobacterales; family Morganellaceae; genus Providencia; species Providencia sp. PROV032. The sequence goes on from NZ_JAMPSX010000004.1 coordinate 78,393, forward strand.
CACTATGAGGGAAATATTCTTTAAATTTCATTCGGTATCTTATTACTCTTACTTGATATTCAGCCAGACATCATCATCATCACCATTTTTTACTTGAAACCAAACATCATCATCATCTCCGTTATAGGATATGTTTAAGTCTATACCTAGGATAGGTGGCTCTGGCGGAAAGGGAAGAATAGGGGTAGCGAAAGAGAGCATTGGGAATAATAAAGATGTAAATATGATTGATTTTTTAAACATATAGTTGCCTTTTAAAGTTAATGTTAAAGTGAGAACTGCTTAGAAATAATAATCTATTTCTCTTGATGTTCAATGAATAGTTTAATTTAAACTTTAATAAAAAATGAAAGGGGTTAAATAAAATCATGATTGATAGGGTTAAATTTTTTCAATTAATTTAAAACCATATTATTTTAATAATATGGTTTTAAGGTTTAAATTAATTATCTTTTAAGTTGTCTAGTATTTTACGTTGAATAGATTCCGATGAACTGTTTTTATGGAAACTTAACATCGTGACTGCTTTTTCATTTTCATTCATATCGGAAAATGATTTCGCAATTTTTACTGTCGGTTTTTTATCGTTAGGCGATTGGTTTTGGTGGTAACTGATCATGTTCTGCATCATTGGTGATGTATTGTTTTGTGTAAAACTTAATGCCGCGGCAGCTTGGGCGTGTTCGTCTAACTGAAGGAATGACTGAGTTGAATTGACACTATTATTGGTCGAAATGCCCGCTTTGCTTAAATGGTTATTAATCGATTTTAGGTTGGAATAAGAAGTATTATTTTCAGTGAAACTTAATGCATTTGCAGCATTATAATGTATTTCTTTTTCAGTTTGAGCGGCAGATACATGTGTTGCTATAGCTGCAAGTGTTAAAGCAAAAATAAATTTTTTCATTGTGAATCCTTATTAAGTTAAATCGTTTATCTTGTAACTATAATAAGGGTTTATTTCTGTCTGAATACTGACAACAAAATGACAAAATTGCCATTTGTGGCAGATGTTTAATTTGGTTTTATAGGTAAAAATACAGTAAAGCGTGTTGAAAAATCATCTGATTTTACAGTGATCCTGCCTTTATGCGCCAATATAATTGACTTGACGATAGCTAACCCAATTCCACTTCCTTCATTTTTTCTTTGCCTTGATTTATCCACTCGATAAAATCTATCAAAGAGTTTTTCTAAGTGTTCTTCGGGTATTTTTATACCGGGATTACTAATGGTTAATTCAACACCTTCTTTTACATTTGAAATGTTAATGCTGACAGCATCACCTTTTGGGGTATAGCGGATAGCATTTGATATTAAATTAGTAATCGCTCTTCTCAACATGTCTTTATCGGCACTAATAGGGCTAGCGTCCCCAATTATCTTAAGTTTTATTTCATTCTCTTCAGCGAGATATTCAAAGTAATCAAATATAAGCTCTATTTCATTTTTAATATTAATGATTTTTTTCTCTGGGATAAGGCGGTTATCATCCGCTTGAGCAAGAAAAAGCATATCAGAGATCATTCGTGATAGACGGTTATATTCTTCCAAATTAGAGTATAACACTTCAACGAGTTCTTCTTTACTGCGATTTTTACTCAAAGATATTTGGGTTTCAGTCATTAAATTAGTGATTGGTGTACGCATTTCATGAGCAATATCTGCTGAAAAATTTGTTTGCCTTACGAAAACATCTTCAATTTTGACTAGCATCTGATTAAATGACTTTGTTAATTGCTTCAATTCTTTAGGTACAGAATCAGGATCTAAACGAACGCTTAAATTTTCGGATGTGACATTTTTTATGTCATCGCTCACATCTTTAAGGGGCTTTAATCCCTTAATCACAAGGAAATAGACGATAAGGATAGTAAATAAGCACAGTATAATCGCACTGATAATTAAATTATTTATTAATGAGCTCAGATAATCATGATGAAAATTCAATGATAGTGCAGTAACCAATCGATATTGTTTAGGCTCTGAGGGGGGCCCGACCTGAATAAGACTTTCTGATAGGCGATAATCTCTAAGCTCTACGTTTTGGTTATTTTTATCAGGGTCATAATTTTTTAAGTGGGTAATAAGTTTATCTGTTGCATTGGGAGATACTAATGTATTTCCTTCATTATCAATGAGATAAATACTAACATCTTGATGCTCATTAATAATGGCTTTAATTCGTGCGTATTGCTCACTTTGTGGATCTGTATTGTCATTTAATAAGCTTCGGATCGTTAAATTCAACTGGTTAAGTGTATATTCATCTTGCTGCTTAAAATGCAACATAACCGAGTTGATCATGATCGAGCTAAATAACAGTAAGGCGAGGGAGAGAGTAATACTGATCAAAACAATAAGGCGAATTGAAATAGAGACAGGAGATCGAAATAACTTAATCATTTTCAGGGATCTCAAGTAAATAGCCCATTCCTCTAATAGTATGGATTAACTTAGGTTCATAGTGTTGGTCTATTTTAGCTCTTAACCTTTTAACTGCCACATCAATCACATTGGTATCACTATCAAAATTCATATCCCAAACTTTTGAGGCGATAAGAGAACGAGAGAGCACTTCGCCTTGGTGAAGAATAAAAAATTCCAATAATGAAAATTCTTTACTGGTTAGTATGATTTTATCGTTTTCACGCGTCACACGTCGTTTGATTAGATCAACATGTAAATTAGCAATGGTAAATTGTGTTTTCTGGATGCTGTTGTTGCCTCTACGTAATAAAGTTCTTACTCGGGCAAGTAGCTCAGAAAAATCAAATGGTTTAATAAGATAATCGTCAGCACCTAACTCTAGCCCTTTGACTCGATGTTCAACATTACCTAGGGCTGTAAGCATGAGGATGGGCGTATTTTTTCCTGTATTACGTAAATTTTTAGCAATTTCCCAACCGTTAATATCTGGCAACATCACATCAAGAATAATTAAATCATAGTTTTCAGTTGTCGCCATATGCAGGCCTGTAATGCCATTTTCGATCGCATCAACAATAAACCCGGACTCACTTAAACCTTTAGATAAGTATTCTCTCGTTTTATGTTCATCTTCAACAATAAGTAGTTTCATCTCAGGCCCGGCTGTCAGGAAAACAATGTAGTTATTCTAAGCACTACGGCAATGAAATGTAAAATGACAAATTTGTCATTTTCATGTCATGAATCTAACAGGAGGTCTTTTTTATTATAGTGACAATTTTAATCACTAGAGGCATGGCTATACCATGTATTCCCCTAAAATATTAATAATAGCTTATGCCCTAATTTTAACTGGTTGTGTTTCGCTCGCCCCTGAATATCAACGCCCTAATCTGAATTTGCCTCATCAATTCAGTGGCAATGTTCCTGATATAGTCATGGGGGATAAAACAGAATTAGTCATTCCGAGTTGGTCTCAATTTATTCAAGACCCACAAATGAAAAGCGTGATAGAAATTGCGCTTGAGAAAAACAGCGATTTATATCTTGCGGCCTTAGATGTAGAAGAAGCTCGTGTACGCTTCGGGCTAGCGGGAGCAGAAAAATACCCTCAAGTTAGTTCATCGATGAGTGGCGATTATGGCCAATCATTAGAGTCTGGGTCATCCTTCAATAAGAAATACAGTGCAGGCATTGATATCAGCTATGAACTGGATTTTTTTGGGCGTATTAAAAATTTATCTGATGCCGATAAAGCAAAGTTTATCGCCTCTCAAGAGATGAAGCGTGCGACACAAATTATTACAATCAAAACGGTAGCAGAAGCGTATTTAGATGTGGTGTATAACCAGAAATTATTATTAATTGCACAAGGGACGAAGCAAAGCTACCTCAATAGTCAATCAATTGTAATGCAAAAAGTTGCAGCAGGAAAAGCAGGGATATCAGACCTAGAACAAGCTAAAGGGCAAGTACAGTCTATCTCTATTAATATCGAAAAAATTGAAAGTGAAATTGCAAAAAATGAAAATTTACTGAATTTTTTGACAAATGACTACGCAACAAAAATAAATTCAGGTCTAGGACGCTACGAGCCAAACTATCCTTTAATTACGGCACCTCCAGATATTCCCTCTGAGATATTACTAAAACGCCCAGATATTATGGCAGCAGAGCAAAACATTATTTCTGAGAATGCCAATATAGGTGTCGCAAGGGCCGCTTTCTTTCCTTCTATTTCCTTTAATACAGGAATAGAAAACAGTAATGATTCTTTAACAGGGTTATTTGATTCCTCAAATGGTATTTGGAATTTTATTCCTAAAATTACGCTACCTATTTTTACTGGTGGTACAAATAGCCGAAATTTAGAGTTAGCAAACATTAGAAAAAACAAAGCAATAGCTAATTATGAAAAAAGTATTCAGGTCGCATTTCGTGAAGTAAAAGATGCCCTAGTACTCAAATCGAGCTTAGAAAAACAGCTTATATCTCAAGAGCAATATGTCAAAACGCTGCAAAACGTCTTAATACAGAAACAAGCAAGTTATCGATATGGCGGTTTAAGCTATCTCGATGTGCTTGAAGCACAGCGTAGCTTATTTACCGAACAACAAAATTTATTGATGTTGAAAATAGAACAGCAGAAGAATGAAATAAATTTATTCTCTGCATTAGGTGGCGGATTAATAAAATCATGAGGGTAATAATGAAAAAATTAAATACGGTATTTTTTGCAATTTCAATGGCGATGTTAACAGCAACTAGTTATGCAAATGCTGCGGAACATAGCCACTCTATTTATCCAGAAAAAGTCGCAGAGCCGACAATCAATACTGAAGGAACGCTAATCTCGATTGATAAAGATAATAAAAAGTTAACAATAAATCATAAAGAAATTCAAAGTATTGGCTGGCCGCCAATGACGATGCGTTTTACCTATGAAGATGAAACTATGATCAACGGTTTACAAGAAAATGATGAATTAAAATTTTCATTTGTACAACAAGGCAATCTTTCAATGTTGAAATCCATCGAAAAGATAAACTAAATAGGTAGAGAGATGTTATGTCATTAGTTAACCTGACCAAATTGCTATTGGTAATTATTTTATCGAGCGTTATTTCAATTTTATTTTACCGATATTTTTTCGTTGTAGAAAATAATAGCCAATCAGTTGAAAAACAAGAACGCACCGTATTGTATTGGTATGACCCAATGTATCCCAATACCAAATTTGATCAGCCAGGGAAATCTCCTTTTATGGATATGGATCTTGTTCCTAAATATGCGGATGAAAACTTGGTTTCAGCGAATAGCAAAGGGATAACAATTAACCCAACACAGACACAAAATTTAGGACTTAAAACGGTGGATGTAAAGTGGGGGAAGCTAAGCTATGACTTAATATTTCCAGGCGAAATTGCATTTAATGATCATCAATTCGCTATCGTGCAAGCGCGAGAAAATGGTTTCGTTGAAAAAGTTTACCCATTCACCGTTGGTGAGAGGATCCAAAAAGGCGTTCCTATTGCTGAACTAACGATCCCTGCATGGGTTGAAGCGCAAAGTGAATACCTTGCACTCAAACAAATGAATGCGAGCCGACAAGATCTTAATAGCGTCATTGAACGTTTACGTTTAAATGGAATGCCAGAAGGAGCGCTTTCTCAGTTTATAAAAACAGGAAAAGTCCAATCACGTTTTACGATCCAAGCACCTATTTCAGGGGTAATTACTGCACTTAATCTACGTTTAGGGATGAACGTGTCTAAAGAGGTTGTTATTGCACAAATACAAGGAACAGATCCATTATGGATTAATGCTTCTGTTCCTCAGTCGGTTGCTGAATTACTGAATAAACAAACAGAATTTACAATTTCTATCCCCGCTTATCCTTCACAGTTATTTACTGTAAAAAACTGGCTGATATTACCTAGCGCAGATCAAGCAAGCCGTACAATTAATATTCGTACAGAAATAGCAGACCCTAGCCATTTATTAAAACCGGGTATGACTGCATATTTAAATTTAGTTGCAGAAGGCAATGAAAGTTTATTGATCCCCTCACAAGCCATTGTGGATTCAGGGAAAGAACAACATGTTATTGCTGTTGGTGAGAATGGTGAATTTATTCCGAAAAGAGTACGAGTACTCAATGAATCTCAACAAATGACGGCAATATCTGAAGGATTACAAGTGGGTGAGCATATTGTGACTCAGGGGATTTTCCTGATTGATTCCGAAGCGAATATTGCGGGAGCATTAGCCAAGATGGAAGCGCTTCCTGAGCCTTCAGCGTCATCTAATCATTCATCACATAAATCTCAGGAGTAGAGTATGTTGGAATGGATTATAAGACGCTCGGTCGCTAACCGCTTTCTAGTGCTCATGGGTGTCATGTTTTTAGTTATTGCGGGTATTTGGAGTATCCGCAGTACACCTGTTGATGCATTGCCTGACTTATCTGATGTACAAGTGATTATCAAAACCACTTATCCAGGTCAAGCGCCCCAACTGGTTGAAAACCAAGTTACCTACCCAATAACGACGACGATGCTATCTGTGCCGGGAGCAAAAACAGTGCGGGGGTTTTCTGCATTTGGTGACTCATATGTTTATGTTATTTTTGAAGATAATACAGATTTATACTGGGCTCGTTCGCGCGTTTTAGAATATTTAAATCAAGTGCAAAACCAATTGCCAAAAGGTGCAGTAGCCTCCATTGGCCCTGATGCGACAGGGGTTGGTTGGGTTTTTGAATATGCTTTAGTGGATAAAACCGGAAAGCATAATCTAGCAGAACTGCGTTCATTACAAGATTGGTTTTTGAAATATGAATTGAAGGCTTTGCCTAATGTCTCTGAAGTGGCAACCGTTGGCGGTGTGGTTAAATCTTACCAAATCTTAGTTGATCCGCTCAAGCTCAGCCAATTTTCCGTGACATTACCTGAAATAAAACAGGCAGTCGAAATGGCTAACCAAGAAGCGGGTGGCTCATCGATTGAAATTGCTGAAGCTGAATATATGGTTAGAGCAAGTGGATACCTTCAATCTATTGATGATTTCAATAAAATCTACCTGAAAACCCCCGAAAATGGCGTGCCAATTTACCTGCAAGATGTTGCTCGAATACAGGAAGGCCCTGAAATGCGTCGTGGAGTTGCTGAGCTCAATGGGGAAGGCGAGGTGGTTGGTGGTATTATCTTGCTTCGTTCAGGTGAAAATGCACGTAATGTGATCCATGATGTAAAACAGAAACTTGAAGATTTAAGTGCCAGTTTGCCGGAAGGCATCGAAATAATCACGACTTATGATCGAAGTATTCTTATTGATAATGCGATTGATAATCTAAGTTATAAGTTACTAGAAGAGTTTATTGTTGTCGCATTGGTGTGCGCTATTTTCTTATGGCATTTCCGTTCTGCATTAGTCGCAATTATTTCTTTGCCTCTCGGATTATTTATTGCCTTTATCGTCATGCGCTACCAAGGAATAAATGCAAATATTATGTCGTTAGGGGGCATTGCAATTGCTATCGGGGCAATGGTGGATGCCGCCATTGTAATGATCGAAAATGCGCATAAAAAATTAGAAAAATGGCAACATGAAAATGAAGATAAAGTCATTGATAATGCCCAGCGTTGGAAAGTTATTACGGACTCTGCTGTTGAAGTTGGGCCTGCATTATTTATCAGTTTATTAATTATCACATTGTCTTTTATTCCTATTTTTACGTTGGAAGGACAAGAAGGCCGTTTATTTGGCCCGCTCGCATTCACAAAAACTTATGCCATGGCGGGGGCAGCAGCGTTAGCGTTAATTGTTATTCCAATCCTAATGGGGTATTGGATCCGCGGTAATATTCCAAATGAAAATAAAAATCCACTGAATCGTTGGTTGATTGCTCTCTACAGCCCTATTTTAGTTAAGGTATTAGCGTGGCCGAAGACCACCTTATTAATTGGTTTCTTATCTTTATTTACTGTGATATGGCCATTAAAACATTTAGGGGGTGAATTCCTTCCTGCGATTAATGAAGGTGACTTACTTTATATGCCTTCAACATTACCGGGAGTTTCGCCTGCTCAAGCGGCATTTTTACTGCAAAATACAGATAAGTTAATCAAAACTATTCCTGAGGTAGATACGGTATTCGGTAAAGTCGGTAAAGCTGAAACGGCAACGGACTCTGCTCCTATGGAGATGATCGAAACAACGATACGTTTGAAACCGCAAGCAGAGTGGCGAGAAGGAATGACACTCGAAAAAATTATTGATGAGCTTGATGAAACAGTGCGTTTGCCCGGGGTTGCAAACTTATGGGTTCCACCTATACGTAATCGTATTGATATGTTATCAACAGGAGTCAAAAGCCCTATCGGTATCAAAGTATCAGGCAGAGATCTTGATGAGATCGACGCATTAGCCCAAGAAATTGAAAAGGTGACAAAATCGGTTCCTGGGGTTGTTTCTGTTTTGGCTGAACGATTGGTTGGTGGGCGTTATATTGATGTCAAAATTGATAGAGAAAAAGCGGCTCGTTTTGGCATGAGTATCAGTGATGTACAAGTTTATATTTCAATGGCGACTGGTGGGGAAATGATCGGGGAAACGGTTGAAGGAATCGAGCGCTACCCAATTAGCATAAGATATCCTCAAGATTACCGAAATAGCGTATCTGCGATGAAATTATTACCAATTTTAACGCCGAGCAAACAGCAAATTGTGCTTAGTGATGTTGCTGATGTCTCCGTGAATATGGGCGCTCCAATGTTGAAAACAGAGAACGCACGACCAACAAGCTGGATTTATATTGACGCACGCGATCGCGATATGGTCTCTGTTATTAAAGATATTGATGCCGCAATAAAAGATAACATCCAAATGAAGCCGGGTTTGAGCTATTCCTTTACGGGACAATTTGAATTGCTCGAAAGAGCTAACCAAAAATTAATGTTAATGGTTCCTGCTACCATACTGATTATTTTTGTCCTGCTTTATTTAGCATTCAGACGATTTAGTGAAGCATTACTGATTTTATTAAGCTTACCATTTGCTTTAGTGGGCGCTATTTGGTTCCTTTATTGGATGAACTTTAATTTATCGGTTGCGACAGGGACTGGGTTTATTGCATTGGCAGGTGTCGCCGCTGAATTTGGCGTGGTTATGTTGATTTATTTACGCCATGCAATCGAAGATAAAGAAAAACAGCAAGGAATAAGCAAGTTATCAAACCAAGATTTAGACCATGCATTATATGAAGGTGCTGTTTTACGTGTCCGTCCTAAAGCCATGACAGTTGCTGTAATTTTAGCGGGTTTATTGCCAATATTACTTGGGACGGGAGTCGGTTCGGAAGTCATGAGCCGTATAGCTGCACCGATGATTGGCGGTATGATCACCGCGCCACTATTATCCCTATTTATTATTCCCGCAGCTTATAAATTAATCTGCCAGTTACGTCATAAAAAATAGACACTTTTTAAGTACTCGTCATTATTATTGATAAGGTAAATAGCAATGAAAAAGATAATTTTAGGTGGAATGTTTTTACTGTCATTTTCTGCATTTTCTCAAAACCAGAGCGTGCAATTGTATAAAGATGCAAATTGTGGCTGCTGCCAATTATGGGGAGAAGGGGTTAAAAAAGCAGGGTATGACGTTGTGATCAATGAAATCAGTTATGATGACTTGAACAAACTAAATGATGAGCTGAATGTGCCATACAACTTACGCAGTTGCCACATTGCAAAATATAAAGGCAAAGTGATTGTTGGCCATGTTCCTGTCAGTAGTCTTGATGCGATTGATGCCTTACCCGCGGATGTAGTGGGAATTTCTGTTCCGGGTATGCCAATTGGTAGCCTAGGGATGGAACAACCAGATGGCCGTACTCAGCCTTATTCTGTGGTGCAGTTTAAAGCCAATGGGGAATATCGTTAATTGAGATAAAATTCATTAAGTTGCAGGATGTCCTGCAACTTATGGGGTTTATTCGTTTTCTAATATTAATTCGATGGCTTTGAGTTCATCTTGCGTAAAGTTACGATTTTTTAGGATCCCCATTGCATCATCAATTTGGCTAATACGGCTTGCACCGATGAGGACGGAAGTGATCCTATCATGTCTAAGCAACCAGGCTAATGCCATTTGGTTTAGCTTTTGTCCTCTTTTTATCGCCAATTCATTCAGTTGTTTAACTTTTGATAAAATGGTCGAAGTGAGCCTTTCAGGAGGTAAAGAAGGATTGCCTGCCGCGCGTGAATCAGCAGGAATACCATTAAGGTAGCGATCAGTTAAAAGACCACCGGCTAGCGGGGAATATGCGATAGAGCCCACCCCTTCTTCTTCCAGTAAATCGAGTAAACCCTCTTCAGGAGTACGTTCTAGCATAGAATATTTCGGCTGATGGATCAGGCAAGGGGTTCCCAATTCATTGAGAATACCAATAGCTTCTTTGGCTAAATTCGTTGGGTAATTAGAAATCCCGACATACAGGGCTTTTCCTTGGCGAACAATGAGATCCAACGCTCCCATGGTTTCTTCTAATGGGGTGTTGGGGTCAGGTCGATGATGATAAAAGATATCTACATAATCCAAACCCATTCGTTTCAAGCTCTGGTCTAGGCTTGCCACCAAGTACTTTTTACTTCCCCAGTCACCATAAGGGCCATCCCACATAGTGAAACCCGCTTTTGATGAAATGATCATTTCATCACGATAAGGCAGGAAATCCTGTTGCATGATTTGGCCAAATGTACTTTCGGCAGATCCAGGAGGTGGTCCATAATTATTAGCCAGATCGAAATGGGTGATCCCAAGGTCAAAAGCATGACGAAGCATGGCTTGGCAGTTATCAAAGGGTTTGTTATTGCCAAAGTTATGCCATAACCCTAATGAAATCAGTGGTAACCGTAACCCGCTACGGCCACATAAACGATATTCCATTTCACTATAGCGCTTTGATGATGCAACATAAGGCATACTTCACCTCCAAAGTAGTGGGCAAAACCTCAACTTATACTGTCATAAAGCTAAAAAGTAGTCTGAGGAATCAATGCTAATTTGTTATTGGTTAGAAAGTTTATAAATAAACTGTGATAGAGTTGGAAAAAAGAGTGAAGTATTTTGAAATACGTGGGTATCGGCTGTGCGCCAGTCCCCACGTTTTAGGGATTAAAAATTAAGCTTGTTCTGAACGAGTAAATACTAGCTCGTTACCTTTAGATTGGCTTTCATCAAATTGATAGCCTTCTAAATTAAAATCAGCCAGTTGGTCTGTTGTCGTCAATTTATTTTGGATAATAAAGCGACTCATTAAACCCCGCGCTTTTTTTGCATAAAAACTGATAACTTTATATTTACCATTCTTTTCATCAAGGAAAACAGGTTTGATGATTTGACCATCCAGTTTCTTCGTATTCACGGATTTGAAGTACTCATCAGAAGCTAGGTTGATTAATACTTGGTCTTTTTGTTCTGCTAAGGCGTGATTGAGCTGTTTGGTGATAATGTCTCCCCAAAACTCATATAAATCTTTTCCACGGGTGTTTTTTAAACGAATTCCCATTTCTAAGCGATAAGGTTGCATTAAATCTAGTGGCCTTAAAATACCGTAAAGACCTGATAATATGCGTAAATGGGATTGAGCAAACGCAAAATCGTCTTGTGAAAAAGTCTCTGCTTGCATACCAGTATATACGTCCCCCTTGAATGCGAGGATCGCTTGGCGTGCATTTTCTGGGGTAAAGTCCGCATGCCATTCTTCAAAACGGGCAGCGTTGAGCCCTGCAAGTTTGTCACTAATTTTCATTAAACTGGCAATATCTGAAGGGGTTAACTTACGACAGACATTAATTAATTTTTGAGACTCAGTGAGTAATTCAGGCTGAGTAAATTGCTGCGTCGCAAGTGGGCTTTCGTAGTCTAATGTTTTTGCAGGTGAAATTGTAATAAGCATGACTTGACCCTTTATAAAGAATGATACTGCTTACTTTAGCAAAAATTCTTCCTAATTGGGTAATTGATACGATAAGCCAAACCAATATTATTCTTTATTACAATAAGAGCACAGTATCACTGCTAAAAGGATTCAGTTTCTAATTGGCTAGCGAAACCGATTGCCAATCAAATAGTTGCTTTTGACTAGATTTACTTGCTTGCAGCAATATGGATGCATGATATTATCTGTAGACGGTGCGGCGATAGCCACAATTCCTTTATAATACGCAAAGTAATTCAAGTTGCAGTTTTTTAGCCTATACCGCTACAACTTGAAATATGACGGGTATAACAACGAGATTAAAGAAATGACCGATAAACTAACCTCACTACGTAGTTTGACAACCGTTGTTGCTGATACTGGCGACATCGAAGCGATGAAGCTTTACAAACCACAAGACGCGACCACAAATCCATCGCTGATCTTAAATGCTGCACAAATTCCTGAGTACCGTAAATTAATTGATGAAGCGGTAGAATGGGCACGTAAGCAAAGCAGTAATCGTGAGCAACAAATTGTTGATGCTTGTGACAAACTGGCTGTTAATATCGGTCTGGAAATTCTGAAATTAGTTCCGGGTCGTATTTCTACTGAAGTTGATGCGCGCCTTTCTTATGATGAAGAAGCTTGTATTACTAAAGCGCGTCACTTAATTAAAATGTATAACGATGCAGGCATCAGTAATGACCGTATTCTGATTAAACTAGCTTCGACTTGGCAGGGTATCCGTGCTGCAGAGAAACTGGAAAAAGAAGGCATTAACTGTAACCTGACCTTATTATTCTCTTTTGCTCAAGCGCGTGCTTGCGCAGAAGCAGGTGTATACCTGATTTCTCCATTTGTGGGTCGTATTCTTGACTGGTACAAAGCGAATACAGATAAAAAAGAATTCGCGCCACATGAAGATCCAGGTGTGATTTCTGTTACCGAAATCTACAATTACTACAAAGCTCACGGTTATAAAACTGTGGTTATGGGCGCAAGCTTCCGTAACGTGGGTGAAATCATTGAGTTAGCAGGTTGTGACCGCTTAACTATCTCCCCTGGCTTACTGAAAGAACTGTCTGAGTCACAAGGCGAATTAGACCGTAAATTGATAGATACAGGTAAAACTCAAGAGCCAGGCGCTAAGTTGACTGAAGCTGAGTTCTACTGGCAGCACAACCAAGATCCAATGGCGGTTGATAAACTGTCTGACGGTATCCGTAAGTTTGCAGTAGACCAAGAAAAACTGGAAAAAATGATTGCAGATTTACTGTAATTTATTTCGTTTTTTCTTAAAACCCAGCCAGTTGGTTGGGTTTTTTTATACTCATTTTTCATTGAGTTAGTTCTCAATTTCAAGATATAAAATTGAGGTCGCTGTATGCAAAAGCGCATCATGCTATGATAATGCTCCTGTTTATCCATTAGTAGACAGTTTCTGAATTGATCAATTTTTTGAGGTTTGTATGAATGAATTGCGCATAGGTCTGGTTTCTGTTTCTGATCGTGCTTCGAGTGGTATTTATGAAGACAAAGGCATTCCTGCATTAGAAGAGTGGTTAGCAAAAACGCTGATAACCCCTTTTCGTATCGAAACTCGCCTGATCCCTGATGAGCAAATCATGATAGAGCAAACATTATGTGAGCTGGTGGATGAATTTGCTTGCCATTTAGTCCTCACTACTGGTGGGACAGGGCCCGCTCGTCGCGATGTCACGCCTGATGCAACCCTTGCGATTGCTGACCGTGAGATGCCGGGTTTTGGTGAGCAAATGCGCCAAATTAGCCTAAAATTCGTCCCTACTGCGATATTGTCACGTCAAGTGGGGGTAATACGCAATCAAGCTCTGATTTTAAATTTACCAGGGCAGCCTAAAGCGATTGCGGAAACTCTGGAAGGTTTAAAAGACAAAGAAGGGAATGTGGTAGTTTCTGGTATTTTTGCCAGTGTTCCTTATTGTATTCAATTACTTGATGGCCCCTATGTAGAAACAGACCCTACAATTGTGAAAGCGTTCAGGCCTAAATCGGCTATTCGCCCTGAGTAGTCTTTTAATGTAATCAGGTGAGACTTAACTCACCTGATTAATGATACTTAATGCATAAAATCACATACGTGAGCTAAATTTAACCACGTTGGCCAATCGGTAATACCGTTTTGCCATATTGCTCATTTAATATTTCTGCGACTGCTAAATAAAATGCGCTAGCACCACAGATAATTCCTTCAAAACCAGCAAATTTTAGTAATGCTACATTTCCCGTCATATTACCAATCGCTAATAAAGCGAATAATACCGTTAAGCTACCAAAGACAAATTGCAAAACAAAATTAGCTTTGAAGGTTCCTAAAAACATGAAAAAGGTAAAAATTCCCCAAATAGCGAGGAAAACACCTAAAAACTCAGGTGAAGTTGCTTCGGCTAATCCCATTGAAGGCAAAAATAATAACCCCACTAATGCAATCCAAAACATACCGTAAGAGGTAAATGCAGTTGCACCGAATGTATTGCCTTTTTTGTATTCGATCAGACCCGCAATAAATTGAGCAATACCACCATAAAAAATGCCCATACTTAAAATAACGGATGAAAGAGGGAAAAAACCTGCGTTATGAATATTCAGCAGGATGGTTGTCATACCAAAGCCTAATAAACCAAGTGGGCCTGGATTTGCAAGAGAGCTAGACTGCATATAACCTCTGGTAAAATATAAATAATTCAAATAGATAAAAAACAAAATTTTTTGCCAAAGTGACAGCGGCGGCGCATCATACGCAGTTTTAATTGTTTAAACAATGATCACAAGACAGGTTTTTTTGCAATAAATGCAAATTTTTTTGATTCTCCCCCTTGATGAATGAATTTGTGACCCCATCTTAAAAACATCAACTGATATCAATCCAAATTATTGCGTATTGAAAAATAATTTAGGCTCTGAGTGAAAACTCCCTTGAAAATGAAATATTGAGCCTCATATAGATTGATATCGAAATCATAGTGAAAAGAATTCCTTTGGAGGCGTTTTAGATGGGTAAAATCATTGGTATCGACTTGGGTACAACTAACTCATGCGTTGCAATTATGGATGGTACTACAGCTCGTGTTCTGGAGAACAGCGAAGGTGATAGAACGACTCCTTCCATCATTGCGTACACTCAAGATGGTGAAATTTTAGTTGGTCAGCCAGCGAAACGTCAGGCTGTGACTAACCCAGAAAATACTTTATTCGCAATCAAACGTTTGATTGGTCGTCGTTTCCAAGACGAAGAAGTTCAGCGCGACGTTTCTATCATGCCATATAAAATCATTGCGGCTGATAACGGCGATGCTTGGTTAGATGTGAAAGGCCAAAAAATGGCGCCACCACAAGTTTCAGCTGAAGTTCTGAAAAAAATGAAGAAAACAGCAGAAGACTATTTAGGTGAGCCAGTAACAGAAGCGGTTATTACTGTTCCTGCTTACTTTAACGATGCTCAGCGTCAAGCAACTAAAGATGCTGGTCGTATCGCTGGTCTAGAAGTAAAACGTATCATTAACGAACCAACAGCTGCTGCGTTAGCATATGGTTTGGACCGAGAAGTGGGTAACCGTACTATCGCGGTATATGACTTAGGTGGTGGTACCTTTGACTTATCAATCATCGAAATCGATGAAGTTGATGGCGAAAAAACCTATGAAGTTCTGGCTACCAATGGTGACACTCACTTAGGTGGTGAAGACTTTGATACACGTTTAATCAACTACTTAGTTGAAGAATTTAAGAAAGAACAAGGTGTTGACCTGCGTAACGACCCGTTAGCAATGCAACGTCTGAAAGAAGCTGCAGAAAAAGCGAAAATTGAGCTGTCTTCTGCACAACAAACAGATGTTAACCTGCCGTATATTACAGCAGATGCAACAGGTCCTAAACACATGAATATCAAAGTGACTCGTGCGAAATTAGAGTCACTGGTAGAAGATTTAGTTAAGCGTTCTATGGAGCCAGTTAAAGTTGCTCTGCAAGACGCAGGCTTAAGCGTGAGCGAAATCAACGACGTTATCTTAGTTGGTGGTCAAACACGTATGCCAATGGTTCAAAAAGTTGTTGCTGATTTCTTTGGTAAAGAACCACGTAAAGACGTGAACCCAGACGAAGCAGTTGCAATGGGTGCGGCAGTTCAAGGTGGTGTTTTAGCCGGTGATGTTAAAGACGTTCTGTTACTTGACGTAACTCCTCTGTCTTTAGGTATCGAAACGATGGGTGGCGTGATGACTTCGTTAATCTCGAAGAATACCACTATCCCAACGAAACATAGCCAAGTGTTCTCAACAGCGGAAGATAACCAAGCAGCGGTAACTATCCATGTTCTGCAAGGTGAGCGTAAACGCGCAAGTGACAACAAATCACTGGGGCAGTTTAACTTAGATGGTATTCAACCTGCACCACGTGGTATGCCACAAATTGAAGTAACTTTTGATATCGATGCGGATGGTATCTTGCATGTTTCTGCTAAAGATAAGAATAGCGGACGTGAGCAAAACATCACCATTAAAGCTTCTTCAGGTCTGAATGACGAGGAAATCGAAAAAATGGTACGTGATGCAGAAGCAAACGCTGAAGCAGACCGTAAATTTGAAGAATTAGTTCAGGTTCGTAACCAAGCTGACCAATTAGTTCACGGTACTCGTAAACAAATCGAAGAAGCCGGTGAGAAATTACCAACTGAAGATAAAGCGAATATCGAAAAAGCAACTTCTGAGTTAGAAGCAGCAGCAAAAGGTGAAGACAAAGCAGATATTGAAGCGAAAATCCAAGCTTTAGTCACGGCATCTGCGAAACTTCTGGAAATCGCACAGCAAGAAGCTCAAACGGGCGGTGCAGCTGGCGCTGGTGCAGAAGCGAAAAAAGATGATGATGTTGTTGATGCTGAATTCGAAGAAGTAAATGACAAAGACAAAAAATAATGCCCTTAGCGGGCACAGTAGCTATAGCAAATGACAGTTAATGGTTACTGATACCGGATACGGGCGTCGAGGAAACTCTACGCCCGTTCCGCATGTTAAGGGTAAAATTAAATGGCAAAAAGAGATTTTTATGAGGTATTAGGCCTCGAAAGAAATGCATCGGATAAAGATATTAAGCGTGCTTATAAGCGCTTAGCGATGAAGCATCACCCTGACCGTAATCAGGGTGATAAAGGTTCAGAAGATAAATTTAAAGAGATCAAAGAAGCTTACGAGGTTCTTTCTGACGAGCAAAAACGTGCGGCTTATGACCAGTATGGTCATGCTGCGTTTGAGCAAGGTGGAATGGGCGGAGGCGGTGGCTTCGGTGGTGGTGCAGACTTTAGTGATATTTTTGGTGACGTCTTCGGTGATATTTTTGGAGGTGGCCGCAGACAGCAGCGCCCTAGCCGTGGTTCTGACCTACAGTACAACATGGAACTGACTCTTGAAGAGGCTGTCCGTGGAGTGACCAAAGAAATCCGTATTCCAACCTTGGAAACCTGTGATGTTTGTCATGGTAATGGTGCGAAACCAGGAACCAGTGCGGATACGTGCTCAACATGTCACGGTATGGGCCAAGTCCATATGCGACAAGGCTTTTTCTCTGTACAACAGCCTTGTCCAACGTGTCACGGTCGCGGTAAAGTAATCAAAGACCCATGCAACAAATGTCATGGTCATGGCCGTGTTGAAAGATATAAAACACTGTCAGTTAAAATTCCAGCAGGCGTAGATACGGGGGACCGTGTGCGTTTGTCAGGAGAAGGTGAAGCCGGAGAAAACGGGGCACCAGCAGGAGATTTATTCGTTCAGGTTCATGTACTACCTCATAACATTTTTGAGCGTGATGGTAATAACCTGCACTGCGAGGTTCCAATTAACTTTGCTGATGCAGCATTGGGTGGTGAAATTGAAGTGCCAACCCTTGATGGCCGTGTGAAACTGAAAATCCCAGCAGAAACTCAGACCGGTAAAATTTTCCGCATGAAAGGAAAAGGTGTGAAATCGGTGCGTGGTGGTTTGCAAGGTGATTTAATGTGCCATATTGTTGTTGAAACACCTGTAAAACTGAATGAAAAACAAAAAGAGTTACTCAAAGAATTTGGTGAATCACTAGGTGGAAAGAGCGGTGAGAAGAATAGCCCGCGCTCTAAAAGCTTTTTAGATGGCGTGAAAAAATTCTTTGATGATTTAACTAATAAATAATTAGTTAATAATTGGTAATGTTAGAATGGCTGACTGAGCATATTGCCAAGTCAGCCATTTTTTTATCTTATTTTACGACTTCACCACTCGCAACTACGGTTTCGCGGACTTTGTTAGCAAAGTTTTGAGCTTCTTTAATAATGGTGCCTTCATCTGCGGTCAGCAGCTGGCGGTCTTGCATCAACACCTTGCCATCAACAATAGTATGGCGAACATTCGCGCCATTTGCACCATAGACTAATGCGGCATAGGGGCTATACATAGGAACCATGTTTGGTGATTTAGTATCAATAACAATGATGTCAGCTAATTTCCCCGCTTCGAGAGAGCCTAATTTGTCTTCCATATGTAACACTCGCGCAGAACCCATGGTCGCCATCTCAACAACCGTAATGGGGGGCATCGCCGCTCTATCTTTATTGGCTAGTTTGTGAATTTTCCCCACTAAGTTCAGCTCATTTAATGTTGTTAACGTATTACTCGACATCGGACCATCGGTTCCTAAACCAACTCGAATACCTTTTTGAAGCATGGTCGTGACCGGCGCTACCCCCTTAGCAGATTTCGTGTTTGCACTGATATTATGTGCGACACCCACATCATACTGCTTGAGGAGATCCATATCTTTTTCATCAACCATGATTGCGTGAGCTGCAATAACTTTATTATTCAGCGCTCCAATATCAGCCATATATTGTACAGGGCTTTTCCCTCCCGTACGTTTGGCGATTTCTTCTTGCTCACGATCTGTTTCAGCAAGGTGGATCATCACTGGCACATTAAGTTCTTGAGACAATTTTGCGATTTTCTGTAAGTGCTCTGTGGTATTGGTATACGGTGCATGAGGTGCAAAGGCGGGGGTGATACGAGGGTGATCTTTGTATTGGTTGATAAAATTCACTGCATAATTGATACCTTCATCTGCATTTTTTGCATCAGCGACAGGAAATTGAATAACAGATTCACCAAGGACAGCTCTTAAGCCAATTTTATCAACGGTTTTAGCCACTTCATCTTCAAAATAATACATATCAACGTAAGTTGTGACACCACCTTTAATCATTTCAATATTAGCAAGGTTTGCGCCAACACGTACCATTTCACGAGAGACCATTTTGTTTTCTAATGGGAAGATATAACGGTGTAAACGGTCTGGCACATCATCGGCTAAAGAACGAAAAACGGTCATAGATGCATGTGTATGAGTATTAATTAACCCAGGCATGACAATGTCGCCATCAACATTCAGGATACTAGGTGCTTGATAACTTTGAGCCAGCTCAGGGCCACCAACAGCAATAATTTTATTGCCTTTGATGACAACAGTACCATGGTCAATAACTTGTTTCTGGGCATCCATTGTTAAGATGGTTCCATCTACAATAATGATGTCAGCAGATGTAGCTGCAAAGCTAGAAAAAGAAGCACTAATAATGGAAATAGCCAGTAAAGATTTTAAAAACGACATTTTGGCCTCATATCTGGTGAGAAAATATAAAAATTATGAGTGAAAAAACATTAATACTATTTTTGAGAAAACTAAGTGTATTGCTTACTGATTGAATATTTAAAATAATAATTTTTTAATGGCTTAATTTTGCTAATAAAACACCAAAAACAATAACGACACAGGCAATGACTCGCATCACGTTGAATTTTTCTTTGAGAAACGCAATAGATAGGAACATGGCGAAGAGTACACTCGTTTCTCTAATCGCTGCGACCATGACAATTGGGGCTTGGCTCATCGCCCATATAGCAATGCCATAACTAATGAGCTGCATTAACCCCCCTAGTAACCCTGAACGCCAATATTGTTGAATTCCAACAAGTAAGGTGCCTCGGTATTTGATAAAACCGGGTACAGCTAACACCATGCCATTTAATAAAAATAGCCAGAGAGTATACGTCACGGGATCTTCACTTGCTCTGGCGCCATAGCCATCAGATAAGGTATAACAGGCGGTGAAGAAGGCTGTTGATATGGCAAAAACTAGAGCTTTCCCCTTGATATTTAATGTGAATTTTTTTCCTGCAAACGCAATCAATACGACGCCACTAATAATGAATAAAACACCAATAAGGCCCATCAATGGAATTAACTCATTAAACAGCAAAGCACCTAATAGTGCCGTTATTAATGGTGCGGACCCGCGTGATATTGGATAAATCTGGCTTAAGTCACCGTGTGTATAAGCCTGACTTAAAAAATAGGTATAGCCAATATGAAAAAGTACGGATAAGGCTAACCAGTGAATCGCTTCTGGAGATGGTAGACCTAACCAAAATATTGCGGGTATTGATAAGACGCCAGAAAAAACAGAAATCATGACTAGGCCGAAAAAACGGTCATTGCCAAATTTAACTATGGCGTTCCAGCTTGCATGGCAGAAAGCTGCAAACAGCACAGAAAGTAATACGTAAGTTGTCATTGTTAAATTGTAATCATTAGTATTTTATTAGCAATCCAAACACATTTTTTTGCGAGGCGCTTGGCAGATATCTTGTAGATAGTCTTCCATATTTAAAATTTTTACGAAAGGTATCGAAGAAATAAATATAGGATTTTTTCTTGTGAACATAAAAAATGCAGATTTTTGATACCCAAAAAATTAAATTTATAAAGTCCGTTTATCACAAAATTTATTATTTGTTTTTATAAAAATTGTCTATAGTAAAATTAACGTTTTTTTCTCATTTGCCGTGATCTCTAACCTAAACAGATCGGTAATTTCGAGCATTAAGCGATAAATAAACGATTTTTTACGAATTAATAATTAGCATAGTATTAACATTCAAAAAAACATTGAGGTTAAATATATGACAGCAATTATTCGTAAATTTTTAAGGTTAGAAGCAGCAGGGGGCTTACTTCTGATTATTGCTGCCATAGTCGCTTTAGTGATGGCAAATTCGCCATTGCAGGGGGCTTATCAGCAATTTTTAGATATTCCTATATCAATTAAAATATCAGAATTTGGTTTGGATAAGCCTTTGATATTATGGGTCAATGACTTTCTAATGGCGATTTTCTTTTTGGTGGTTGGCCTTGAAGTAAAACGTGAATTATTAGAAGGATCCCTCGCAGGACGAGACAAAGCAATATTTCCAGCAATTGCAGCATTAGGTGGAATGATTGCTCCCGCATTAATTTATTTATTATTTAATGGAGCAGACACTGTTACCCAACAAGGATGGGCAATACCAGCAGCAACAGATATCGCATTTGCTTTAGGTGTGATGGCGTTACTAGGTAAGCGAGTACCCACAGAGCTAAAAGTGTTCTTATTGGCATTGGCTATCATTGATGATTTAGGCGTTATCGTAATTATTGCATTTTTCTATACCAGCTCAGTTTCCTTGATTGCATTGGGGCTATCAGCATTGTGTATTGCGATCCTCTGTATGATGAATTGGCGTAGAGTAGAGAATACAGCCGCTTACTTAGTTATTGGATTAATATTGTGGGTGTGTATTTTGAAATCTGGTGTTCATGCCACATTAGCTGGGGTAATTGTCGGCTTCTTGATCCCTTTACGTGGTACTAACCAGACTAAACCTTCAGAAGAATTAGAGCACGTCCTACATCCATGGGTTGTTTACTTAATTCTACCTGTTTTTGCATTTGCTAATTCAGGAGTGCAACTTCAAGGTGTGACTTTAGACGGTTTATTGAGCCCATTGCCTTTAGGGGTAGCCGCTGGTTTGATCTTAGGTAAGCCTATTGGGATTTTTCTGTTCAGTTGGGTTTCGGTAAAACTTGGGGTTGCAAAATTACCGGAGTCGATTAACTTAAAACAAGTATTTGCAGTTTCTGTACTGTGTGGGATCGGTTTTACTATGTCTATTTTTATCACTGGTCTCGCATTTGATGGGCTTGATGAAGTGTATAGTACCTATTCACGACTAGGAATTTTGATTGGTTCGACGTTAGCAGCGTTTTTAGGGTATTTTATGTTAAGAGTAGTGTTACCGAAACAAAAAGAATCAATCTAATACAAGATTATTGTGTAATTTTGCAAATTATTAGTAAGAATTTCCGAACTAATAATCTATGATATACCGTAGTGTGTTCATTAATACACTACGGTATTCATTTTAAAGGCCCTGAAAATATAGGGTACAGGTAAATGTGTATGGTCAATAGTAGTTACCATAACTAGCGACGGTACAAAAGGAATCGATATGCGGGTTTCACATCTTAATTTTAACCATCTTTACTATTTCTGGCATGTATGTAAAGAGGGCTCTGTTGTCGGAGCAGCAGAAGCGCTTTACCTGACACCTCAGACAATTACAGGGCAAATAAAAGCGCTAGAAGAGCGCTTAGGTGGCAAGTTGTTTAAAAGGCAGGGGCGAGGTTTAGTGCCATCTGAGCTTGGACAATTAATTTTTCGCTACGCAGATAAAATGTTTATGCTTAGCCAAGAAATGCTCGATATCGTCAATTACAGCCGCGAATCTAACTTACTGTTTGATGTCGGGGTTGCGGATACGCTATCAAAACAGTTAGTAAGTAAAATATTAGAAACTACGGTTGTTGAGCATGAACAAATTCATTTACGTTGTTTTGAATCAACCCATGAATTGTTATTAGAACAGCTCAGTCAACATAAATTGGATATGATTTTATCTGACTGCCCAGTTGACTCATCTCAGCAAGAAGGCTTGTTTTCGGTGAAATTGGGCGAGTGTAATATGAGTTTCTTTTGCCGTCAGCCTATCCCTAAAAAGCCATTTCCTGAATGTTTAGAGGAACGTCGGTTATTGATCCCTGGGCGGCGATATTTATTAGGTAGACATATACTCGCTTGGATCCGCAATAAAAATTTGCAGGTTGAAGTATTAGGTGAATTCGATGATGCCGCACTTATGAAAGCATTCGGTATGCATTATAACGCAATTTTTGTTGCTCCGTCGCAATATACACCTGACCTTTTAGGTGGAGACGATATTGTAGAATTGGGGCGCTTAGAAAGTGTAAAAGAAGAATACTACGTTATTTTTGCAGAGAGAATGATCCAGCACCCAGCAGTACAACGAGTGTGTAATAAAGATTTCTCAGATTTATTTTCAGTTCCGCTTGATAGCCTAGATAAAAAATAATAATAAATAAAAAAACCGGCATAAGCCGGTTTTTTTAGCTAATCAAGAAGCAAGATTACATCGCTTTGATTTGAGCAACTAAGTTAGCTTTATGACGTGCTGCTTTATTTTTGTGGATCAGGCCTTTAGTAGCATGGCGATCAACAATAGGTTGCATGTCATTGAATGCTTTCTGAGCAGCTTCTTTATCGCCAGCAGCGATAGCAAGGTAAACTTTCTTGATAAAAGTACGTACCATAGAGCGACGGCTAGCGTTATGCTGACGACGTTTCTCTGACTGAACGGCACGTTTCTTAGCTGATTTGATATTAGCCAAGGTCCAACTCCCAAATGTATTCTATTGAGGACAATTCAAAGGTCGAGGAATATGCCCTTTCGCCCTTCATTTGTCAATGGATTTGTGCAAATAAACATCGTGTACTTCGATGTCCATGCGCTGTGAATGGTGCAAGATTCTATCAGCAAATATGAGAAGAATACAGATCTTCGCGTGAAAAAATGCGTAATTGATGGCAGAAATTTAAAAAGAGCGAAGATGAAAAAAAATTTTTGGCCTATCAATCAATGGCGAGTATGAAAATAGACCATAAAATGGTTATTTTTTGTTCTTTTTAACCGTTTGGTTATAACCATTGAAGTGTAAAACATAAAAATATAATATTTTTAGAGACCTTGGAACAAATTTGTTGTATTGATAATCCATTGGTTACCCCAAAGTTTTTGATGTTCGAATGCAATAGCTCTGTTTGGGGAGCGTAATAACCCACTAATGGCATAAAATAGTGGGGAATAAATCGTGTAGAGATCAAAAAAATAGGGTTTAATGAAACCTTTTGCGAACTAAGGTTAACCTTATGCGTCGTACAAGGTATAATCCTGCAATTTCCTCGGTATTGAGCCTGTTATGGAGCTAATTCGCGGTATACAGAATATCCGGGCGTGCCATCATGGTTGCGTGCTGACTATCGGTAATTTTGATGGTGTCCATCGTGGGCATCAGGTTTTACTTCAAAATTTGAAACTTAAGGGAGCGCAGTTAGGGTTACCAACTGTTGTGATGATATTTGAGCCACAGCCCCTTGAATTTTTTATTGGTGACAAGGCGCCTGCGCGTTTGACACGCCTGCGAGACAAAGTTAAATATCTCGCAGATAGTGGTATCGATTACCTCTTATGTGTTGAATTTAACCAGCACTTTGCATCATTAACACCCGCTGAGTTTGTTTCTGACTTACTCGTCAATAAGCTTGGTGTAAAGTATCTCGCTATAGGTGATGATTTCCGCTTTGGGAAAAATCGCATGGGGGATTTTGCTTTTTTACAACAAGCGGGTGATGAATTTGGTTTTGAAGTTGCAGATACAGAAAGCTTCTGTGATTCAGGGCTACGTATCAGCAGTACAGCGATACGTAAGGCAATTCAAGAAAATAACCTTGAATTAGCTGAAAGCCTGTTAGGGCATTCTTATCGTATTAGCGGGCGAGTGGTTCATGGTAACCAACTTGGCAGAACAATAGGTTTTCCGACAGCAAACCTACCGTTAAAACGTTTAGTCACACCGGTTACTGGTGTGTATGCTGTGGAAGTTTACGGTTTAGGTGATAAGCCTTTACCGGGTGTGGCAAATATTGGCACACGTCCGACTGTATCTGGAAAAGGAACACAGTTAGAAGTTCATCTGATTGATGCAAATATGGATTTATATGGGCGTCATATCGATGTAGTGTTACGTAAGAAATTACGTGATGAGCAGCGGTTTGCTTCGTTGGAAGCGCTTAAGGAGCAAATTGCTAATGATGTAATTGCAGCGAGAGAGTATCTTACTGCAATAGGAATCAGATAATTTAGCGGAAAATTGGAACTGAGAATCGATGAGTGACTATAAAAATACCCTGAATCTACCAGAAACAGGGTTCCCAATGCGTGGCGACCTCGCTAAACGCGAACCACAGATGTTAGAGCGCTGGTACAAAGAAGGTTTGTATCAGGCAATCCGTAAAGCAAAATCGGGCAAGAAAACGTTTATTCTGCACGATGGCCCTCCGTATGCTAACGGCAGTATTCATATTGGTCACTCAGTTAACAAAATTCTCAAAGACATTATTATTAAGTCCAAAGGGTTGGCGGGTTATGATTCCCCATACATCCCTGGTTGGGACTGCCATGGATTACCGATTGAACATAAAGTTGAACAAATCGTCGGTAAGCCAGGTGAAAAAGTTTCCGCTGCTGAATTTCGTGCACAATGCCGTCAATACGCTAAAGAGCAAATTGAAGGCCAAAAAGCTGATTTCATGCGTCTTGGTGTATTAGGTGAGTGGGATAAACCTTATCTAACAATGGATTTTAAAACCGAAGCTCATATTATTCGAGCATTGGCGAAAACTATTGCAAACGGTCATTTAGTGAAAGGGGCAAAACCTGTCCACTGGTGTACAGCCTGCGGTTCTTCATTAGCGGAAGCTGAAGTTGAATATTATGATAAAACTTCACCATCTATCTATGTTCGCTTCCCTGCTGTAGATGGCAAAGCTGTGTGCGAAAAATTTGGCATTGTTAGCGAAAAAACACCTTCGTTAGTCATCTGGACAACAACGCCTTGGACTTTACCTGCTAACCGTGCGATTTCTTTAAACCCAGAGTTTAAATATAATTTAATCGAAGCAAATGGTGAATTAGTCATTTTAGCTGCCGATCTCGTCGAAGAGGTCATGAAAACGGTAGGTGTTGAAGCATGGGCGGTTTTAGGTGAATGTGAAGGTTCTGCACTTGAACTTTTACGTTTTAATCATCCATTTATGGGCTTTGATGTGCCTGCAATTTTGGGTGACCACGTGACATTAGACGCGGGTACTGGTGCTGTTCATACTGCACCGGGCCATGGTCCTGAAGACTACGTTGTTGGCCAAAAATATGGTTTAGAAACAGCGAACCCTGTGGGGCCAGATGGTTGCTTCTTACCAAATACTTACCCAACATTAGATGGCGTATTTATTTTCAAAGCGAATGACCTTATCGTTGAATTATTGAGCGAAAAAGGCGCATTACTATACAAACAAGCGATTCAACACAGCTACCCATGCTGCTGGCGCCATAAGACTCCGGTTATCTTCCGTGCTACGCCACAGTGGTTTATCGGTATGGATAAAAACGGCTTACGTGAACAATCTCTGAAAGAAATTGATATTGTTCAATGGATCCCGGGTTGGGGGCGCGCACGTATAGAGTCAATGGTTGAAAACCGTCCAGACTGGTGTATTTCTCGTCAACGTACTTGGGGTACCCCAATGTCGTTATTTGTTCATAAAGACACTGAAGAACTGCACCCTCGTACATTAGAATTAATGGAAGAAGTGGCTAAGCGTGTTGAAGTGGATGGCATTCAAGCATGGTGGGATCTTGACCCTGCTGAGCTGTTGGGTGATGAAGCCGAAACATATCGTAAAGTACCTGACACCTTAGACGTATGGTTTGACTCAGGTTCAACGCACTTTGCGGTAGTGGACGCACGCCCTGAATTTCATGGCAATTCAGCGGATATGTACCTTGAAGGTTCAGATCAACACCGCGGCTGGTTTATGTCATCATTGATGTTATCAACGGCAATGAAAGGTAAAGCACCTTATCGCCAAGTATTGACTCATGGCTTCACTGTTGATGGTCAAGGCCGCAAAATGTCTAAATCTTTAGGCAACACAGTGAGTCCACAAGATGTGATGAACAAACTGGGTGCGGATATCTTACGTTTATGGGTTGCATCAACGGATTATACGGGCGAAATTGCGGTTTCAGATGAAATTTTAAAACGTGCGGCAGATTCTTACCGCCGTATCCGTAATACAGCGCGTTTCTTATTGGCTAACCTTAACGGCTTCAACCCAGAAACTGATATGGTGAAGCCAGAAGATATGGTGGTCTTAGATCGATGGGCGGTGAGCCGTGCTTTAGAAGCTCAGCAAGAAATTGCTAAAGCCTATGATGAGTATGACTTCCTATCCGTTATTCAGCGCTTAATGCATTTTTGTTCTATCGAAATGGGTTCATTCTATCTGGATATCATCAAAGACCGTCAGTATACCGCGAAAAGTGATAGCTTAGCGCGTCGTAGCTGCCAAACTGCATTATTCCATATTGTTGAAGCGTTAGTGCGTTGGATGGCTCCGGTTCTGTCGTTTACTTCTGATGAAATTTGGAATGAGTTACCAGGAAAACGAGCTCAATTCGTTCTTACAGAAGAGTGGTATAACGGCTTATTTGGCTTAGACGAGTCAAATGAAATGAACAATAGCTTCTGGACTGAGCTATTAGCGGTTCGTGGTGAAGTAAATAAGGTCTTAGAGCAAGCTCGTACTGATAAGCTTATCGGGGGGTCATTAGAAGCTGCTGTGACTCTGTATGCGGATAAAGCGCTGGCCGAAAAACTGCAAAGTCTTGGTGATGAGTTACGCTTTGTGTTACTGACTTCACAAGCCCATGTCGCTGATATCGCAACAGCGCCTGCAGATGCGCAAGAAAGCGAATTAAAAGGCCTGAAAATTGCGTTCAGTAAAGCTGCGGGTGAAAAATGCCCTCGCTGCTGGCACTACGCAAGTGATATTGGCTCTTCGAGCGAGCAACCAGAAATTTGTGGTCGCTGTGTTACTAACGTAGCCGGTAACGGCGAAACGCGTAAGTTTGCTTAATGAAGACGCCAGTTTGTTCCACCGGTTTGCGTTGGTTATGGTTGACCATTGTGATCATCGTTGCGGATTTAGGCATTAAGCAGTTAGTGCTTAGTGACCTAAATCTGTACGAGCCACATCCGATAATGCCATTTTTCAACATAATGTACGCACAAAATTTTGGAGCGGCATTTAGTTTCTTGGCTGATGAAGGTGGCTGGCAACGTTGGTTCTTTGCAGGTATTGCAATTGGGATATCCATTATCTTAATGGTCATGATGTATCGCCAAAGTGCACAAAAGCGCCTCTCAAACATTGCTTATGCGTTGATTATTGGTGGTGCTATCGGTAATTTAAGCGATCGTTTAGTCCATGGCTTTGTTATTGATTACCTTGATTTTTACGTTGGTAATTGGCATTGGCCGACATTTAACCTAGCGGATATGGCGATATGTATTGGTGCGGCACTTGTCATTTTTGAAGGTTTCCTACCCGATAAATCAAAGCAAGAAAAAGCCAATTAAGATGGTAGTGTACTAGGTTAGAATGTAATAACTCACAGCCCAGATTTTCTGGGCTGAATTTTATGATAAATAGGTTTGGTTTATGTCTACTCAAATACAGGCGCAGAGCTCTGTTTTACTGCATTTCACATTGAAATTGGAAGATGGCTCTACGGCTGACTCCTCGCATGCACAAGGGAAGCCTGCGTTATTTGTTTTAGGGAATGACTCCTTATCGCCAGAACTGGAAGCCCAATTGATTGGCCTTAGTGAAGGTGAAAAGAAAAGTTTTTCACTGCCCGGAGACACGGTTTTTGGGAAACATAATCCTGACTTAGTTCAATATTTTTCATTGCGTGATTTTATAGAAACGGGCATCCCTGAAATTGGTACGATAATGCTATTCACATCGATGAATGGCAGTGAAATGCCAGGTGTAGTAAAATCAATTGAAGGCGAGTCGATTACGATTGATTTTAATCACCCGCTCGCTGAGCAGCAGATTAGTTTTGATATCGAAGTGCTTGAAGTAGATCCGCAATTGGAGAATCATAATGCAAATATTAATGGCTAACCCTCGTGGCTTCTGTGCCGGCGTAGACCGCGCAATTAGCATTGTAGAAAGGGCATTAGAAATCTATGGTGCCCCGATTTATGTTCGTCACGAAGTGGTTCATAACCGTTATGTTGTTGATGATTTACGTCAACGCGGTGCTATCTTTATTGAGGAAATCTCCGAAGTCCCTGATGGGTCAATCTTGATTTTTTCTGCACACGGTGTTTCCCAAGCTATTCGTCAAGAAGCGCGCTCTCGCGATCTAACAATGTTATTTGATGCCACTTGTCCTTTGGTCACAAAAGTTCATATGGAAGTTGCACGAGCGAGCCGTAAAGGCAAAGAAGCCATTTTAATCGGCCACGCTGGGCACCCAGAAGTCGAAGGTACGATGGGGCAATATAGCAACCCTGAGGGTGGGATGTATCTTGTTGAAAGCCCAGAGGATGTTTGGAAACTGAAAGTGAAAGATGAAAATAATCTCTCTTTCATGACGCAAACAACACTTTCTGTAGATGATACTTCCGATGTTATTGATGCGCTGACATCTCGTTTTCCAAGTATTGTAGGGCCTCGTAAAGACGATATTTGTTATGCAACGACGAACCGCCAAGAAGCCGCACGGGAGCTTGCAGAACGTGCTGACATTGTTTTAGTCGTCGGTTCTAAAAACTCATCGAACTCAAACCGTCTTGCGGAGTTAGCTTCGCGTATGCAAAAACCTGCCTATTTAATTGATGGTGCGGAAGATATTAAAACGGAATGGTTAGCGAATAAAAATATTATCGGCTTGACAGCAGGGGCATCTGCGCCAGACATTTTGGTTCGACAAGTTATTGATAGACTTAAAGAGCTGGGGGCTGACTCTGTTGTTGAACTGCAAGGCCGTGAAGAAAATATCGTCTTTGAAGTTCCTAAAGAATTAAGGGTTGAAGTCAAAGAGATTAATTGATCATTTGATTTTAATTATGGAAGCAGCCTTGTTAGCTTTACTTCAAGGCTGTTTTTCATTTTACTACTTGTGAAAAGTATCTCTTCTTTATGTATTGGGCGTAATCATTTACGTTTATAATGCCTTTAATCTCCCCAAATACTGCCATTCATACAAGCTTATCATCATTTAATTAATACTGAGTTTAATGTGCATTTCTAGTCTACGTAATATTGAACTTCATCAGTGCTATGAGTATTGATAATGCTTCCCCCTCTAATTACTTACTAAATTACTTACTAAGAGCTTCGATAGAGCTAAAATCCGCTCACTTAAAGCCTTGATAGAGATGATAGAAGAGTGAATTAGAATCTATCACGTATCGGTAAGTTTTTTCTTTGATTTTTAAAAATTAGGAGTATTGACACTTGTTTTTGGCAAATTCATATTTTTTTCTATTTACTAATTAAAATACTAATGCAGTAAATTTAATTTTATTAATCAAAAGAACAAAATTAATTCAGTGATGTAATGAAATTAAATTACTTTTATACTAACTTAAAATACATGAGTTATAATTTTAATACGAAAACACACGGTTAATAATTAATTGTTACATTTGTTTTTGTTTTTTGGATATTACATATATCACTTAATTGTAACAATGTGAAAATAATACATATATAAATGATAATATAAAAACGATGTCAAGTAATTCTAATTAAAGAATGTGTTTTCCTTTGTTTTTTAATTGATTGATTTAATTGGGTTTTAATTTTAATTTAAATGTGAAGAAAATATTTTGCTTTATTTGATAGGTTTCATCTATCGTATGGCTGTTTATTTAGTGGTAAAAGCAAGTTTGAGTTGTACGCATGTGTCGAGTATCTTTATTGCGGTTGATTAGGTATTCTAAAAACATTATCAATAAAAGTTACTATTTTTATTCGTTAAGTATTTAACAATAAAAATACCAATAACTTTTGGTGTTAAATCTCCTAGGTGCAGAAATGTAAAACTCAATACAGAATGATGATATCGAAAGATGTAACGGGAAATAAAAATTAGATCTTATCTATACCATTGTTCTGATTCACTGATATATGGATGGCTCGGTATTCTAATAGTTTCTGAGACTGCAGATGGATTCATTTTTATTCTCCATGTGAGTTTTATTTAACTGTTGATATGTGATCAACGAAAAATAGTGGTTATTTTTATCTGAAAATATACCTGGTATTGCCATGTGGTTGATACTTTTTTTATTTAACCTATTCGATGAATTTTTTAATTTTCAATAGGGTCTAGTTTAATTTTTCTAATTAATAATATCAAGGAATAGTCATGAAAGTTAAATCGTTAGCATTAGTTGTTATTTCAGCTTTATCTCTGAGTTCTGTAGCTGCAGTTGCTGCAACAACAGTTAATGGCGGTACTGTTCATTTTAAAGGTGAGCTTGTTAACGCAGCTTGTGCAGTAGACGGTGGTTCATCTGACCAAACCGTTACTTTAGGGCAAGTACGCACAGCTAGATTAGCTCAAGCAGGTGATACTAGCGGATCTGTTGGTTTCAACATTAATTTAAATGACTGTGATACTCAAGTTTCTAAAACAGCTAAAGTTGCATTTATCGGAGCTGCTACTGATGCTGCTAACCCAACTGTTTTAGCTATCACTTCAGGTGTTGCAGGTTCAGCTACAAATGTTGGTATCCAAATTTTAGATTCTAAAGGAACTGCTCTAGGCTTAGATGGTAGCACTTTCAGCAGCCCGATTACTCTGAAAGATGGTTCTAACGTTCTGCCATTCCAGGCTCGTTACTTTGCAACTGGCGCAACCACTGCTGGTTCAGCAAATGCAGATGCTACTTTCTCTGTACAGTACGAGTAATTTGTAAACTATGATTAGGGATTAATCATTAAAACCATGGATGGTTTTCAAGAATAGAAAGGGAAAGGCAAAGTGCAATGAAAAAACTAACGATTAGTTTATTAACTCTGTTTTCTTCCTTTGCTTTAGCAGGTAATCAGTGGAAAGTTCAGTTACCTGGTGGAGGGATGAGATTTCAAGGCGAGTTGATCGCAGAAGCGTGTAGCGTTGAAACATCTGAGCGATTTTTAACAGTTAATATGGGACAAGTACGAACGAATATGTTTAAAGAAGCTGGTGATGATTCAGAGCCAACAAGCTTTAATATTTATCTTCGTGATTGTAGTAAAAATGTTAGTGAACATGTGTATATAAATTTTTCAGGGATTGCTGACAAAAATAATCCCCATATTTATTCTGTAAGCAATGGAGTTAATGCTGCAAATGGAGTTGGAATTGCTATATTTGATGCTGGAAATGAATTAATACCTATCAATGATGCACCAAAAAAAATAGCAAAAATAGAATCTAAAGATGTGACTTTACACTTTACTGCCAAATATCGGGCTACCAGCAATAATATTACGGGTGGTACTGCAAATGCCCAAGCACTGTTCTCTTTAACTTATGAATAAAATAAATTTAGGGTTAGTTTTAGTACACAAATAATATTTTTAAATGTATAAGGATTGATTCAAAATGAAATCAATAAAAAAATATAAGTTGTTAACGTCAATATTGGTACTTTTAAGTTCAGTGTTCTTCAACCAAGCTAATGCTGCGGTAGCTTTAGGAGCAACTCGAGTTATTTATGATGAAGGCCAAAAACAAGTACAATTGTCTGTTACAAATAATGATGAGAAAGGTGTTTTTCTTATACAGTCATGGGTTGAAAATACAAATGGACAGAAAGATAAGCAATTTGTAATAACTCCACCATTATTTACAATGAATGGAAAAAAAGAAAATACACTGCGCATAATTGATGCAACAAATAACCAACTTCCTAAAGATAGAGAAAGTCTTTTTTGGTTGAACGTTAAGGCTATTCCTGCGATGGATAAAAGTAAAGCAAATGAAAATACTTTACAATTAGCCATCATTAGCAGAATAAAACTTTATTATCGCCCAAGTAATTTGGATCTTGATCCTTCTAAAGTTCCAGATGAATTACGTTTTAAAATTACGGGTAATAAATTAACTATTATTAATCCAACTCCATATTTTGCAACAGTTACTGACATTACTGTTGGTGCTACAAAACTGGAGAATGTTTTAGTTCCTCCTTTAGATGAAATAGTCACAAATATGCCTTCTAATGCAAAAGGTAATATTACCTTTAGAACAATAAATGATTATGGCGCATTAACACCTGTCGCATCTGGTATTGCTAAATAAATGGATGTAATGCAATTCAGTTAAGTGTAATAGATTTAAATGGCGATTAGACTGGAGGGAACATGCCATACCAAGTATCTGAAAATAAACAAATGAATTATAAAGGAAAAAAAACTTTCGGATACAAGTATCATTCTGATAAATTTTTTCGAGTACTTCCGCTCTCTTTTTTTGTGGGGATGTTGTTATATCCATCGTTAGCAAAATCAGAAGTATATTTTAATCCTCGCTTTTTATCTGATGATGTTGAAAATATTGCTGATTTATCTGTATTCGAAAGTGGTCAAGAAGTTCCTGAAGGTTCATATCGTGTTGATGTATATTTGAATGACGGCTATTTATTTATTAAAGATATCAACTTTAAGCTAGATGAAAAGCAGTCTAAATTAACCCCTTGTTTCACAAAAAGCGACTTAACTAGAATGGGGGTAAATGTCATATCATTACCCGGCCAAGAGGTAGGGAAAGAAAAAACAAAAGAAGGAGAGGAAGGGTCTCTGGATAGCTGTAAATTACTTTCAGAGATAATTAGTGATTCAACATCAACATTTGATGTTGGTTTACAGCGTCTTAGCCTGACTATTCCACAAATATATTTAGCAGATACTGCTCGAGGTTATATTTCACCTGACCTATGGGATCAAGGTATTTCCGCGGGCATTATTAATTACAGTTTGACTGGAAATCAGTCACGCATGCAATCTGGTGAAAACCGGAGCTATACCTATCTTAACTTACAAAGTGGAATTAACTTAGGGGCTTGGCGCTTACGTGATAACTCCACGTGGACTCACACAACAGGCTCTAATAGAAATGAAACCAAATGGGAGCATATCAATACTTTTTTAGAAAGAGGTATTAACCAAATACGCTCGCGTTTAGTCATTGGTGATAGCTATACCGAAGGCTCTATATTCGACAGCTTTAACTTCAGGGGGATCCAACTTTCCTCTGATAGTAATATGTTACCTGATAGTCAAAGAGGATTTGCGCCTGTCATTCGTGGGACGGCTCGGGGAACTGCAGACGTGACTATCAAGCAAAATGGGTATGAAGTTTACCGTAATACATTCCCACCAGGTCCTTTTATCATAGATGACCTCTACGCAAACGGGAATAGTGGTGACTTACATGTCACTATTACAGAAGCTGACGGTAGTACACAAAGCTTTGTTGTACCATTCTCAACAGTCCCTTTATTACAGCGTGAAGGACATTCTGAATACAGTATAACGGCTGGTGAATATCGCTCAGGAAGTAGTTTTCAAAAGAAACAAAATTTCTTCCAAGGTACATTAATGCGTGGATTGTCATACGGTTGGACTATGTATGGTGGTGGACAATTAGCTGATCGTTATCGTTCAGTCAATCTAGGTTTGGGGAAGAATATTGGTGTATTAGGTGCATTGTCACTCGATATTACACAAGCTAACGCTAAGTTACCTGACGATAGTAACCATCAGGGACAATCAGTGCGCTTTCTATATAGTAAGTCCATGAACTCAACAGGAACGACTTTCCAACTTGCTGGGTACCGTTATTCGACGAAAGGTTTCTATACATTTGCAGATACCACGTACAAAAGAATGCAAGGTTACTCTATAGAAACACAGGATGGTACGGTTGAAGTCACTCCGACTTATACCGATTACTTTAATCTTGCTTATAACAAACGTGAAAAGCTGCAATTAAGTATGAGCCAGCAGCTAGGTGATGTCACAACTCTGTACATAACGGGCACCCATGAAAAGTATTGGAACACAAGTCGCGCTGATAAGCAGTTACAGGTAGGTTTGAATACGCTTTTCAAAGGGATCACTTGGGGAATTAACTACAGCTTGTCAAAAAACTCATGGCAAGACGGTAATGATCAGGTAATTGCTTTGAATGCGAATATACCATTGAACCAATGGATGCGCACGGACAGTGATTCTATATGGAAGAATTCAACGGTTAGTTATAACGCTTCACACGACTTCAAAGGAGAGGCTTCTAATACGGCAGGTTTATATGGAACGCTATTAGAAGACAACAATTTAAGTTATAGCGTCCAAGCTGGCTATAAAGGCGGTGGTCAGCAGCAGTCTTCTGGGACAGGGTCTACCTCGTTAAACTACCGTGGAACTTACGGAAATAGTAATGTTGGTTACAGTTATAATAAAAATTCGCGGCAATTTTACTATGGGGTAAGTGGCGGTATTTTAGCCCATGAGAATGGTATTACTCTTAGCCAGCCGATGAATGACACTGTTGTATTGATTAAAGCTCCGGGAGCGGACAACGTAAGAATTGAAAATCAAACGGGCGTTAAAACTGACTGGCGTGGTTATGCCGTCTTACCTTATGCAACGGAATACCGTGAAAATCGTATTGCTTTAGATACTAACACACTAGCAAATAACGTGGATCTTGATGAACCGGTAGTGAGTGTTATTCCTACTAAAGGTGCAATTGTACGTGCCAGTTTTAATCCAAAAGTTGGTGTGAAAGTAATTATGACATTGATGCATAAGGGAAAAGCTGTTCCTTTTGGCGCGATTGTTTCATTAAAAGATAACAATAGCAGTAGTATCGTTGCAGATGAAGGACAAGTTTATTTGACTGGATTACCACTATCAGGTCAGTTGACAGTTCGATGGGGAAATGGCGCTGACTCGCAGTGTGAGGTTAATTACGCCTTACCTGAAAACAGTCAGTCAGAGCTACTTAATTCATATCAAACCGTTTGTCTTTAAAGGAGCTGATTAATGATGAAAAATATAATATATCGTTGTTACCTCATGATATTGATATTCATTTTTTTTGCTTCGAAAAGTTTCGCTGCAGATAGTTCAATTAATATAACGGGGAGCGTTGCAGATAATACATGCGCGGTTTCACCTAGCTCAGATGGCCAAATTGTTGATTTTTTAAATGAAAGCATTAAGTCTTTGAATGCGGTTAATAAAACATCTCTGGCGATCCCTTTTTATATTGAGCTTTTTCCATGTGGTACAGCAGTAACAGGTGTAAAAGTTGGATTTACCGGAATTGCTGATTCGAGTAATACCTCTTTATTAGCATTAGAAAATATTGGAGGTGCTGCATCTGGAGTTGGCATACAAATATTAGATAAAGCGAGAAACCCGCTATCACTCAATGATGATAATCAAAATATACCTTGGACATCATTAACGGCTGGCTCTCGTAATACATTGAACTTTTATGCTCGATTAATGGTAACTGAACTTCCTGTAAATGCAGGTAAAATTCGCGCAACGGCAACATTTACTCTTGAATATCAATAGGATGAGAATGTTATGGTAATAAATAAAAGGATAGTAGCTACCGCATTAACCGTTGCGGGGTTATGTTTATCAACGACATTGAGTTATGCAGCGGACGTAACAATCAATATTTACGGTCAGGTAAAAACAGTGCCTTGTACTGTCGTAACTGCAAATAAGAATGTGGATCTAAATGATCTCAGCACTTTTGACTTCATTAACGCGGGATCAACATCTAAATGGCACCCTATTGAGTTAGAGTTGATTAATTGTCCTACAGGTTCTTCTAACGTAACAGCTAGATTTACAGGGGTATCCGATATTACGGGATACTATAGAAACCAAGGAACAGCACAAAACATCCAGTTGCAACTGCAGGATGATTCAGGCAGAGACCTCAATAATGGTACCCAAGCTGTCATGCAAATTAATAGCAGTACTGCTTCAGCAAATTTTCCTCTGAAAGTTAGAGCGATATCGGTTAACGGAGGAACGACACAGGGAAGTATACAAGCAGCTATTGATGTTACTTATACATACCAGTGAGCTATATTATGAATATAAATAAAATTTTAAAATTATTTTTTTTTAATACTGTTATCTATTTTTTAGGTATTACAACAGCATATTCATTTACATGCATGGATAAACGTAATGTTTTAAGTTATAAAAATTCACCTGCCACAGCGAATGTGTATGTTGATCTGCAACCTAGACTCGAAGCGGGTCAAAACTTAGTTGTTGACCTTTCTCAATCGATTACGTGTTGGAACGATAACCCAAACTATAGGCGTGACATGGTGAGCGTAATGCAAGGTTCAGCATACGGGAATGTTCTCGCTAATTTTAGGGGGACTTTGAATTACTATGGTCTATCCTATCCATTTCCATTAAATTCAGCGACGCATTCTGTTGCATTCAGGCAACCAGCAGTTTGGAATGCTAAGCTCTATTTATCACCATTAAAT
This sequence comes from Providencia sp. PROV032, assembly GCF_028484875.1. Lineage (NCBI taxonomy): Bacteria > Pseudomonadati > Pseudomonadota > Gammaproteobacteria > Enterobacterales > Morganellaceae > Providencia > Providencia sp. PROV032. The sequence continues at coordinate 115,765 of NZ_JAMPSX010000004.1, forward strand.
TCAGCCGAAGGTATCGTTCTTAGTCAAGGCACGCATTTTGCGACTTTAGTTATGTACCAAGTTGGGTCTGATATTTCTGGTGGGGGGAATATACAAACTGCGACATTTATATGGAAACTTTATGCGAATAACACCGTGGTTGTTCCTGTCGGTGGATGTGATGTATCTTCGCGTAATCTTAATGTCTATTTGCCAGATTACCCAGGTTCATCAAATATACCGTTATCGGTTTATTGTGGTAAAAATCAAAATGTTTCTTTCTATCTCTCAGGTTCGACTACGTCAAGTAGTTCAATATTTGCTAATACCTATTCAGGTTCAAATGCTGCGAGGGGATTAGGTGTTCAGATTACCCGTTATGGAACAGCACTTTCGGCAAATCAGCGAGTTCGAATGGGGCAAGTTGGACCATCACCTGTTTCTCTTAATTTACAAGCAAAGTATGAAAGAACAACAGGACAAGTCACTGCAGGGCCTGTACAGTCAGTCGTTGGTGTTTCATTTGTTTATGACTAGCAATGCCATTTAAATTACCAAGAAAGTATTATTTATATCGATTTGCAATACTTTCTTGGGTAATTTTATATACGATCTATATACGATCGCTTAACCTTTTCATCAATATCAATTCTATTTTATCGTTAAAAATAACTTCATTGCTATATCCATATTTCTTGGTCCATATTTCTTGATTAAAACTTTTACTGATAATCCCTTTCCTCTCTACGCTTTTGTTAATAACGATACATTTTTGCTAGCGCAATACGATCAGGATAGTTAATCTGTACCACAATGACTTCTAAACTGTGGGTAAAAATAGCCTTTTTATCTTAACTAACAGTTCAAATTTATCTATTTGTATTAATTAAAAAAGGGTAAACCATGGCAAATTCAGTGGTACGTGTTGCAATCGTTGGGGCAGGTGGACGTATGGGACGCCAGCTAATTCAAGCCGCGCAACAACAGGATGGAATTCAATTAGGTGCTGCGATTGAGCGTGAAGGCTCATCGCTTATCGGGACAGATGCAGGTGAACTCGCTGGTATCGGTAAGTTAGGTATTTCCATTGTTGATTCGCTAAATCAGGTTGTTAATGATTTTGATGTTGTCATTGATTTCACTCGCCCAGAAGGGACTTTACACTACCTTGCATTTTGTAAAGCAAACCAAAAAGCGATGGTAATTGGAACGACAGGGTTTGATGAGCAAGGTAAGCAAGCTATTGCCGAAGCGGCAAAATCTATTCCTATTGTCTTTGCGGCAAATTTCAGTGTTGGTGTCAATGTGGTGCTGAAATTACTGGAAAAAGCAGCAAAAGTGATGGGGAATTACACTGATATTGAAATTGTTGAGGCTCATCACCGCCATAAAGTGGACGCACCATCAGGTACGGCCCTAGCTATGGGGGAGTCTATTGCTAGCGCTCTGGGGAAAGATTTAAAAGAGTGTGCGGTATATACCCGTGAAGGTTACACCGGGGAGAGAGAACCTGGAACCATTGGTTTTGCAACTATTCGTGCTGGGGATATTGTCGGTGAACATACCGCAATGTTTGCAGATATTGGAGAGCGAGTAGAAATCACCCATAAAGCCTCTAGCCGTATGACCTTTGCAAATGGCGCTATAAAGGCATCTGGTTGGGTTTGCGCTAGAAATAGTGGGTTATATGATATGAAAGATGTGCTTGGGTTGGATGATTTGTAGTTTTTTGTTTTTTTGTTTTATCTTTTAAATCATTTAGTTGTATTTTATATTTATTGTTATGATATCGGTTTGAACTATTTTCATTCAAATCGATATTAATTCATGTTTTAATGGTTTTTACCTTCAGTTTTGCTCGTTAATTATCCTTTCCTCCTTCTTTTAGCTAGGTTATTATCAATAAACTAGTTATCTTGCTTTGCAACCGTTTACTTATTCATTTTTACTATGGTTTATACTGCTCATCCAGTTAAAAGCGAGGTAGTTAAGTAAAAAAGTAAGATAAAAGTGAAAAAAATGCATTTTTTTCTAGACAAGACTCCATCTCATCATTAGAATGCGCGCAATTTGCCAAAAATTTGCTTAAAAACTCATTTTGGCATTGATTTAGATCGTGAAATCTGAATTAATATGCAAAAAACGTGATTTATTATTCTCCGGAGGATGTTTTGATTAAGTCAGCTATATTGGTTCTGGAAGACGGAACCCAATTCCACGGGCGTGCTATCGGTGCAGAAGGCGCTGCAGTTGGAGAAGTCGTTTTCAACACGTCGATGACCGGATATCAAGAAATAATTACAGACCCTTCCTATTCCCGCCAAATTGTTACTCTCACTTATCCCCATATTGGTAATGTCGGCACTAATGCTGATGACGAAGAATCCCCAAATGTTCATGCACAAGGCTTAATCATTCGTGACTTACCATTGATTTACAGTAACTTCCGCGGGCAAGAAGGATTATCCGAATATCTAAAACACCATAACGTCGTGGCGATTGCGGATATCGATACACGTAAATTAACACGTTTACTGAGAGAAAAAGGCGCTCAAAACGGTTGTATCATTGCGGGTGATAACCCTGATGCTGCACTCGCATTGGAAAAAGCGCGTAGTTTTTCAGGTTTGAATGGGTTGGACTTGGCAAAAGAAGTCTGCACTAAAGAGATTTATAATTGGTCCCAAGGTTCATGGACGCTGGAAAATGGCCAGCAGGGCGCGAAAACTGCCGAAGAACTCCCTTTACATGTTGTTGCTTATGACTTCGGTGCGAAGCGTAATATCTTACGTATGTTAGTTGACCGCGGTTGCCGTTTAACGGTGGTGCCAGCAACTACCCCAGCAGAAACCGTATTGGCGATGAACCCCGATGGTATTTTCTTATCGAATGGCCCTGGTGACCCAGCGCCTTGTGATTATGCAATCAAGGCAATTGAAACATTCTTAACCACAGAAATCCCAGTATTCGGGATTTGTTTAGGCCACCAATTACTTGCTCTGGCTAGCGGTGCCAATACCATGAAAATGAAGTTTGGCCATCATGGCGCTAACCATCCAGTTAAAGATTTAGACAAAGATGTGGTGATGATCACGGCGCAAAACCATGGTTTTGCGGTTGATGAATCGACACTTCCCGACACCCTGCGCGTGACGCATAAGTCACTCTTTGATGGAACATTGCAAGGTATTCACCGTACGGATAAACCCGCATTTAGTTTTCAAGGCCACCCAGAAGCAAGCTCAGGGCCACATGATGCGGCAAATTTATTCGACCATTTCATTGAATTAATTAATGAATACCGTCAAAACACCCCTCGTCAAAACGCACAATAATCGGGAGCAAGAAAAATGGCAAAACGTACTGATATAAAAAGCATTCTGATTTTAGGTGCCGGCCCGATTGTGATTGGTCAAGCATGTGAATTTGACTACTCAGGTGCTCAAGCGTGTAAAGCACTGCGTGAAGAAGGTTACCGCGTAATCTTAGTTAACTCGAACCCCGCGACCATTATGACTGACCCAGAAATGGCGGATGCAACTTACATCGAGCCGATTCACTGGGAAGTTGTGCGTAAAATTATTGAAAAAGAGCGCCCAGATGCAGTGCTACCGACCATGGGGGGCCAAACAGCATTAAACTGTGCGCTTGAATTAGAACGTAAAGGTGTTTTAGCTGAGTTTGGCGTGACCATGATTGGGGCGACTGCTGATGCAATCGATAAAGCAGAAGATCGCCAACGTTTTGATAAAGCAATGAAAAAAATCGGCTTGGGCACTGCACGCTCAGGTATCGCACATAATATGGAAGAAGCATTTGCTGTTGCCGATGCGGTAGGTTTTCCCTGTATTATTCGCCCATCATTTACGATGGGAGGTACGGGTGGCGGTATTGCCTATAACCGTGAAGAGTTTGAAGAAATCTGTACTCGCGGTTTAGATTTATCTCCCACTAATGAATTATTGATTGATGAGTCGCTGATTGGTTGGAAAGAATACGAAATGGAAGTTGTCCGCGATAAAAAAGACAACTGTATTATCGTTTGTTCCATTGAAAACTTCGATGCCATGGGGATCCATACGGGTGACTCTATCACCGTCGCGCCAGCTCAAACATTGACCGATAAAGAATACCAAATCATGCGTGATGCATCGATGGCCGTATTACGTGAAATCGGCGTTGAAACAGGTGGCTCTAACGTTCAATTCGCGGTAAACCCTAAAGATGGGCGCTTAATTGTTATTGAAATGAACCCGCGAGTTTCACGTTCATCGGCATTAGCATCGAAAGCCACGGGTTTCCCAATTGCTAAAATTGCAGCGAAACTGGCTGTTGGTTATACCCTTGATGAGCTGATGAATGACATCACTGGTGGCCGTACCCCTGCCTCATTCGAACCTTCCATTGACTACGTTGTGACAAAAATTCCGCGCTTTAACTTTGAAAAATTTGCGGGCACGAATGACCGACTCACAACGCAAATGAAATCGGTTGGCGAAGTGATGGCGATTGGCCGCACATTTCAAGAATCGATGCAAAAAGCATTACGCGGTTTAGAAGTTGGCGCGACAGGGTTCGACCCGAAAGTGGCTCAAGAGGATCCTGAAGCACTAACTCGTATTCGTCGTGAATTAAAAGACGCAGGCGCAGAGCGAATTTGGTTTATTGCAGATGCTTTCCGTGCAGGCTTATCTGTCGACGGTGTTTTCAATCTGACCAATATTGACCGCTGGTTCTTAGTGCAGATTGAGGAGCTAGTCCGCTTAGAAGAAAAAGTGGCTGAGCTCGGTATTAATGGGCTGACAAAAGATTTCCTACGTACTTTAAAACGTAAAGGTTTTGCCGACGCGCGTTTAGCAACTTTAGTCGGTGTTTCTGACGCTGAATTACGTAAACTACGCCAAGGTTATGGTCTGCACCCTGTCTATAAACGTGTTGATACCTGCGCGGCCGAGTTTGCTACTGACACCGCTTATATGTATTCCACATATGAAGAAGAGTGTGAATCAAACCCAAGTAATGCCAAACCAAAAGTGATGGTGTTAGGTGGTGGGCCAAACCGAATCGGGCAAGGGATTGAATTCGACTATTGCTGCGTGCACGCATCTTTAGCGTTACGTGAAGATGGCTATGAAACCATTATGGTGAACTGTAATCCAGAAACCGTTTCAACGGACTACGATACTTCAGACCGCCTCTATTTCGAACCTGTCACCCTTGAAGATGTGTTGGAAATTGTGCGTATCGAGCAGCCAAAAGGTGTGATTGTGCAATATGGTGGCCAAACACCATTAAAATTAGCGAGAGCATTGGAAGCCGCAGGGGTTCCAATCATTGGAACGAGCCCAGATGCCATCGACCGTGCAGAAGATCGTGAACGTTTCCAGCAAGCCGTCAACCGTTTGAACTTGAAACAGCCACAGAATGCAACCGTGACGGCGATTGAGCAAGCCGTTGAAAAAGCAGCTATTATTGGCTATCCACTGGTGGTTCGCCCATCTTATGTACTAGGTGGCCGAGCAATGGAAATTGTATATGACGAAATCGATTTACGTCGCTATTTCCAAACTGCGGTAAGTGTCTCTAACGATGCGCCAGTGCTCCTTGACCGCTTTTTAGACGATGCCATTGAAGTTGACGTAGATGCGATTTGTGACGGTGAGATGGTGCTGATTGGTGGTATCATGGAGCACATTGAGCAAGCTGGCGTACACTCCGGTGACTCCGCATGTTCACTCCCTGCTTATACGCTTAGCCAAGAAATTCAAGATGTAATGCGTGAACAAGTTCGTAACCTTGCCTTCGAGTTACGTGTACGTGGTTTAATGAACGTGCAGTTTGCCGTTAAAAATAATGAAGTTTATTTAATTGAAGTCAATCCACGTGCCGCAAGGACAGTGCCTTTCGTGTCTAAAGCAACCGGTGTGCCATTAGCGAAAGTTGCCGCGCGCGTGATGGTGGGGCAAACCTTGACACAGCAAGGGGTGACGGAAGAAGTTATTCCACCATACTACTCGGTGAAAGAGGTGGTATTGCCATTCAATAAATTCCCTGGCGTTGACCCAATTCTTGGGCCTGAAATGCGTTCAACAGGCGAAGTCATGGGTGTCGGCCGGACATTTGCAGAAGCATTCGCTAAAGCGATGTTAGGTAGCAGCTCGACCATGAAAAAGTCTGGTCGCGCGCTGTTGTCTGTTCGTGAAGGTGATAAAACAAAAGTTGTCGATTTAGCCGCTAAGCTGTTAAAACATGGCTTTGAGCTAGATGCCACTCACGGCACTGCGATTGTTCTAGGAGAGGCTGGTATTAATCCGCGCCTAGTCAATAAGGTTCATGAAGGTCGTCCACACATTCAAGATAGAATTAAGAATGGTGAATATGATTACATTGTGAATACCACCGCAGGGCGTCAAGCCATTGAAGACTCAAAATTAATTCGTCGCAGTGCATTGCGTTATAAAGTCCATTATGACACGACGTTGAATGGCGGGTTTGCCACTACGATGTCGCTTAGTGCAGACCCAACCGATACGGTAATCTCTGTACAAGAAATGCATGCATTGATTAAATAATTATTTAATAAGTAGCTATATAAGCCTCAGTATTCAATCTACTGGGGCTTTTTTATTGCTCTTCTATAAAGCCATCTCCTGAAGAGAGGGAAATTGTCTGCTGATATAATAGATAAGATGGAATTTTAATAAAAAGTGCAAAGTGGTGATTGACTCTCACGTAACGTGAGGCACTAACCTTAGTCGCAATTACAGGAGGAACATATGCTATTTCAAGTTGGTGAGATCGCGGAAAAAACAGGATTAACCATCCGTACACTTCATCATTATGAAGAAATTGGCTTATTGGTACCAACTGCAAGAACCGATGCAGGTTATCGGCTTTACAACATGCAATGCATAGAGCGTTTAACGCAAATTCAATTGTTACGGCAAGTTGGAGTCAAACTGAAAAACATCGGTGAATTACTGGATGGCCAGAGTGGAGATATGACGAGTTTGCTGCAAGAGCGAATTGCACTATTAACGGAACAAATGGAGCAAATGGCGACATTACGTAATCGATTAGAGCAATTACACAGGCAAATGCAAACGGGGAATACTTTAACTCAGGCTGATTGGTTTTCTGTATTGGAGATGATGTCGATGTTTGATAAATATTTTACCCCTCAAGAATTGGAACAATTGCCATTATATACGGCGCATACGCTGAAAAACCAAGAGTGGCAACAGCGAGTAGCAACGGTAAGCAAGCTGATGGAACAAGGTGCAACACCTCAATCTACAGAGGTGCAACAAATTGCACATGAATGGATGACAGCGTTAGAAAGAGATACCGGAGGAAACCCTGATTTCTTTGCACGACTGAATCAAATTCATTTATCGGATAACACGTTAGCTTATTCATCAGGCATTTCTGTCGCAATGATCCAATTTGTTGCAGAGGGTTTTAGTGAATACCAATTATCACTGTTTAAACCCCATTTAACCGCGGAGCAATTTGCTTTTGTTCAGCAACATTATTTTGCTTCAGGGCAGGTGTGGCCTGAGTTAATTGCGGGTTTATATAATGCATTAAAAGCCCAAAAATCCCCAGATTCACCTGAAGTACAACAATTAGCACAAACATGGTTAACGATGTTCAACCAGTTTACGGGGGGAGATCCTGAGCTACAAGAGAGAATTCGGGCTATTTATCGTGAAGATCCCAATATTTCTCAAGGGACATGGATGACTGCAGAAATTGGTCAGTACTTATTTTCTGCTATTAGCAGTTTGATGACGGAATAAACCAAATGGCCGCTAACTCGCGGCCATTACTCGGTTATATTATGATTTTCCTTTGCTACTCGAGAGTGCTTTGCGGTGTTTCCAGTACATTACAATTGAGCCGATTAGGCCACTAACCAGTAAGATAACTGGAATAATCATTAGTGCACTAATCACAATTTGCTCGTGTTCTTTCACAAAAGGAATTTGGTTTAGGGCATACCCTAAGGTGACGATCAAACCAACCCATAACAAACCACTTAACCAGTTAAAAAACTGGAAACGGCGGTGACTTAATTCAGATAACCCAGCAAGCAAAGGTAATATTGTTCTGACAAATGCAAGAAAGCGCCCTATAAGTAGCGCGTATAAACCTTGCTTATTAAACATATTGTTTGCTTTGGTGTGATATTCCTCAGGGATTTGCGCTAACCAGCGCTTCACAACCTGAGTTTCACTTAACCATCGGCCTTGTAGAAAACCTATCCAACACCCTAAGCTTGCAGCGACTGTGAGTAACAATATAGTCGGAATAAAGTGTAAGACCCCTTTAGCAATCAATGCACCTGAAAGGATCAGCAAGGTATCACCAGGTAGGAAAGCAGCGGGTAAAACGCCATTTTCTAAGACAATGACAACAAAAAGTACGGTATAAATAACCCAAAGCACTTCAGGGTTGGAGAGTTTAAGGAAATCGTGGTTCCAAAGTGCAAGTACGATTTCGCGTAGGACTTCCATAATTATTCCTGTATTTGCGTAAAAGCGAATTTCTTATTGCCTATATTACAGGAAAAAAAGAGCCCAAGTTTGATTTGTTTGAAGAATTAATCATTTAGTAGGGTAATTGCAGGAAGCATTTAACATTGCTCCTGCAATTAATAGACTGATTTTTAATTTAAATTCGCTCGAAAGCTAATTGTAAGTCATGGATTAAATCATCAGTGTGCTCTAAACCAATATGCACGCGGAAGAAGGTTCCTTCTTTTGGTGAAAAATCATACTGCCGCATATTGAGTAAATCTTCTTTTTGGTATCCCAAAATCAGCGACTCAAAACCACCCCATGAATACCCCATTTTAAAGTGATTAAAATTATCAAGAAAAGCGGTAAATTGCTCAGTGGTTAAGCGTGATTTTAGTTGGAAAGAGAACAGCCCATTAGAACCTGTAAAATCACGGATAAAGAATTCATGACCTGGAGAATTCTCAAGTGCAGGGTGAAATACTTGTTCAACTTCAGGGCGTTGTTGCAGCCAATTAGCAACTTGTAAACTATTAATTTGATGCTGTTTTAGTCGAGTTGCTAATGTGTGGAGCCCTCGATTAGCCATATAAACGGTATCTGGATCCGCGGTTTGGCCTAAGAGGTATGAATTTTCACGTAATGTTTCAATACAGCGTTGGTTTGCCACCGCAAGGCCAAGCATACCGTCGGAGTGGCCATTGATATATTTAGTTGCTGATTGGATCGACACATCCACATCAAATAATAATGGTTTAAGTAAGACGCCAGCTGCCCAAGTGTTATCAATCATAATCACAATTTCAGGGGATTTGGCGCGTATAGCTTTCACTATTGCTGGTAAATCATGAACTTCCATGGTGATAGAGCCGGGGGACTCTAAAAATACAATCCGCGTATTGGGCTGAATTAAATCAGCAATATCCGTTCCGATGAGTGGATCAAAATACGTGGTTTTGACATTTAGCTTAGTAAGGATGTTGTCGCAAAAATTTTGCGTTGGATCATAAGCTGATCCAGTCACCAGGATATGTTCGCCAGCAGAAATAAACGACAAAATGGTATTGGTAATTGCGGCAGCACCTGATGGGTAAAGGACGCATCCAGCACCTGCTTCTAATTCTGTCATCGCTTCTTGAAAAGCGAAATGTGTTTGTGTACCGCGACGCCCATAAAATAGTACGTTATTTGCACGATGGCGAGTTGCATGACGTTTTTCTTCAAGGGTATCAAAAATAATAGAAGAGGCTCGCTGAATAACAGGGTTTACCCCTTTTTGTGTGTATTTGGGGTTCCGCCCAATATGGACTAATTGTGTTTCAGGTTTTATGTCTGCCATGATTTTTCCCTACACAGAATATGAACTGGTTAAACTTAGAGGTAATTTATACTAAGACGTTAAATGATCCTGATAGAAATGTAACTTGAGTATTCTTCAACTTTCAAACTGTAGGTAAATTTTATTTGTAATATTGGGAATGAATATTTAATTGAACCGTGAATTATTAAGGAAAATAACCGCATAGTAGAGAAGGTCATGTTTGTCTAAACGCAAAAAAACATAAAAAAATCGCGAATACTAATGATAATTACTATCAATTCGCGCTGTGTTTGATATCATCAGCACCGTCTTTTTGAAAAGAGACGGACAGCGCGAGTCAAATTTCGCTTTTAAAGGTTAGTCGATGAATGGCACAATCATCGATATGAATTTTTTTATACAACACTAAAAAGAGAGTAAAGGCCAACTGATGCGTAAACTAACAGCTTCTATTCTATTGGCGTTCGGCTTAATGGGTACGGCAGTCGCTGAAACCACACCTGCAACAACACCAGCTGCGTCTCAAGATACACCATCAACACAACCGGCAGTAAATTCAGCTGCACCAACAACTACGACACCAAGTGCTGAAGTTTCATCAGTACCCGCGGAACCTGTACAAGGCGAAGCCGTGAACACAACTGTTGTTAATGAAAACATTGAAATTGCAACAGAAGCACCAACGGGCGGTTTTGACCAAGATTTATCTGTTTGGGGAATGTACCAAGGTGCAGATAATATTGTTAAAACAGTCATGATAGGGCTTGTTATTGCTTCTGTTATTACTTGGGCAATATTTTTCTCAAAAGGTTTGGAAATTTTAGTTGCTCGCCGTCGCTTAAAAGTAGAAGCGAAAGCGATTTCTGAGGCGAAGTCACTAGATGAAGCTGTCAGTATCGCAGAAGGTTTCAAAACAAATAGCATTACGCGTATGTTATTAAACGAAGCCGTTACTGAGCGAGCGTTATCAGCAAATAGCGCTGATTTATCAGGCACAAAAGAGCGCACATCATTCCGCCTAGAAAGGGCAGTCGCTGCGATTAGTCGTTATATGGGCCGTGGTAATGGCTATTTGGCGACTATTGGTGCAATTTCTCCATTCGTCGGTTTATTTGGAACGGTCTGGGGGATCATGAACAGCTTTATCGGGATTGCTCACTCGCAAACGACTAACCTTGCGGTTGTTGCGCCGGGTATTGCAGAAGCGTTATTAGCGACAGCAATCGGTCTTATTGCCGCTATCCCTGCGGTTGTGATTTATAATATTTTTGCTCGCATGATCAACAACTATCGTGGTCAAGTAGGGGATGTCGCTGCTCAGTCTGCGTTGTTGCTGGGGCGTGATCTTGATCTGGCAAATAGCAAAGCAAGGTAATTATTATGGCAATGCGTTTAGGTGACGAACAAGACGATAGCGGTGAAATGCATGAAATTAACGTAACACCTTTTATTGATGTTATGTTGGTTTTATTGATTATCTTTATGGTTGCAGCACCATTGGCAACAGTTGATATTAAAGTCGACTTACCCGCCTCGACAGCGAAGCCGCAGCCACGTCCAGAAAAACCTGTGTTTTTAACGGTAAAATCGGACAGCCAGCTTTTTATCGGTGACCAAGCTGTGACAAAAGAACAGCTTGCTTCCACTCTTGACCAAGCAACAAGTTCTAATAAGGAAACGACAATCTTTTTCCAAGCGGATAAGAGTGTTGACTATGAAACGATGATGGATGTAATGAATGCATTGCGTCAATCAGGGTACTTGAAGATTGGTTTAGTGGGAATGGAAGCAACATCCTCAAAATAAGCTGATTAAGTTCTATAAACGCGTTTTATCATTAAGGGTAAAACGCGTTTTTTATTATCTAACAGTCCCTCAAGTTAAGTTCGTCGCTTTTTACACTCTCTTCGACATTATTTTTAGATAGCTTATCGGGTTTATTTAACTAATTAAATTTCATTTAAAGAATTTTATTCTTATTTGACGCTTTTTATTTGTAGTTTGATAGTGTGAATTGGCTATTGTATTCATTTTTTCACACTATTTCGGATGTTTTTATTTGTATTTCTTCTAAATAATGATGAATTATATTAATTTTTATAATCAATAATTCTATATTTTTCATTTTTTATCGTAGTTGCTTCTATGTAACATGACCTTTTTATTTATCTATATATTAGTTATATTAATTCATCACATTGGTTTTTTTGTTCTAAAATACGAGTTAAATAGCATATAAATTCTAATGATTTTATCAATTACGATGTAATGCGATGGGATACTTAATGAAAAATAAACCATGTTTATAATAAGGACTTATGTAAAACATCATTTTTAATCTATTTGGTATAATACCTTATTAATTTAGTGGTTATTTTATATGGGAACATTAGTCAAAAAGTGATTGTTTATCATATATCTGGATTTTTTTACGTAGGGTTTATAGATGAATAAAACATGACTACGTAAATACTATTAATGATTATAATTAAATAATATGTAAGTTTTATTAATGCTCAATATTTTTATTATTTCAGGAAATATATTTTAGGAATTACTTAGTATATTTAATTAATGTTAAATTTATTTTCAAAAATTGAAATAAATTACTTTGTAGAAAGAGTGTGAATAGTTTGTAATATCTTAATGATAGGTTAAATATTTTGCTATCTTTTCCAAGGTTTTTCATTATCCAATTGATTTTATTGGTTTTTATTGTTTTTTCTGTCTCGGGATACGAAAATAAAAAAACACTTGCGCAACAAAAGTGTTGCGCTATAATGCAATCAATAACATTTAGAAACACTTTTAAATACTTTATTATACTGAGTTATCTATTTTTATAATTTACTTAGCTAGGGAATCAATAAGGCCAATGCTAATTTGGGAATAATACAAAGTTAGCGGATATTTAGGTCTTTACATTAAAAATAGATATAATTACTTAACAGGTAACTTAGTGAATGTATTTATACTGTGAGATAAGTGTTATTACTGGAGTCAAATGGGCTGACTACAGACTACGCATAGCAAGCGTCGCCGTAATACGGCAATTTCATATTATACTCTTCTATAGATAAAATAAGACTACACTTCCAGCGCTATCATTGAGATAGCGCTTTTTTTTATTGCTATCTATCTCTTTAAATCTGGTTGTGTTCAAGATCAATCTGCCTCTTGTTTTATGATGAAATAACTTCACGAAAAAAATTATCGGAGTATGATGTTGCCACTTCGCTGTGGGGATCGATATAAATACTTATAACGATAATTATACAACGGCGAGTTTCTCTGCCAAGGTCTGGCGTGAATGAATTGGAAGTAACAATGACTTGGTCTGATTTTAAATCTCGCTATCTCATCGGTTTTTGGAAACCATTACCTGCAGTTATTGCCGCAGGTATCTTATCAACCTATTACTTTGGCTTGACTGGCACGTTTTGGGCAGTTACGGGTGAGTTTACGCGTTGGGGCGGGCACATCATGCAATTATTTGGCGCTGAACCAGAGACATGGGGCTATTTTAAAGTTATTGGTTTCGAAGGTACACCACTGGATCGTATTGATGGTGTGATGATTATTGGCATGTTTGCCGGTTGTTTTGCCGCGGCATTATGGGCCAATAATATTAAATTACGAATGCCTCAGCATAGGATCAGAATTTTTCAAGCTATTTTGGGCGGTATTATCGCTGGATTTGGTGCTCGTTTAGCAATGGGGTGTAATTTAGCCGCATTCTTTACTGGGATCCCTCAATTCTCATTACACGCATGGTATTTTGCTGTTGCTACTGCGGCAGGGTCATATTTTGGTGCGAAATTCACACTAATGCCAATGTTTCGCATCCCCGTAAAATTGAAAAAAGTTAGCACTGCATCACCATTAACCCAAAATCATGATGCGGCAAAAAGGCGCTTTAAACTGGGAATGGTGATTTTCACATTAGCGCTGGCTTGGGGCTTTTATACTTTATTAGATTCCCCTGTGATGGGCTTCGCCATTTTATGTGGTATCGGCTTCGGGCTATTAATTGAAAGAGCACAAATTTGTTTTACCTCTGCATTTCGTGACTTGTGGATCACCGGACGCACACATATGGCGAAAGCGATTATTATTGGTATGGCAGTCAGTGCGATTGGTATTTTCAGTTATGTCCAGCTAGGTGCAACACCAAAAATTTTATGGGCTGGGCCGAATGCGGTCATTGGTGGGTTACTATTTGGCTTCGGTATTGTGCTCGCGGGCGGTTGTGAAACAGGCTGGATGTACCGTGCGGTAGAGGGCCAAGTCCATTATTGGTGGGTCGGTTTTGGTAATATTATTGGCGCTACGGTGCTAGCTTATTACTGGGATGATTTAGGCCCTTGGCTAGCGACTGATTTCGACAAAGTTAATCTACTTGAAACCTTTGGGCCAGAGGGTGGATTACTGGTCACTTATGGATTATTAGCGGTGGCATTCGTGTTGATGTTGGTTTGGGAAAAACATTTCTTCCGTAAACGTACTCAAAAAACATCTAATGTATCCGTGGAGGTAGCATGAGTAAGAAAGACATTATCCCTGTCTTTATAGCCCCTTTTAGGGGCTTTTTTTTCAATGACTTATAATTCGAACCATTTAAAAACAATAAGTTATAAATTATTAAATGGTCATAAAAGTTCATGAAAGACTTTAGGGGTGGACGGAATGTGGACGGTCATCCACCTCAAGACAATTAAATTTTTATGTCATTTAACGGGTTGAGTTTTATTGCTAACTCTAAGTAATCTGGCGCTAAGTGAGCATATACCATTGTCTGATTAATGCTTGCATGACCAAGAATCTCTTTAAGAGCAACAATATTCCCACCGTTCATAACAAAGTGACTAGCAAACGTATGCCGCAAAACGTGAGTAGCTTGACCCCTTGGGAGTTCAGGGAACAAATTTCGTAATGCAAGCCTGAAAGTTTCGTAATTTATGTCAAATAGCGGACCTGAATCTTTTGTCTTAATTTGTTCAGACAGTTCGTCAGATATCGGGATAATCCGCTTCTTGCCATTTTTTGTTTTCAAAAATGTTACTCTTCCATTCTGAACTTGTTCACTATGTAATGCAGCACCTTCACCCCATCTTGCTCCGGTACTTAAACAAAGGAGAGAGAAAAGTTTGTAATCACCAGTGAACTCATTTAGCAAAGAAATAATTTGTTCCTCACTAAGAAAAATAATTTCAGGAGTTTCCTCTTTTAACGGAGGTAATCCATTAAGTGGGTTTTTATAATCAAGTAATTCTAGGGTTTCAAGCGCAGAAAACATGCCTGATAAACGATACATATCCCGATTTATTGTTGTCGCTTTGATACCACTCATCAGTCTATTTCCCCTGTGTTCAAGTAGGGTTTGTTTGCCTAGTTGATTCAGCGTGGGGTTTCCCAATAGCTTGATTGTTTTGCGCAACTGCATTCTTTCAATTTCGCCATTCTCTAGTGTTTGACCGTGGTATAACCACCATTTATCTAGAATAGCGTCTAGTTTCAATCGTCCTGATAGTGTTGTGTTTTCAGCATAATCTTGGGCGTTGACTATTGCGTATCTTTCAAAAGTTAATGCCTCAGATTTGCGAGCAAAAATCCTTCTTAATCTAGCCCCTTTACTTCCGTTAGGGCGAATGTCCACTTCGTATCGACCATCATTGAGCTTCTTAATTGCCATAAGTAAGCCCTCCGATGTAGCTGACTGACTGTGACCAGCAGTAATCAGAATATAGATATAGAACGTCTAACCAGTTTTCTTTTCTGAGAGGCGTAAGGCTTCTTTCTCTTGCCCATTGTGTGCGAGAGCCGGTGCAATTTGACCAACTTCAGGGGCTGTCTTACCTGTCATTAGCCAAAGGCTATACTTTTCAAATCTGGGATGTTCAGTCATTTTCAGTAAATTCAATCCACTAGGTTCGTATACTCCGGTTTCATATTTACCAAGAGTGCTTATAGATAAATCAATCATTTCACATAATTGAGTTTGACTAAGTCCTTCGGCGATTCGAATCGCTTTAACTTTTTCGCTCAATTTCATTTGACACCTTCCTATATAGGATGTAGATTTATCCGAAACATTCCTATTTAGGATGGTTTCGGGCGTAAAAGAAACCACTTAAAACCAGACATAAACGGTTTTGAACGGTTTGATCTAGTGAGGGTAGCAAATGAATAAAGAGCAAATCAATGTGAAATATCCGGTTAGCGCGGTACCGCTTGCAAGATTTGCGGAGCTAGTCGGTAAAACTAAAGGTGCTGTTGAGTCGATGGTTAAAAGTGGAAAATTGCCAGTAATCGAATTTAGAGATCCGACAAAGCCACAAAGTAGAGCAGGGGAAATTTGGATAAGTATCAGTGCATTTAATAATGGAATGGACTTGGCTTATTCAAGTAAATCACCAGAACAGCGTGATGCATGGCTTTTATGGTTGGGTTTGTAATATGGAAGTCATACAGGTTTCGACGCATAGCTTTAAGTATCGTAACTTTCAAATAGTTATGTTGCCGGCGAAGGCGCTGAATCCAGTAACCCGCTTTCATGTTCAACGTGATGATAATTCTTTCGGGTTATTTGATTCGATGTCTCAAGCAACTAATTATATCGACAGCCTTTACGGGGTTTGATCATGGGCAGCGCAGCAATGAAAGAAAAACATAATCAAGGCGAAAAAGTAGATACAGCCAAAATTATTAGCTTTCAATCAAGCCTGTCTAGTGGTCATGGTAAAAAAAGAAAATCGTATGATAGATATTTCAATGATGGGGGGACGATAGAAGAACGCACCGCGGCACTAAATAGAGCTGCGGAAATGAAAACAGAATTATTGAAGTGTCGTAAAGAAGAGCCAAATAATCAGCAGCTATCAGGTTTCATTGATTATTTAAGAGAACAAGACGAAAGAATATTAAATATGATTTTTCATCTTGCGAAATTAAGTGAAAAAAGAGAAATGAAATTTGATGATTTAAATGTTGATGAACAAAAGCAGCTTATTACCGCACTTAATCAAATAAAGGCATTAAATGCATTAATTCCGAATCAAATAGCAATGCCAATCTAATTTAATTAACCAATAAAAATAATGACATTAATTTGTCAGGACTTTTTACAACCTGAATATAGGTAATGAATATGAATAAATTCCCTGATCCAGTGTTTACCCCAGTAGCAGAAAGCATCAAAGCTAACCGAGAAGATGAGCGAAAAACGCTTTTTGACGGCTTTGCAGCTAGCCAGCGTTCTTTAGCTTACAAAGTTCTAAAGGGGAAAATGACCCATGTGGAAATTTTTCACTTACTGATGGGCGAGGCTGACCATTTAGAAAATAAAGCGGCGGAGCTGAATCATGTCTAAAGAGATTGACCGCGCAAGTGAGCACGAAATGTTGATGCGAGAGCAGCAAATTAAAGCAGTTACAAACCGTGTTGTTAGTGCTTCTGCTTTTGAGTGTGAAGATTGCGATAAACCAATTCCAGAACAGCGCCGCATAGCTTCAATGGGTTGTACTCGTTGCGTTGATTGCCAAGCGATTTTTGAGCTTAAAAGCAAACATTATCGGAGTGTGTGAAATGGTTAATGTCCATCAGGTTAAATGTCTACAAGGGACTTTTCGGGCTATTTTAGCTAGAGGGTCGGGCGATGATATTAGGTTCAATGACAGAGATTTTAAAGTTGGGGACTCTGTAATTTTAACAGAAGTTAGAGAGCGCAAGCTTTCATATCGATCCGTCGTGACTAACTCATACTATGATGAATGTGAAAGAACTGGTTATGAAATGGAATGTGTAATTCTGCATATAACCAAGCGTAATGATCTTATTGATAAATATAAATGTTCACCTGATGTTGTGCCTGATGTTGTAAGCATTTTCTTTCGTGTTTTGAATGCGGAGGGAAATTATGGCAAATAAAACTATTCTAAAATGGGCTGGTTCTAAAGTTGGAATAATGGAGCAGCTACGCCCGCATTTGCCTAAAACTAAACGCCTAGTTGAGCCATTCGCCGGCTCTTGTGCTGTAATGATGAATACTGACTATGAGCAGTATTTAATTGCTGATGTTAATCAGGATTTAATTAATTTATATCTGATTGCTCAATCTTTGCCTTTAGATTTTATTGCGAATGCTGAATATTACTTTCAGACATTTAACCAAAAACACAGCTATTACAATATAAGAGATAAATTTAATACAACTAAAAAATATATGACACCACAGGGAGTGGCTGTCAATTTTTTATATTTAAATCGCCATTGCTATAACGGGCTTTGTCGGTATAGCGAAAAAACGGGTTTCAATGTTCCATTTGGCAATTATAAAAATCCGTACTTTCCTAAGAAAGAAATTATTTCTTTTGCTAATAAAGCTCAAGAATCAGAAATTATCTGTTTGGAATGGCAAGATACATTATCGCTCGTTGATTTTGGGGATGGTGTTTATTGCGATCCGCCGTACAAAGGCGATGGCTTCACTCGTTATCATGCTGCGGGTTTTTCTGATGCAGACCAAGAAGCATTAGCAGTTGCATTAAAAGATATTAATGACAGTCAGGGTAACCCAGTAACAGTTTCTAATTCTCTTGCAGCAAAAGAGCTGTATCTTGATCTTGGCTTTACTGTCCATGAAATAGAAGCGCCGCGCAAAATTGCAGCGAACGGGAGTCGTAAATCGGCAACTGAAATTATCGCAGTTTTGGCAGGGGTGAAGTAATGATACTTGACCCTAAAGACGGCGTGTATATCAGCGGAACACGCTTTGCAATTCAGCGTCATGTCGATGATTCTAAAAATGTTCAGTGGCGCTTACTGCAAATAAATAATAAAACTCGTTGTTATGAGTTAGTTTGTTGTAGCTCTGATCCGTGGTTTATTGCGATTGAGCTGACCTCGTATCACGTCATGAGAGTGAAGGGAAAAGGCATCAAGACTCTGGATATTTATCGCCAGACTGTTGATGTCATTTCTCGTCGTTGCGAAACTGCCATTAATTTATTAAGACCAGAAACATTGGGCGGGGCGCTTAATGTCTAAGGTATTGGATTTCACGCAACAGGGATTAACTTATTCCGCTGATATGGATTTTCCGTATTCGTGGAATAAGCCCAAAGAAAATAATTATTACAAAGCTGATATAGATGCTTTGGGAAAATCTCTATCGCATGAACAATTAATTCATGCGCAAGCGATTTTAGGTGAAGTAGAAACTTTACCGCGCATCTTGCGTTACCGTATTCAAAAGCACTATGAGAACCTTATTAAAGAGTCAGGGCAATATAAAGCGTATGAGTATTTGCGTTCTGACTTTTACAAAAAAATCTACCCTCGCATTACAGCTGTTAATTCACGCTATGAGTTAGATACAAAAGCGCTATTGACGCTATCCACTCGTTTTACACCTGAAATTAGCCAGTTTAACCGACTGTTTGATCTGTATGACAAGCCAATTAAAAAACTGGCAGAACATATTTCCAGTGGTTTTTTTAGTCTCTATGAAATCTATTGCGATAAGTTGACTGAGGAAAATGACGGTGATCGTGAGGTTATCTATGAAGATGCATCACAAACGCTGATTTATGGGCGCTTAGCTGAGCTTTCCAATGGTTTACATGTTAGTCCGCTTCACTATCAAAGCTATTTGAAAGTTTTGAAAAATCGGAAAAAACGTAAAGGTAATCAGAACCTAACAACTCGACAAGTCATTGCTGCGGTATCTCGTTTGGTAAGCGCGGATTATTGGCATAGAAAGTTAAAGGCACACCGCACGCAATGGATTGAAGCGATCATGATTGCGAATATGGACGTGTGTGTAAATCGCCAACCTTACGCAAGTAAACAAGCTATTCGGGAGGTGCAAGCTCAACGTTTATCTAATATGCAATATCTGCAAGGTATGGATATTCAAGACGTTGAAACGGGCGAGCGGTTTGATCTGTTTGAGAAAGTCATGGCGAGTATTTCTAACCCTGAAATACGTCGCATGGAATTAATGGCTCAGATGGCTGGTATTGAACGTGTAGCGAAAGAACGTGGCGATATCGGCATGTTTATTACATTAACTTGCCCGTCCAAATACCATCCGACAAAGCAGCGCAAAGAAAAAAACAAGGAAACCGGCAAAGATGATTTTTACGCTGTGCTTAATCATAAGTGGAAAGATGAGGCGTTTACGCCAAAAGATGGGCAGCGCTATTTAGTTAAAATTTGGTCGCGTATTCGCTCGGCTTTCAATGATAAAAATATCAATATTTACGGTGTCCGTGTTGTCGAGCCACATCATGACGGCACGCCACATTGGCACATGTTGCTATTTGTTGATAAAGCAAAACGCGCAGAAGCGATTGATATTATGCGTAAGCGGGCTTTGAAAGAAGATGGAAACGAAGCCGGCGCACAGAAATTCCGTTTCGAGTGCAAGCATATGAACCGTGGTGGTGCCGTCGGGTATATCGCTAAGTATATTGCTAAAAATATCGATGGCTACGCCCTAGACGGTGAGATTGACCATGAAACCGGCAAAGACTTAAAAAGCATGGCAGCGGCGGTAACCGCGTGGGCTTCAACGTGGCGTATCCCTCAATTCAAATTCTACAAACTCCCATCAAAAGGGGCATATCGCGAGTGTCGTCGATTGCGCGGCGTTTCCATTGCTGACAGCCTTGGTGATATCGCGGAGCGTGTTCGCGCGGCGGCTGATGAAGGTGACTTTTTTGAGTATGTCATGTCACAAGGTGGTCCGTGCATTCCACGTAAATTAGAAACCATTCGCGTAGCTCGTGAGACTAATGACGTGAACGCCTACGGGGAAGAGGTTCAGAAAGTAGTTGGTATCTACAACCAATTAAAATCCGGTGCGCCAGTCATTAAAACGCGCGAAAGAAAGTATCAAATCGTCAAGAAAAGCGCCGTTGACCTTGACCTTAATCTTTTAAAGAGCGACAGCGGAGCGACTTGGAGTCCTGTCAATAACTGTAGATCACGGATCACATCCAATTTATCAGATGTGCAATTTTACGAGCCTGAGCACGGCTCAGGTGAAGTATGCAACATAAAGGAATACGGTTTCGCGTTTATAGAAACAGACTCTAATAACGCCGCAGGCAGCGAAATATCACAGGGTAATCAGCAAAGACAGATATCAAAAATTGAATTAAGCGAGAGTGATAAAGAAATTCAGTCGGAAATAGTTACTTTTGCCAATGAGGTTGGCATTGATTTCGATATTCCACACGTTGAAACCATGTTTACGAAAGGCATGGGGGTCAGTGACGGTAACTATTATCTGAAATTAGACGGGGAACGGCTGAGGTTAGAGCTGACAGAGGATGGAAAAGAGCAAAGAAAACAAGAAATAGCAGCACAAAATGAGGCTAGAAGTCGGAAGTATAAACAACGGTGCGCTGATGTGTTGGCGCGGATTATGAGATTTTAATATTCATTTTTTGGAGTGATATTTGTGTGTAATTTTAAATTACACACTTATTTAAAAATACGTGATATTTATCTTGTTATAGGCTAGTAATTATTAATGTGATTTGAATTATATCATTATCCTATTGATTTATATCCATATTTAAATAAATATTTTTGTGTAAAATTTCGTCTAATGTATATGAAAAGTGTGTAACTTGATGCTATAATGTGTGCATTACTTATGAGGTGTTGAGAATGGATGATTACGGATTAGTATATATGCTAGTAAAAGTGGAGTTCGGTAGAATTCCAGACAGTGTTTTCTTAGAGAAGATAGGCCACTTTGCCCATAATTTAAGGAAAGACTATATTACTGCACCAATGATGCATATAAAGGCCTTTAAAATGAATATGAATGTTATTAATAATGGGCAACCAGAAGTAACTCATTTTGAAGTCCCTATGGTTACGTTACTGTCACCAAACAAAGATTATGGTGTGCGTGTGGCTCCTGATTTTTTCGTAGTGCACACGAGGAAATATCAGAATTATTCTGATATAAGCGAACGTGTCAAAAAAATATTATATTCCCTAATTGAGCAGTTTGATATTTCATTTTATTCATTTCTGGGAATGAGATACGTTAATAAAATAAAATATGACAATGAATATGAGTTTTCTAAAGAGATTACTCGTTCTGAATTTTTACAACCGAGAGTATGTGATTGGCCTAGAGCTGGCAGTAATATGTTATCTAATTATTTAGATATGAGTACAGGGGTTGCTGTGACTTTAAATACAGGAATAGTCATTGATAGTGATATTCTACCACCCGAATTAATGGAGGTAGCTTCTGATATCATAACTCAACCTAAGGTACTTCAAGGGCCTGTTGCTCACATTGATATTGATGTTAATCTTTCATCTGGAGAAGGTGAATCAAAAGAAATAAATGTTGATGAAATAATTAATAATATGAGTATATTGAGGAATACGGCTAATCGAGCATATAAAAATATAACTAAAAATGAAAATTAATGTTGTAAATTATTCTATATTTTGGAGGGCACATGACAAGTAATACAAACGATTTTGTTTATGTAAAAAGAAATAGAACCTCTCTGAATATTGAGACTAATAGCTCACGTAGAGGGTGGAATTTTATAATCGCTCCTGCGGCTCAAAGTAATTTTGTAGGGATAAGCCTGTTAGCTTTGATTCTTAGTGGGTTAATGGCGTTTACATCGCTATCTAATATACATTCATCTAGGGTAGAACCTAATACATTTTACAGTGACAAAAATTTAGTAGATAAAACTGTAACAACAGAAAGCTGGGTAA
The DNA here is from genome assembly GCF_028484875.1 of Providencia sp. PROV032. Lineage (NCBI taxonomy): Bacteria > Pseudomonadati > Pseudomonadota > Gammaproteobacteria > Enterobacterales > Morganellaceae > Providencia > Providencia sp. PROV032. The sequence goes on from NZ_JAMPSX010000004.1 coordinate 138,352, forward strand.
AAGAAATTTCATCGCTATCAGACTCTCCAGCAGAAAAGAGCGAAGAGTTGCGCCAACTGTTTGGTTTTAAAACAGCCCAATGGGCCGTTATACTAAATGTTGGTAGGAAAACGTTGTACAATTGGAGTAATAATCCTGAGGGTAAAATTAAATCAGAAGCAGAGGATAGACTTAATATTTTAGCTGAGTTCTCAAAAGAGTTTCGTTCAGAGCATAGTCGATATTTTTCAAAGTTATTATTTGGTCGATTTTCGAATAAAAGCTTACGTGAAACATTTACAGCTAAAAATTTAGATTTAAATTCTATGTTAAAGGCTTATGATGAAGTTTACGGAGAATTAGATGGTTTTGCAGTTAGAGCAGACTTGTTTAGTTAAGGAATAGTAGTAATGAGTGATATTGATGATGTTGGTATTGATCGTGATAGTTTAGTAAGCTCAGGATGGAAAAGAGGAACGTTTGTTGAACTAAAGAAATTTACCAACATCATTGATGAGTTGCCTCTGAAACTAAAACTGTTTTGCGAGGGAAATGAAACAGTATATTTAATTCCAGTATTATATGACTGTGCATTGATTGAGCCATCTTTGGAAAAAGAGCCTTGGGTGCAGATTATATTGGGTATACCTTGCGAAGCCGATAATAATTTTAAACATGCTAAAAACCCTAGAAAAATTCATTTACCTATCCAAGTTGATGGTCATGAATCCTATATAGAAATCACAGCATTGAGTTTTTTTCAGGTTTGTAGAAAAAAACTATTACAAGAATCAACCCCGTCACCAAATATAACGTGGCAAGGCAATGCTAAAAATATACTTCTTGATTGGATAGCAGAGCGTTATCGTAGAGCGACATTTCCAGATTCTTTTGGGCATAGGATAGATAAAAAATGTCAAAGAGCATTGGATTCCACGTGGAAAGATGAAAATTTTAGTAAATTTTGTTCTGGAGTTTATATTAATCTACATACGGACGATGAATTACCAGAAGAACAAGTATATACAACTGACATATTGATTGCTGTGCCAGAAGCAGTCAGTTTAAGACAAATTCGTAATGATAGAATATCAGATAAGATGATAGAAAAACTGAAAAACGCAATTTTGTTAGCAAAAGGTATCCAAGTTAATTCTATAGATTTAATATCAGAAGATCAGTTTACTAAGAAAATTGAACGTAAATTTAAGCGGTTTTCTCTCGAATATTTTAGTTATAGCTCCAAACATGACTCAGAGGATGAGCCTTCACCTTTACCATCAGAATTTATTGGGAGTAAAAGCTTAAAAATTTCAGTTTTTTAAGTCTTTATTATATGACGGAAATATCAGCACTAGTTTATAGCGTCAATGTAGGTTATCCATCATTATAGTATTCAATTTACTTAAACATTCATGAATTAAACATATTAGCCGTCGTCATGACGGTTTTTTTATTTTCTAAAATTACCTCATAATTTCGCATTTTTCCGCCCAAATTCGCAAGATCAAAAAAGGATCGTTACCCGTGTGAAGCACCACCACTGGCGCTGTTCAGGAGATCTCTTGCAGGTGCATGAAAACCGACCTATTTAGTGGGCAGGCGTGGCGGGGCTACGATTGCGCGGCGAGGTGTTTATTGTTAAATATCCGTCCGCAAAATCTCCGAGCCGTCACAGCGTTAAAATCAAATTTCTATAACTAGATAGCAATTAATTTTGCACGCTTTGTGGTAGCGTATAGTGCGTTTAAATCGCTATTTGATGGGGGGAATTTATTGCGGATTCGTCTTGGTGAGTTAGGTTTGGTATAATACAGTGGGGTCCTATTATTATTTAGGGCATCGAGATCACCTACCTACGGGCAAAAAAATACCGCCTCAGTGGGCGGTATCATTGAATTTACGCGTGATATTATTCGTCTTCTAAGTCCAGAGAATACTTTTCAAACTTTATAATTTCCCCACCAAACCAATCATTCAATTGCATCATCTTACTTTGTAACGGCATCAACTCATTGCGCACAAATACTTTTGCCGCTTTCTCAACATCACCAAAGCCGCCCACATTTTCAGGAATGATCCCCATGATTTGTGGTGGCACGCGGTGTGCCGCTAACATATCGTCACGACTTACATTTTTAATATTAAGGAATTCATCTTTTGCAGCAGCTTCGGAAAGCGGAATAGTTTGGATGCCGTCTTTCTTTCCCCCTGGTGCGTACAAAAATAAATTGCGAAAGTTCCCTGGTCCTTTACTGCTTTTGAGTGCTTCACGAATTTTATCAACATCATCGGTTTTTTGTGCTGCATCACTGATATACAGAATATAACCGGCATGCGAACCATTGAGATAATATTTACGGCGAAATAGCGTTGCCGATTCATTGAGCAGTACGGACGGGATTGCCGCGAGATATTCAGGCAAGCCGTATAACTCTTGGTTAATATCCGGCTCAATCAAGTGAAACACTTTACCCGTTTGAAATTCATACGGTTTAATATCGTAGCCATATTGCACAAACCAGTAAGTTTCTAGATCAACACCGCGGCGGGTAAACTTAGCCGGCGAATGTTTAAAATTCAGTGATTGTCCTAACCGGTTATTTCGTTCTTCAAGATACCCATTACCAAACAGTAAAAAATCTAATGCCCAGCTATCAAACGTCTGACGACTTAAATATTTATTGGGTATAAATGTGCTGGTGAGAATATTACGTTTTACATAAATTGCGCTGCTATGGTGTGGGGCTGCACGGAACGTGCGAGCAAGGCCGTTAAAACTAATTGGCGGCTCATAGTAATTATCAATTTGCACACATTCCAAATAATCAAAAATTTCACGCTTATCAAGCACAGGGATTGGGTCACCGAAAGTGAATGCTTCCATTGATGCGCTGTCGGTTTTTTGTGCCAGTATTTGTGATTGGCGTTTTTTATTTTTACGGCTCATTAAAAGACCTCGACGATATTATGTTGATTGTGATTTTCACCGGTGATCGGTTCGTTATAAAGGGCGTGCATGGTTGCCCACGCTAAGTCAGCATGGCTGGCCTCTTCGCTGCGGTCTGCTTCATATGTTGGGCGGTTGCCGCTGGCAGTGGTCGCACGGCGAATGGCCATAAAAGATTGGGTGATATCATTGCTTCCCGCGTCATATTCAAGGCGGTCATGGCTAATCACGTCATAGGCCTTAAGGACTAGGGCATTTTTTAATGCAGGGTTATAGACAAATTCTTTTGCAGCAGGGAAGAATTCCCGCACGTTTTGTAGGACTCCGTGACCAATACCCGTAGAGTCAATCCCGATGTATTGCACGTTGTAACGCTCGGTGAGTTCTTTTATCGCGTCCGATTGTGCGCGAAAATCCATACCACGCCATTGATGGTGTTCAAGGATGCGAAACTTACCGCCTTTATGTAACGGTGGCGCAATCACCACACAGCCGGCACTATCGCCATTTTGAGTGCCTTTCGCGGGGTCATAACCAATCCAAACGGGATGGAAAGCATAGGGGCGTATCATTAACGGTTGAACGTCGTCCCATATTTCCCAACTGTCTACCATGCATTTTTGCATTAACTGCAAGTTGAATATGGACGCGATATCATCGACAAACTCACACATCAGCAAGTTTTCAAATTCATCAGGGCTATATTCTAAATAGAGCTGGTCAATATCAAATAAATTACAGCCGCCCCGCATGGCATCTTCAATGGTGACAATTTGCCGCCACTGACCATCACCGCACATCATGCCATTCACTAACGCTTGGTGGCTGATATCCACCTCAACGTGATCCCCTTTGCGGCGACCACGATTAAATAATTTGCCTGACCAGAACGGATACGCGCTGTGGGTCAGTGCCGATGGGGTCGAAAAGTAGGTTTGACGCCATTTTTTGTGCATAGCCATACCGGAGGCGACTTTGCGTAATTCTTGGAATTTGGGTATCCAGAAATACTCATCAAGATACAAATTACCGTGGTAACTCTGCGCGGTACGGGCATTGGTACCAAGAAAATACATTGTCGCCCCATTAGGTAAAACTATTGGATCACCTTTTAAGTCAACATCCACTTCTCGCGCCATATCAATGATGTAGCCTTTGAATACGTGTGCCTGCGCTTTACTGGCCGATAAAAAAATCTGGTTTCGACCGGTAATGAGCGCATCCATAAAAGCTTCACGAGCGAAAAAGTAAGTCGCCCCGATTTGGCGTGATTTTAAAATGTTACGAATACGGTGCTTATGGCCGGCACCATACCAAACCTTTTGGTACGCAAACATATTTTCACGAAAGATTTCTTCCAGCTTTTCAATCTGCTCTTCGCTAAATAAATTCTTCTCAGGGGCGCGGCGTTCACCTTTATTGCGATTGGCCAGTTTCGGGTTCAAATCAACCTCATTGCCACCGTTTTGATACTTGTGAATTTTGGCGTGTCGTTCGACCTGCCGGTAAAGCAAGTCAATTTCTTTAAAGTCTTTACCCTCTTTATTTTCTTTGCTAATTAGCGTACAAAGTCGCATTTCCAGCGTCATTTCCACGCGCTCAACGGGGGTAATCTCATCCCATTTGTCGCGCCGTTTCCAGCTGTGGATAGTGGCAGCTTTTTCTTTGAGGATTTCAGCAATACGCGCAATTCGGTACCCGTTAAAATACAGGTGCATCGCGCGTTTTCTTGGGTCAAAATCGTGTAATGTTTTCATGTCGCCAGATTACTGGCTCACACGCCCAATCGCCCCGAGCTGCCGTTGTGCCATTTCCCACACAATGGCAAAGCATTGTTTCTTAGCCCCCATCCCTGAAAACATAGGCTCATTATTTTTTTATTTACGCATGAAATTTATCTACGTATGAAATTTAATTGCCGGAGCCTGAGCAATGACAAAAAAATCTAAACCTGTGCGCCTTTGTGTTGAGGGAGCCACAACCGATGGACGTAAAGTGCAGCGCCAATGGCTCACTGATATTGCCAAAAATTACGACCCATCCGTTTATGGTGCTCGGATCAACATGGAGCATCTAAATTATGAATGGATGCCGCGCTTTGGAGATGTGGAGTCTGTTTACACAGAAGAAATCAGTGAAGGTGCTCTGAAAGGTAAGCTTGCTCTATACGGGATTTTATCACCAACAGATTCATTAATTGAGATGAATCGTAAGCGTCAAAAGGTTTATACCTCCGTTGAAATTAACCCTAATTTTTCCGATATGAATTCAGCCTATTTGGTGGGCTTAGCTGTCACGGATAACCCTGCCAGCCTTGGCACGAGCATGTTGGAATTTAGCGCGGGTGCAGATAAAACCGCGACTTTCTCAGAACGCAAGCAAGATAAAGATAACGTCTTTACGGCGGCGGAAGAAACGGTGATTGAATTTACCGAAGAAGAAAACAAACCAGAAAAACCCAGCTTGAAAGATCGCATCATGGCGAAATTCAGTCGCGAACGTCAGCGCAATGATGTTGAACTCAATGACATTCACCAAGCGGTAGAGCTTTGCGCGGAAGAGCAAACTGAAACTGCACAAAAGCTGACTCAGCTTGAAACACAAGTTAAAGCGCTATCGGGTATCAAGCAAGAAAATGAAGCCCTGCGCAGCGAGTTGGACCAACTCAAAAAAGATTTAAGCCAACAAGATAATCAGCAACACCGCCCCACATCTTTTGGTGGAAATACAACCAACACCGAAAACCTGACTGATTGCTAAACGGGAATAATAATGAGAAAAGAAACAAAAGTTAAATTTAACGGTTACATGACCCGCCTTGGTGAGATTTACGGTGTTCAGCCACACGAATTCACAGATTCAAAAGTGGAAATTGAGCCTTCGGCAGCCCAAAAACTGGAAAGCAAAATTCAGTTAAGCGCCGTCTTTCTGACCAAAATTAATATTGTGCCTGTCAAAGACCAAGTGGGCGAAAAAATCGGTCTCGGCATTGGCTCAACGGTTGCCGGCACGACGGACACCACCAAACAAGACCGCGAACCGACTGACCCAACTCAATTAGCCAAACAAGGTTATCACTGCCGTCAAACAAACTTCGATACCGCTATTCGTTATGAAAAACTGGATATGTGGGCAATGTTTGAAGATTTCCAGCGCCGTATCCGCGATGCCATTATTCAGCGTCAAGCCCTTGACCGTATCATGATTGGCTTTAACGGGACACTTCGTGCTGCAACCTCAAACCGCGAAGTCAATAAACTCCTGCAAGACGTGAATGTCGGTTGGTTACATAAAATTCGCCTTGAAGCCCCTGAACATGTTTTAGGTTCTTCAACGGATAAAGACACCAACAAAATCACCCCTGAGCCAATCAAAGTAGGTAAAGGTGAAGATTATGAAAACCTTGATGCACTGGTTATGCAAGCCGTTGACCACGCGATTTCAGAAGTGTACGCCGACGATACCGATTTAGTCGTTATCTGTGGCCGCTCACTTTTAGCCGATAAATATTTCCCAATCGTCAATCGTGATCAAGCCAATACCGAGGCGTTAGCTGCGGATGTGATTATCAGCCAAAAACGCCTCGGTGGATTGCCGGCGGTACGTGTTCCTTATTTCCCGAAAAATGGAATGCTTATCACACGATTAGATAATTTATCTATCTACTGGCAAATCGAATCACGCCGCCGTCAAGTGGTGGACAATGCCAAACGTGACCGTATCGAAAACTACGAATCAGTGAATGAAGATTACATTGTTGAAGATTACGACTGTGTGGCGTTGATTGAAAACATTGAGCTGACGTCTGGAAAACCGGCGGAGCCTACTGAGCCGGACGAAGTAAAAGACGCGCCAACCGGAGAATAAGCTGTGAATCCGTGGGAACGAAAACGCATGCAGGTTGAAGCCAAGAACGTCAGCGCCTATGGCGTTCTTGCTGACCCCTCGGCAGCAACACAAGTCAAATTGATGTTACGCCAACATATGCGGGATTTAGGTAAAACTCAATCATTTGAACGCAAAGCCGCGTACAAACGTAAAGCCTTACCGCTATACGAAACGTGGATCACGGAAACATTAAAAGGCAATTCAGGCGTTCAAGATGATGTGCTGATGTATCTCATGTTGTGGAGTTTTGACGCGGGTTTGTACGCACAAGGGCTTGATATTGCGGAGTATGCATTAAAACACAAGCTCGCCATGCCGTCAGGCCAATCCCGCACAACCGGTTGTGCTATTGCCGAAGAAATGGGAGATAGAGCCAAAGAAGCCTATACCGCAAAAAATCCCATTCCATTGGATATCTTGCAGCGCACCATGGCATTAATTGAGCATGAAGATATGCCCGATAAAGTCCGCGCCGAGCTACATAAATGGCTCGGTTACAGCTTGCGCGATAATGATTTTCCGCAACCGGCTTTATGTGAATTAATGCGTGCCCTTGAGCTCAATGAGCGCAGTGGAGTTAAGCAGGATATTAAGAATATTGAAAAGTTTTTGTCAGCAAAAAACAGGGCTGATGAATAAAGAACGTGCCAACGCGCAAGGCGGCGCGAGATAAGAAATTTATTTTTCGAACTCTCGCCCACCGCCTACCTATTTTTAAGGTGACCTTATGGATTTTGTTTCACCCGAACCCGCTAACGAAAAAGACGAAACTATCACCAGTGGTGATTTTTGGCCTGCGATTAATACCCATGCATTTCGGGAATCAATGCGAGTTGACGGTACGGTCACCCAAAGTCGATTAATTGAAGCCTTAAAAAACGCCATCATCGAAACCAACCGTGAATTATCCCGCTTTCAACAGCAAGAAATCCACTTGGGCTATACAACGTTAGGCGCAGTTCCGGCCAGCAAAATTACGCATGGGGAGATTGACGTATCGGAATTAGTGATCCTTTATCGCCGTGCCGTATTCAGCGCGGCAAAAGCAAACTTAATCGAACGTTACCGCGATATTGATACAACCCCAAACGGCAGCAAAAAAGCCGATGCCTTAGAGACGAATATTGATGATTTACAGCGTGATGCTATCTGGGCAATTCAGCGCATCAAGGGCACGACACACAATATTGTTGAGTTGATATGAAAACCAGAACGATAAAAGGTGACACCGTAGACGGGATATGTTGGCGATTTTACGGCAGAACGACAGGCATGACCGAAGCTGTTTTGTTAGCGAATCCCAATCTTGCCGAACAAGGCGCGGTGCTACCTGCGGGGCTATTGATTGAGTTACCTGAAATTACCGAAGAGCCGGTACAGCCACTTATACAGCTATGGGATTGATACATGTTTGATAAAGATCCGAACAGTTTCGGTATCGCACAGTGGTTATTAATGCTCTTCATTTCAATGTGGGGAGGTGTTGTGAGATACATCATTGACGTTAAAACGAATAATGCCCCGTGGAGCTGGTTTGCGGCTTTTATGCAAATGGTCGTTTCCGGCTTTGTCGGGTTGTTAGGCGGATTGCTCTGTATTGAGGGCAATCAGAGCATTTATATCACCCTATTCACCACCGGTGTATTTGGTGCGATGGGAAGTATCGGACTTTCCTATTTATGGTCACGCTTTACTGGAGGAAAACATGTCTAACGTACCACGCGGCATACGCAACAATAATCCGGGCAATATTCGCCTTGGCGATAAATGGCAAGGGCTGCATCAAGAGCAAACAGATAAATCATTTTGCCGTTTTATTGCCCCAAAATGGGGATATCGTGCGCTATTCATTATCATGCGTACCTATGAGAAAAAGCACCGCTTATGCTCAGTTAGAGAAATCATCAATCGTTACGCACCGCCAGTGGAAAATAACACTGAGGGATATATTCAACGAGTGGCTAAAGAGTTGAATGTAAGCCCTGATGATTGCGTTTCAGTTATGCAGCCTGATGTTTTATTCTCCTTGGCTGATGCGATTACCCGCGTCGAAAACGCAGGCCAACAGCCTTGGGGCATCAAAGAAATGCAAGAGGCATACTCGTTGATATGAAAAAATGGGTAATCACTTTCGCATTATTCCTTGTCGCCGGTGTCATATTCGCCAGCTGGCAAGGTCTCAAAAAAATAGACCGGCTCAATGAACGAGTCGGCATTCTCACGGCAGAAAACCAACAACTTTCGTTAGACGTTGATAAAAAAACCGCGCTGATTTCTGACCAATCATTAAGTTTTCACCGTGCAAATCAAATCGCGGGTGATGCCTATCGTCGCGGTATTATTCAACGCGCCGCCGCCGAGGAAAGAAAAATTGAATATAAAACCATTCTTAAAAACGAGCCAACGTGTGATTTACCTGTGCCTAAGTATCTTGCTGATCGGGTGCTCGACAACGCCTACCGTATCCGTGCAAACGCAATGCGTTCCCATTCCGAAAACACTCACCCAGCAAGTACCACCGCCTCTACCGGACGGGTTCTAACTTATTGCGATTTGGCTTTGATGGTTGACCCTTTACTTGCAGCCTTAGAAACTGCCAATATTCAACTGAGTGCGATTGAGTTATTTGATGAGGAACGGAACCGTGAAAAAGCTCACTAACTTACGGGAATATTTAGATAGCAAAATTCCATTTCTCAAAGATAACCCCGAAAATTTATACTTGTTTGTTGAAAACGGGCGGATTATTTCCACGTTAGAAGAAACGCCCAGTTTTGAATATGAATACACCGCTAATATTATTATTGAGCGCTATAGTGGTGACCAAAATGTCTTAATTGCAGTAGTCAATGATTGGCTAAGAAAAAATCAATCCGATATTTCAGCGAACCCCGCAAAGCGGCAACAAGATTTTAGATTTGAGGCGGTGATTTTAGATAACAAAACCGCCCACATCAGTATTGATTTAAATCTCACCGAGCGTGTATTAGCGATTGATAACGACGGCAAATATGTGATTGAGGCTACCCCTGAGCCGGCCAACCCGTTTAATGAATGGCCAACGACACGATGAATGATGATACTTTGCGTCAACTTGACAGTGAATTAACGCATTTATTACATCGCATGTCGCAAGGCCAGCGCCGGCAGCTCGCTAAAGAAATCACTCGCGATTTACGCCGTTCTCAAATTAAGCGCATTTCACAACAAAAAAATCCGGATGGCAGCCCATATACCAAACGCAAAGCGAATTTCATCACGGTACAACGTGAAATCCAATTTATGTGGCATGGCCAAAAACGTACCTTACGGAACTGGCGAGGTAATAGCAAAACAATCACTGGCCAAGATGCGAATAAAAAAGCGCAGCGCTCATTTCGTAAGTCAGATATTCAGCGCTATATCAGTATCAAGAAAGATAAAATCAGTACAGAGCGCAAAACCAAGCAAACCCGCATGTTTAAAAAACTGGCCACCGCCCGTTTTTTACGCGCCTATAATAGCGATAAAGAAGCTGTCATTTATTTTTTACCTTCCGCAGCAAATATTGCCGGTGTACACCAGTTTGGTTTAACAGAGCGTATTGGCAATACAAAAATCACCTACCCCTCTCGCCAGTTATTAGGGCTCACACCGCAAGAAATCAGGCATATTGAAAGTCAGATTATTGATTTCCTCTCACGATAATGTGTATCACCGACTGCACAAAAGGCAGTAGCTGCAATCAATACACTATCAATGGCACGCTTAAGAAAATCATTTTTTTGAGGTTGCCATGCGCAAATACATTCCGCTAATTCCTACTCTATTTATCATTATTTACTCACTGGTTATCTTTTTTGATACGGGCGTAGGTAACTATATTTCTGTGGTGATCATCAATACGTACATTTCACTTCACGGCTTTAAATTATTTTTTACTCTCACGCCTTTTTTATCCAATAAAGATTATGAATATACCTTTGAGGGCTTCGAAAAGCTTCTCATACCGCTTGATGAATGGATTTATCGAACGGTGATTTTATTGACAGCGATCGGCGTGATTATCCTATTCATAACAAGTCAGTGGGTTGTCGTGCCACTCTTTGTATTTTGGTGTTTTTGGCAAGGGTTGGCTCGCGGTGTGCTTTTGTCGGCAGTCAAGGCAGCGAGTAAATAAACTATGTCTGCCGAGATTCGTCGCCTAATCAAAAACCTGATCCGCACTGGCACTGTGACTAATGTTGATGCACAAAAAGGGTGTCGTGTTAAAACTGGTGAGCTAGAAACCGACTGGCTAAATTGGATCACCTTACGAGCTGGTAGCACTCGCACGATGAATGCACCTAGCGTGGGTGAGCAAGTTCTTATCCTTGCTTTAGGCGGCGAACTTACCACGGCATTTGTGCTAACCGGTATCTTTTCCAATGAACATGCCGAGCCGACCAGTTCACTCACAGCAGACCACCGAACCTATTCAGACGGGGCAATTATTGAATATGAACCCGCCACTGGTGCATTAATCGCAACAGGGATTAAAACGGCCACAATTGACGCCAGCGAACAAATTAATGCCACAACAAATGTGGTTATCGTCAATGCAAGTAAACAAATTAATCTCACCACACCAACGGTAGTTTGTTCGGAAAATCTGACTTGCGCCACGCTCAATGTGACTGAGGGCGGTGAAATGACGGGTAATTTTACACACACCGGCGGCGCGATTAAATCCAATGGTATTACGTTGCATGATCATACTCATGGCGGTGTACGTAGCGGCGGAGAATCCACAGGAAAACCCCAATGAGATATTGCGGTATGAGTCGAGAAAATGGAAAGTGCCTTTCCGATATTGAGCATATACGCCAATCCGTGCGCGATATCTTGATCACGCCTATTGGCTCACGCATCGCACGGCGAAATTATGGTTCGCTATTATCAGAACTTATCGACCAGCCACAAAATCCCGCGCTGAAATTGCAGTTAATGTCAGCGTGCTACACCGCATTGTTGAAATGGGAGCCCCGCATTTTATTAACTCGCATTAGCCTAAATAGCACCGAGGCTGCGCAGATGATTGTGGATATTGAAGCCACAAACCAAGACACCAATCAGTCACTTAATTTTTCGGTCAATGTGAGGTAACGATGGCAGCCAGTATTGATTTAAGTTTATTACCCGCACCGGATGTGGTTGAAACGTTAGATTATGAGGTGCTCTTTGCCGAGCGTAAAGCCGCACTAATTGGTGCGATGCCAGCAGAACAACGGGAAGCCATCGCCCGTACATTGGAATTAGAATCTGAGCCGCTCACTAAATTATTACAAGAAAATTGCTACCGTGAATTAATTTTACGTCAGCGCGTCAATGAAGCGGCTCGCGCAAGCATGGTGGCCTTTGCCACTGGTGCCGACCTTGACCAACTCGCGGCCAACAACAACGTGAAACGCTTGATACTTTCGGAGGGTGATGAAAGCGCCATCCCACCGATTGCACCGGTGTATGAGTCAGATTCCAATTTACGCATGCGTATACCGGCCGCTTTCGAAGCGTTAAGCGTAGCTGGCCCGATTGGCAGTTATGAATATCATGCTCGTAGCGCTGATGGTCGGGTTTCTGACGCTTCTGTGATTAGCCCATTACCAGCTCACGTCACGGTTACGGTTTTATCCCGCGAGGGGAACGGCAGCGCACCGGCTGATTTAATTGAGAAAGTCGATATTGCGTTAAACGATGAGGATGTTAGGCCGGTTGCAGATCGCGTGACCGTGCAATCAGCAACTATCGTTAACTATGAAATCAACGCGGTGATTTACTGTTATCCCTCACCTGAATACGAACCGATTATGGCGGCGGCAGAAGAACAAGTGAAACGCTATGCGACACAACAGCACCGGCTAGGCCGTGACATTGTCCTTAGTGCCATTTATGCCGCTTTGCATGTTCAAGGCGTACAACGCGTGGAACTGAAAAAGCCGGTTGCAGATATCAAATTGGATAAAACACAGGCTAGCTTCTGCACACAAATTAATGTGGCATTAGGGGGCTCAGATGAATAATCGTTTATTACCTGTCGGCTCATCACCGTTAGAGCTTGCGGCGGCTGAATCGCTGGCACAGATTGAGCGCGTGCCTATTCCGATTCGCATTCTATGGAACCCTGATAAATGCCCCGTGCATTTACTGCCGTATCTGGCGTGGGCGTTCAGCGTTGACCGGTGGGATAAAAACTGGACAGAAAAAGCCAAGCGTGATGCGGTTAAGGCTGCGATGTTTATTCATAAACACAAGGGCACCATTGGTGCATTGCGCCGTGTGGTTGAGCCGTTGGGTTATTTAATCCGTGTGATTGAGTGGTGGAAAACCAACGAAACCGCCGGTACGTTTCGCCTTGATATTGGGGTACTGGAAACCGGTATTACTGAGGAAATGTATCAAGAGTTAGAAGCCTTGATTTTTGATGCCAAGCCGGCGAGCCGTCATTTAGTCGGGCTCACTATTCAGCTAGAAACCCGCGGTGAATTTTATTGCGCGGCATCCAGTTACACCGGTGACTCGTTGACTGTTTATGCGTATACACCGCCTTTAATTTCTGTTTCTGGCCTTGATGTTCAAGGTGCGGCTATTCACTTAATTGATGAAATGAGGATTAATCCACAATGAAATACTTTGCCTTACTCACAAAATTAGGTGAGAACTTATTAGCCCAAGCGACAGCGCTAGGCACAAAACTTGAATTAACACACATGGCGGTGGGCGATGGTGGCGGGAGTTTGCCAACGCCAGATACCAATCAAACTAAGCTGATCAAAGAACAGCGCCGAGCCGCCATTAATACGCTGTTTATTGATGAACAAAATAAAAATCAAATCATTGCAGAGCAAATTATCCCTGAAAAAGACGGCGGTTGGTGGATACGCGAGATTGGATTATTTGATAAAGCCGGTAATTTAATTGCGGTAGCAAACTGCCCCGAGACGTATAAACCTCAATTAGAGGAAGGTTCAGGTCGTACGCAATCTATCCGAATGGTATTAATTGTCAGTCACACTGAATCGGTCACATTAAAAATTGACCCGTCAGTTGTACTGGCAACTCGCGAGTATGTGAATACTGAAATCACAGTGCTGGACAAAAAAATTGATGCACTATCAGCGCAAACCAAACTGGATTTAAATAAAAAATTCGATAAAGCGAATATTTCAGGCCAGAAAGGCAACGATAACGATAAAGTGCCTAGTCTGCATTTGTTCACTACTGAAATTGGTAAACTTGCCGTAATTGGGTACAGCTATTCAAAAATTGAATCAGACGGCAGATATCAACCTAAAGGAAATTATGCCCCTGCGGGCGACTATGCAACCAACGCAGCGCTTAAAGAGGGTTTAGATGGGAAATTTGATAAAATTGGTGGGGAGATAGAAGGCCCACTTAAAATTAAAAACGCGAGGGTCACCGTTGGTGGAGTTAATGATTTCGCAGGAATCGCGTTAACTAGATCTGACGAAAGTTATCTTCTGTTGGAGTCAAGGCCCTCTGGGAACAATGCACTTCTTGGTATTATTGACAGATCTGCGTCAGGTAGTAATAAAGCTGTAGTCAATATTCCAAACAGATCTGGAACTGTAGTATTAGAGGGGGATTTTGGCTTAGGGGCAGCGAATGACCAACGTCATGGGGCAAGCGGAGAAAGTAGGTTTATTGCTTACTCAGATGATGTTGCTGCAAGGGCAGATGGCTACCCTCGATTAGGTACAGGAGTGCAAATTGCGTACCGAAAAGATCGTCGCGGTGTGATCTACATAGATACATCAGGAAATGTCACTAGTCGCTTTAGTTTGTTGGCGGGCGCTGATAACACAACACCATTTAATACACACTACACAACAAAAAACACCAAAAAAGATAGAAACGGTAATTTAAGAGATATCAGTTCTTCTGACATGTTAAGTGATTACCCTGTGGGTTCACCAATACCTTGGCCACTACCTGCTGCGCCAACTGGCTTTTTAGTTTGTAATGGGCAAGCGTTCAATAAAACAACCTACCCATTGTTAGCCTCGGCATATCCCTCTGGTTCATTGCCAGACTTGCGCGCTGAATTTATTCGCGGACTCGATTACGGCCGTGGTGTTGATGCAAATCGTACAGTTCTATCAACTCAAGGTGATGCGATTAGAAATATTACAGGTGAAGCTGGTCACTCATCAAACCAAGGTTTCTTAACTAATGATGCGAGCATTAACGGGGTATTTACAAAGGGAGCAGGTGGAAAAGGTGGCTTACGAGGGGATGGAGGAGGATATTATAATCTCAAATTTGATGCATCTCTTGAAGTACCAACGGCAAATGAAAACCGTCCCCGCAACATCGCATTTTTATATATCGTGAGAGCAGCATAATGAAAAATTATAATTTAGATATTGAACAAGCCGAAATTGGCGAAAATGGCTTAGCAACAAAAGCGGGTTGGATTAAAGTCTATATTGCAGACCCACAAACGCGCGAATATTTAAACGCAAGCATGGAGAATATTTATTTTGATGTGAGTGTATCCGCTGGTGCTTATATTGATGCACCAGAATTACCCACAAAAGCAGGTCTCGCGGTGGTGCGTAGTAAAGATGGCTCCAAATGGGAAATTGTCACCGATAACAGAGGGAAAACGGCTTACAGCACAGAAACCCGCCAACCGATTGAAATTGATTTTATTGGCGATTTGCCCGATACGCTAACTCTCTTAGAGCCGAAAACAGAATTTGATAAGTGGAACGGCAAAAAATGGGTAACAGATACCGAGGCACAAAAAGCGTCATTAGTTGCACAAGCCGAGCAGGAAAAGGCGCAGCGATTAGAGGAAGCGAATACCACTATCACATATTTACAAGATGCCATTGAAGTCGGTCTTGATGATGACGATTACCAAGCAAAATTAACAGCGTGGAAAACATACCGTGTCTTGTTAAACCGTGTTGATACTTCACTCGCACCAAATATTGATTGGCCTGAGAAACCTGAATAACATTAATCTATTCTGAGCCCCAGCCAATGGGGCTTTGTTTCATCCCTCACACAATCCCCATTTCGTGCATTTGCGTTAACCCGAACCCAAAATTGAGCTATTGCAAAATAGAGGACGCTAGTAATGGCTCAAGATTATCACCACGGCGTGCGAGTGATTGAACTCAACGAAGGCACGCGACCTATTCGCACCATCAACACCGCCATTGTCGGAATGGTGTGTACTGCCGATGATGCAGACGCAAAAGCCTTTCCACTCAATACCCCCGTTTTAATCACTGACGTTAAAAATGCAGCTGGTAAAGCCGGTGAGACTGGTACGCTTGCACGCTCACTGGATGCTATCGGTAACCAATCAAAACCGGTTACCGTGGTTGTACGTGTTGAACAAGGCGAAAGCGAAGCAGAAACCACATCCAATATTATTGGTGGCACCACGCCCGATGGCCGCAAAACTGGCTTACAAGCATTAACCGTGGCGCAAGGCCGTTTAGGCGTTAAGCCTCGCATTCTAGCCGTACCGGCTCATGATACACAGGCGGTTTCATCAACGCTCGCCGGTATCGCGCAAAAAATGCGAGCCATGGCTTATATTAGCGCCTATGGCAGTAAAACTATTTCAGATGCCATTGATTACCGTAAAAACTTTAATCAACGTGAATTAATGTTGATTTGGCCTGAATTCCAAAGTTGGGATACCGTCGCGAATGCAGAGAGTAATATCTACGCCACCGCGTGTGCCTTGGGCTTACGTGCCAAAATTGATAATGAAATTGGCTGGCATAAAACCTTGTCTAACGTTGGCGTTAATGGTGTAACGGGCATTTCTGCCGATGTGTCATGGGATTTACAAGACCCTGCCACCGATGCCGGCTTACTTAACGAAAACGATATCACCACGCTAATTCGCAATAACGGCTTCAAGTTTTGGGGCTCCCGTACTTGCTCTGATGATCCGTTGTTTGCCTTTGAGTCCTACACCCGCACCGCGCAGGTGTTATCCGACACCATCGCTGAGGGGTTGGACTGGTCAATTGACGGTACGCTTAACCCTTCACTGGCTCGTGACATTATCGAAAGTATCAATGCAAAACTGCGCAGCATGACAACGCAAGGCTATTTGTTAGGCGGTGAATGTTGGTTCGATCCAGACGTTAACACCAAAGAAGAGCTGAAAAGCGGCAAGTTATACATTGATTATGACTATACAGCCGTACCCCCACTGGAAAACTTACTGTTACGTCAGCGTATTACCGACCGCTATTTATTGGATTTTGGCTCAAAAATTAAGGGGTAATCATGGCCTTACCACGCAAACTTAAAGATTTAAATTTATTCAATGAGGGTGAAAGCTATATGGGGCGTATTGAAGAAATCACGCTACCGAAAATCACCCGTAAATTTGAAACCTATCGCGGCGGCGGCATGAATGGCGGCGTCAAAATTGATATGGGCTTAGAAGATGATGCTCTCTCAGCCGAATTAACCTTCGGGGGCTTAGAAGCCCAGCTTTATAAGCAATGGGGTATCACTCAAATTGATGGTGTGATGTTGCGCCTCAATTGCGCTTATCAACGCCAAGATACCAAAGAATACACCGCCGTTGAGGTCGTGTTACGTGGTCGATTCAGTGAAATTGACTCTGGTAATGGCAAGGCCGGTGAAAACACCCAAGTCAAAGCGCCTTTTAATGCCACGTATTACAAACTGATTTGGGATGGTGAAACGCTCATTGAGATTGATTTACTTAATATGATTGAAAAAGTTGATGGTGTTGATCGTTTAGAAGAACAACGCGCCGCATTAGGTTTATAGGAAAAGTAAATGACTGAACCAGTAGAAAAAAATCAAATCACCGTCACGCTAGATGAATCCATCACGCGTGGAACAACCACAGTGACAGAGATTGTGGTACGTAAACCCAATTCTGGCGCATTGCGTGGTGTTCGCTTAGCGGCGCTGATGGAAATGGATGTAGATTCCGCCATGTTGGTATTACCCCGCGTCACCGCACCAGCATTGACGAAACCTGAATTAATCATGATGAACCCAGCGGATATGCTGAATTTAACCAAAGAGCTTGTGCTTTTTTTGTTACCGAAGTCGGTGACTATGGATTTCCAGAACGATTAACCGTGAATGATTTAGTGGCAGATATTGCCACTATTTTTCACTGGTCACCGGCTGTCACCGATGAATTTTCCCTAACCGAATTATTAGAATGGCGTTATCACGCCCTTAAACGTAGCGGTGTAGAAGATGAGTAAAGATTTACGTTTACAGGTGATTTTAAGCGCCGTCGATAAATTTACGAAACCGTTTAAGAGCGCCCAAGCGTCAAATAAAAAATTGGCGGAAACCCTCCGCCAATCTAAACAACAACTCAAAGAGCTCAACAACCAAGCCAAGCAAATTGACGGGTTTAAGAAAACCAAGCAATCCCTTGATAGTGCCAGTCAAGCGTATCAACAGGCTACCGCCAAAGTTAGCCGGCTCGCACGTGAATTATCCACCGTTCAAAATCCCACGAGGGCCCAATCACGGGAGCTTGACCGCGCAAAAGCGGCGGCCGCAAAACTCAAAGCTGAAACCGGTACACTGAGTGCCTCACTGCAGCGCCAACGGGAAGCGTTAAAAAGTAGTGGGATTTCAACGCGCCAATTGAGCCAAGCGCAAGTCAGATTAAATAGCGATATTGCCAGCACAAGCCGGCGATTACAGCAACAAGAGCAGCAACTAAAGCGGGTAGCCAACCAAGAAAAGCGAATGTCTGCGGCAAAAAATAGCTATCAAAATGCCATGGGCGTGCGTAATAAAATGGCCGGTAGCGGCGCGGGTATGGCTATGTCTGGAGTTGGTGTTCTATATGGCGCCAAGCGAACCCTTTCGGCTGGTTTTGACTTTGAAAAAGGGATGTCCGGTGTACAAGCGTTGACCAGGCTTGATGATAAATCACCAGAACTAAAAGCGTTAAAGGAACAGGCAAGGAAGCTAGGGGCAACTACCAGTTTCACAGCAAATGATGTTGCCGGTGGTATGGGGTTCCTTGCAATGGCTGGGTATGACCCTGACAAAATTCAAAAAGCGATCCCATCAATGCTAGATTTAGCAAAGGCAGCAGGCATGGATGATTCGCTAGCAGAAGTTGCCGATATCGCATCGAATATTCAAAGTGCTTATAAAATCCCTGCTGATGAAATGAAACGAGTCGCTGATGTCCTTACCTTTGGTTTCACAACATCAAATACGGATTTACGCATGCTAGGGGAGACCATGAAGTATCTTGGTCCCAACGCGCAAGCGGCAGGGCAAGATTTTGAATCCATGGTCGCGACCGTAGGCTTATTAGGCAACGTGGGCATACAAGCGTCAACAGCTGGAACGGCGCTACGAATGTCATTAATGAGATTAGCAAGGCAGCCGAAAGCAGCCAGAGAGGCATTGGAGGAACTTGGTGTATCAATCTCTGATAGCTCGGGCAGAATGAAGGCTATGCCTATCATGCTCTCAGAATTACAAGCCGCATTTAAGAAAAAAGGCATCAGCGGTATTGGTAACGTAAAAAAAATGGCTTATGTAGGAGATATTTTTGGTTTAGAAGCTTCGGCAGCTATGCTTGAGTTGCTGGATAAACAAAGTGAAATAGACCCTGAAAAGCGGATTGACGCTTACATTTCCCAATTAAAAAACCAAAAAGATACCGCAAGCCAAGTTGCCAACACAAAAGCTAATAATTTAGATGGCGATCTTAAAAATATGATTTCAGCATTTGAAGATGTTGCAATCACAATCTATGACGATATTAGGCAGCCACTAAGAGATATTACCAATGAAATTACCACAATCATCAGGAAGGTGGGTGATTGGGCTAAAAAAAATCCTGAGATAATCAAATGGACGTCTGCAGTTGTACTCGGGTTCGGCGCTGTGATGTCAGTTCTCGGAGGGATCTCATTAGCAATTGCAGCTATGATAGGACCACTCGCCATGGCGAAATTAAGTCTGTCCGTATTAGGCATCAAAGGCAGTGGTTTTCTATCATTACTGATTAAGCCTATTAAGTTAATTGGAACGGCATTTATGATGCTAGGCCGTGCGCTATTAGCTAACCCGATTATCTTATTTATCGCAGGGATCGCTGGCGCGGCTTACCTGATTTATAAATATTGGGATAAAATCGTACCTTTCGTGAAAAATTTATGGGAGGGAGTTAAGAATATATTTTCCGCTACATGGGTATGGATCAAATCTTTTCTTATGAAGTGGACAATTGTCGGCATCATTGCACCTCATTGGGATAAAATCACCAACTATGCCAATGTCGTTTGGGATGCAGTCAAACAAACGTTTTCTCAATTTTGGGAATGGGCCAAATATTTTATTTTGAATTGGACAACACCAGGGCTGATATACCAACATTGGGATAGTATTGTTGCTATTACGTTAAGCATGTGGACTACTATCAAGAAAACCATTTCTGATAAGTGGGAGCAGATTGTCGCGGATGTTAAAGGTTTACCGGAACGCTTTAAACAAATTGGCGGTGAGATCATTGATAGCCTGAAAAATGGCATTCTGGAAAAGTGGGAATCACTGAAAGCCCAATTTGCCGAACTCAAGCAAATGGCCACAAACATATTACCCGATTGGATGCTTTCAGATGAAACCAAAACTGTCCGCGCCATGTCACAAGTGACCGTTATTCAAGCCGGTATGAAAAGTGCGGGCATGTTCGACAATGGCGGATTTATCCCTCGTGGACAATTTGGCATTGTCGGCGAAAAAGCCCCTGAAATAGTAACTGGCCCTGCTCATATAACCAGCCGGAGAAAAACCGCTGCGCTGGCTGCGGCGGCATTAACCATGGGCTCTATGACCGCGACAGCAAAACCCATCCATCCTTATGCTTTACCCGCAAATAGCTATCAATCCGCACCAACAAACATAAACCAAAGCAATCATGCGGCAAATACTGCACCGGTCACTATCAATGTTTACCCATTACCGAATCAGTCAGCAAGCGATATTGCAAGAGAAGTTGCTAGACAATTAGAGCAAAACCAACGGCGTGAACAGGCAAGACGACTGAGTCGGTATCAAGACAGCGAGGACGATTAATTATGGCAATGGCAGCACTGGGCTTGTTTGTCTTTCAATTAAATACAACGCCTTACCAGATGATGCAAATTAACCAAAAATACCGTTATGGGGTGAATAATCGTGTCGGCAAGCGCCCCTCAGTTCAATTTATCGGCCTTGATAATGACGATATCACATTAAGTGGCTCATTATTCCCGTCACTGACTGGCGGCAGACTGTCATTGCTGGTATTGGAGCAAATGGCAGAAACGGGAAAAGCATGGTCGTTGATTGATGGCTCAGGCACCATTTACGGTATGTTTGTGATTGAAGAAATCACCCAATCGAAAAGTATTTTTTTTGATGATGGCTCAGCCAGAAAAATTGATTTTACGCTGAAATTAAAACGCACGGATGAATCGCTGTCTCAAATGTTTGGCGATCTAGGTCAGCAGCTCAATGATATTCGCGGAGCCTTACCGCTATGAGTTTTTTAACCAAAGATGAACTAACCCCTGCATTTGCGCTTGCAGCCGGTGGTGAAAATATTAATAGTCTAATTCAGGGGCGTTTAATGTCATTAACCATGACGGACAATCGCGGCTTTGAAGCTGACCAATTAGATATTGAGCTAGATGATAGCGACGGACAACTCGCCTTACCAAAGCGAGGTGAAACCCTGTCATTGCATCTTGGTTGGAAAAACGAACCGCTGATCTACAAGGGGACGTTTACGGTTGATGAGGTTGAACATAGCGGCGTGCCAGATAAGCTCACGATCCGCGGGCGTAGTGCGGACTTTCGCGATACCTTAAACGTCAAGCGCGAACAGTCCTACCACCAAAAAACACTTGGCGATATCGTGCGAACTTTGGCCGAGCGAAACAAGCTGAAGCCTGTCATTGATGAAAAATTAGATAAAATTAAACTCGCTCATATCGACCAAACCAACGAATCGGACGGCTCATTTCTCACACGAGTGGCGAAATCCGAGGGGGCAATCGTCGCGGTTAAAAACGGGAATTTACTGTTTATGAAACAAGGCCAAGGGCTCACCGCTACTGGACAATCGATTCAAACGATGCATATCACCCGCTCAGTGGGTGACGGACACCATTTTTCACTGGCCGATCGTGGTGCATACACCGGTGTTATTGCTAACTGGCTTGACACACGTGAGCCGAAAAAGAAAAAAACAGTGACGGTAAAACGTAAGCGAAAAAGCAAACAACCTGCAAAACCCGCCAAACCGAAAGAAAAACAAGGGGAATATTTAGCCGGCGAACAAGGGAACGTCCTGACGCTTTCTCATACTTACGCGACTAAAGAAAACGCCGCTCGAGCCGCAAAAGCCAACTGGGAAAAAATCCAACGTGGTGTAGCGTCATTTTCGATTCAATTGGCAGTAGGCCGCGCAGATCTCTACCCTGAAATGCCTGTCACCGTCAGCGGATTTAAACCCGAAATTGATAACGCGGACTGGACATTAACGCGAGTCGTTCATTCACTGAATGACAGCGGTTTTACAACCGCATTAGAGTTAGAGGTGAAAATCTCGGATTTAGATATAGCTGACGAATAATTTTTTAGACTGTATAAAAACACATGATATAATTCACATAACATCAACATCATGACAAAAGGTAATCTATCATGATGAATTGTCCCGAATGCGGCCATGCTGCACATACACGTAGTTCTTATCAAGTCTCATCCGAAACCAAAGAACGCTATAACCAGTGCCAAAATATTAATTGTGGTTGCACATTTGTCAGTCACGAATCAGTGACCAAAATTGTTGTTAAACCCGCACATATTAATGTTGTTGAGCCGCATCCCAACAAATACCAACAACCGTCTTTAGCATTATAAAAAAAGCCCTCAATATGAGGGCAAAGAATTATTTACTAACGTTTATTAACTCATCAAAGAAATTATAAAAGCCTTTTTTGTTGTGGTCATCAAAGCGTAATTCGTTAAACTGCATAGTAAATGAGCAGTTATTATCCGTTAATTCGCTTAATGAGTTTATTGGGATATATTTTTTAACAATATCTAGCGCTTGTTGTTTGGTAATAGTCGTTGTGTATTCAGGGCTATTTTTGAGTTTCTTACCATCAAAATAGACAAGATATGAAGTTACTGTAACTTTATCATTTGGAGTATTAATAAAGGCGCGATAAATACCATAGATAATAGCTCTTTTAGCAATAAAATCCTTCACATCGGGAAAATCATCATCAGCAGCTTGCGGAGATATTATAACATTTAATGGATTTTCACTGATAATGTTAAGGGTGTGCTCTTCTTCTGTGTAGTCATTAAAGTCAGTCATTGCTGCTGCGAAATCTGGGTAAACTTCGTTTTCTTTTGTACAAAGTTCATTGTTTTCTTGTGTCACGGGAAGTACCCCTGATTGGTTTTGTTTGGCTTGCATATTTTGCGGCTGAGCATGTTCTTGTTCGTCTATAGATATCTGGTTTTCAATTTGTTTTTGTGTATCAGAAGAGGGGATGAAAGCGATAAATATGGACAGTAAAATAAGAAAGGTTACTGAGTACACAAGTGAGGATTTCATCCTATTGGGCATAAGCACAAGCTTAGGCTTTATTAACCCCAGAATAAAAGCAATTAAAGCTATAAGAGTCAATATAAAAAATAAGTTATCCATGAATTCTCCTTTTAGTGAGTGACGTGCTTAAATTAGATTCTGGTTTGAATGATAAGTAAAGCCCCTCATTTTGAGGGGCTGATGGGTCAATAATGGTCGATGTGGACGTAACGTGGACAGTGTGAATTGTAAAGTATTAAATAACAATAAGTTACAGTTAAATAATGAACACCATCCCTGATTATCGTTTAGATATGGTTGGAGAGCCGTGCCCATATCCCGCAGTCGCGACACTCGAAGCGATGCCATCGTTGAAAAAAGGCGAAATTTTAGAGGTAGTCAGCGATTGCCCGCAATCAATTAATAACATTCCTCTAGATGCGAAAAATTATGGTTATACGGTATTGGATATTCAGCAAGATGGGCCGACTATTCGCTATCTAATCCAAAAATAACGGATACGCGAGATACCCGTTATACTTTGCGCCGCAGCGTTGTTGACTGCACTCACCGCCCCTAGTCACATACTCTTGTATGCTCCTAGGGCTCGGTTCGCTTGTCGCCTAGCTGCAACCCAAATTATTTAGGGTATCTTGGTGATACAATAATCCATATTATGGCTCATTGATTGGCGAGATGAGTTGATATTGCAGCGTTGTTGACTGCACTCACGGCTCCTAGTCACACTGTATGCCGTTAGGGCTGAGTTCGCTTATCGCCTAGCTACAACCCAAATTATGTAGGGTATCTTGGTGATACCCTACATATATTAAAGTGACCTATAAGTTGGGGAACGGAATGCGGAAAGTAGAGGCAATGGGAAGTAGAGGCAATAGTGTGCTTACTCTTCTTGTTCTTGCCAATGAGTAATATCTAGAACCAGTTCGCATTCATCATCCATATAAGCGCCTGTTGGGACAAACCCCAGCTTTTTGTAAAACTCAAATGGACTTTCTTCCCCTTCACCACAGCTGTTATAAAGGCGTGGATAACCTTTTCTTTTTAAATACTGAATGACTTGGACCAATGCTTCTCGGCCAAACCCCAATTTTTGGTAGGGTTCAGCAATCATAAAACGCCAAAGCATAATGCCATCATATTCTAATTCGTCATCATCTAGCCCTGAATGCAGCATGATGAAACCAACAGGAACATCATCCGCGTAAATGCCTCGATACCATGCGCAATCCGAAAATTGGGCCTCTACCATGGAATAGGCGTTATCAGCTACCATATTACGTTGCGCTTCACTCAGTGTATGGCTTAATAGGCAAATCTCAGAAAAATTATCGGCAGTGATTTTTTGCAAGGTAACTTGTGAATTTTCATCCAATTCAGGTTCGATGAGCTCTTTCATAACATTTCCTTCGACAGAATATTGACCATAACCATCAGCGATGGGCTATTTTTATTATTGTTGTTGAACATCATTAAATATTAGAAATTTACGATATGGATATAAATCAACCAGAGATTTCACGACCAGTCAACGACTTAATTGTGGCTATGTAAGCGGGGTCTAAAAAGTGATGGCAACTTACTTAAGTGTCAGTTGCCATTGTGAGAATTATAGAGAATATGAAAAGAAATTTAGTGTTCGGCTTCGCCACCTAATACATCAATCAAGCGAGCGATTAATGCACTGAGCTCACCTGTCATTAAGACGTAATCAGCATCAAATTTTTGAGCGTAGTCTTCTTTAGCGATGTCGTCATTTTGCTCTTTTAATGTATCGCTAAATTTGAGGCGCTTCAGGGAACCATCATCAGATAACATGAACTGGATTCGTTCTTCCCAATCTAAGGCCAATTTGGTAACGAGTTTACCTGCTTCAATATGGGTGGCTATTTCATCAGAAATGAGGTCTTGTTTCTTACAGCGGATAATACCACCTTCTTCTAAGATAGCTTTTAGCTCCGCTTCATCCATGACGGCAAAACCTTGTGGTAATGAGCCTGAACGGATCCATTCAGTAAGTGTTAACTCTATAGGATCTTTAAACGTTAGAGGGACAACAGGTAGGGAACCTAAGCTTTTGCGGAGTAAGGCTAAATTATCTTCAGCGCGTTTTGCACTTGCGGCATCAACAATAATTAATTGATTTACTGTATCAATCCAAATGTAGGTTTTACTGAATTTACTGAATGCACGAGGAAGGAGTGAGTGAACGACTTCATCTTTTAGTGAATCTTTTTCCGTTTTCTTCAGCTTACGGCCTTGGTCAGCTTCCAACTTTTCGATTTTATCCTGCAATTCTTGCTTAATTACAGGAGATGGCAGCATTTTTTCTTCTTTTTTAGCACAAATAAGGATTTGATTACCCGCTGCATGCGTCAATGCATCACCACCATTCATGGGAGAAACCCAGCCAGTTTGCATCATATCTTGGCTACCACAAGGGTGATAGGCGAGGGCGGCAAGCTGTTTCTCTAAATCATCTGCGGAGAGTGCCAAATCCCGATTTAGGCGATAGACCAATATATTCTTGAACCACATGAAAAACCTACCTTTGTTGATAAATAGCCAGTTAGAGCAGGGGGCTATGATAGCGAATTGTCTGTTATTAAGCGAAAAAAAATGCGCACTCGTTGAAGGCTGCTATCATTTCATTAGTTAACTATTGATAATGTCCCTCAAAGCAAGCCATGATAGTGATAGAAGCCCTGACATAAAAACTTTAAATAGTAGAGAGCATCATAATGAGAATAGGTATTGACCTTGGTGGAACCAAAATTGAAGCTATTGCATTGGATGACAATGGTAATGTCTTGTTTCGTAAGCGTATTCCAACTCCTCGTGGTGATTATGATGCGACACTTAACGCGATAGCAAGTTTAGTGGCAGATGCAGAAACGGCGACTGGATTATCAGGTAGCGTTGGTGTTGGGATCCCTGGAACTTTGTCTCCAGTGACAGGAAAAGTTAAAAACGCCAATTCCACATGGCTTAATGGTAAACCGTTCGATGTCGATTTAAGTCATTTATTAAACCGTAAAATAAAAATGGCGAATGACGCGAACTGTCTCGCAGTCTCTGAAGCGGTTGATGGTGCGGGAGCGGGAGAGAAAGTCGTTTTTGCCGTGATTATTGGAACCGGATGTGGTGCAGGGATTGCGATAAATGGGCAAGTGCATTCGGGGGGAAATGGTGTTGCAGGGGAATGGGGACATAACCCTTTACCATGGCAAGATGAGCAAGATAGACAATTTCTAGCAGCAGAAAGTTGTTATTGCGGGCTGACGGGGTGTACTGAATTATTTGTCTCAGGCACCGGCTTTATGGCGGATTACGCGAAACTGTCAGGGTGCAAAAAAACGGGAATGGAAATCGTTGAATTAGCGCAAATAGGGGATGAACATGCCGTCATTGCACTCGAAAACTACCTTAATCGCCTCGCAAAAGCTCTCGGACAAGCCATTAATATGCTAGATCCAGATGTCATCGTGTTAGGGGGCGGAATGAGTAACGTTGATTATTTATATGAGGCGTTGCCTGAAAGGATCCGTCAATGGGTGTTTGGTGGGGAGTGTGATACACCAATTCGTAAAGCGGTGCATGGCGATTCGAGTGGGGTTCGCGGAGCGGCTTGGTTATTTTCGTCCTAATTTACGCTGTCGCGGTGTTGGCTTCATTCGGTTACTCGGGTCACATACTTGTGTATGCTCCCCGAGATACCCTCTTTTGCCGCCTAGCGACAGCGTAAATTAGTTAGAAAATAGAGCCAATGGGATGGTAGCGGTGTTGGCTTCATTCGGTTACTCGGGTCACATATTTATGTATGCTCCTAGAGATGACCTCATTTTGCCGCCTTGCCACAACTCGAATTATTTAGAAAAAATACTTGGTTTCTAATCAAATGAAAAATCTTTAGAAAATTAATGATTAAATAATCATCTTTTATTTCTTAAATTAAATTTAGATTAATTGAAAATAATTTGATGGATAGATTTATAGAATAAAAAGGATAAATAAAAATAAATGTGCTTTCTTGGCTAAATAAAGCACATTTATTTAAGTTAAATAAGTTTCTTTAATACTCAGTGATATAAATCACAGTTCTTTTTTTCCTACGAAAAATATTCACAACTCCTCAATGGAATAAGTTGAGTTAATTAAGGTGAATTTGTCATCATTAATTCATTTTTGTGAGCTATATAAAAATCAAGCCCAATAAAAAGATGAAAACCGTGATTTAGTCACAAAAAATGGTTACTGTTTGCAGTGTATTATCATTAAAAATTGACGTCATGCACATAGTGTAAAATTTTAATGCTATTTTTGTTGTTTATTTGTTCAATTTTACAGGGTAGACACTCGAATTTGAGAGGGCTATTTTCTCTCAATAATGGCAACTAAGGGGATTACATGAATAAAGTATTAAAACTTTCAACACTTGCTATGTTAGTCGCATTTAATGCGAACGCAGCAACGGTTGATTTACGCGTAATGGAAACATCAGATGTTCACAGCAACCTCGTTGACTTTGACTATTATAGAGATAAGCCGACAGAACAATTTGGTTACGTACGTACTGCAACATTAATTAAAGCCGCTAAACAAGAAGCAACAAACTCAGTATTAGTGGACAACGGAGATTTAATCCAAGGTAGCCCATTAGCAGACTACATAGTCGGTGAAGGTTTAAAAGACGGTGAATCTCACCCGGCACATAAACTTTTAAATACTATGGGTTACACCGTAGGTAACTTCGGTAACCATGAGTTTAACTTTGGATTAGAATTCTTACATAAAGCTATTGATGGCGCAAAATTCCCATATATTAATGCCAATATTATCGATGCGAAAACAGGTAAAAACTACTTTAACCCATATATTATTGTCGATACACCAGTTAAAGATAGAGATGGCAAAACACATACCATCAAAATTGGCTACATCGGTTTTGTCCCACCACAAATCTTAATTTGGGATAAACCAAATCTAGAAGGCAAAGTCTTAGTTAACGATATTACGGAAACCGCGAAAAAATTTGTACCGCAAATGAAAAAAGAAGGTGCGGATTTAGTTGTTGCGATCCCTCACTCTGGTTTTTCCCAAGAGCCATATAAAGCAATGGCTGAAAACTCAGTTTATTACCTCAGTGAAGTCCCTGGTATAGACGCTATCATGTTTGGTCACTCACACGGTGTGTTCCCTAGTAAAGATTTCAGCGATATCAAAGGCGTTGATGTTGCAAAAGGGACCGTTAATGGTGTTCCAGCTGTCATGCCTGGCCAGTGGGGTGACCATTTAGGTGTTGTAGATTTAGTCGTCAATAATGATGATGGTGCATGGAAAGTGGTTGATGCAACCGCTCACGCACGCCCTGTCTACGATAAGCCAAATAAGAAAGCCTTGGTTGAGCGTGATGGTGAACTGGCGAAAATCATTGAACAAGAACACCAAGATACCCGCAAATTTGTTGGAAAACATATCGGTAAAGCGTCCGAAAACATGTACAGCTTCTTAGCATTGGTTCAAAGTGACCCAACTGTACAGATCGTGAATGATGCTCAAATCGACTACACCAAAAACTTCATTCAAGGTGACCCAGATCTGGCAGATTTACCTGTTCTTGCAGCCGCTGCACCATTTAAAGCTGGCGGACGTAAAAACTCACCAACTGAATTTATTGAAGTTGAAAAAGGGGATTTAACTTTCCGTAATGCTGCTGACTTATATTTATATCCAAATACGTTAGTTGTAGTGAAAGCGACAGGAGCCGATGTTGTTGAGTGGTTAGAATGTTCAGCGGGAATGTTTAATCAAATCAATCCACAATCAACAGCACCACAAAGCTTATTGAATTGGAATGGTTTCAGAACTTATAACTTCGATACAATTAGTGGTGTAAATTACCAAATCGACCTGACTCAACCTGCGAAATACGATGTTGATTGCCAAACAATCAACAAAGATGCTAACCGAATCAAAAACGTAACCTACCAAGGTAAGCCGATTGATCCAAAAGCAACCTTCTTAGTGGCAACGAATAACTACCGTGGCTACGGCGGTAAATTTGCTGGGACAGGTGATAATAATGTCGCATTTGCATCTCCAGATGAAAACCGTTCTATTTTAGCGGCTTATATTGCTAAAGAGTCTAAAGAGAAAGGACAAATAGCGACCAAAGCAGCTAATAATTGGTCATTCACTCCAATTAAAACAGACAAAAAACTGGATGTTCGCTTTGAAACTGCACCAAGTGAAAAAGCAGCAAAATTCATCAAAGAGAATGCACAGTACCCGATGAAACAAGTCGGTACCGATGAAATTGGTTTCGCTATTTATCAAATAGATTTAACCGAGAAGTAATCTAAACATATTGATATCATTCAAGCCTACCTACGGGTGGGCTTTTTAGTGGCTAAATAATGTGTTTAATAGGTACTTTTTAGAGGGGGGAAATAGTGCTCGGAATATTAAGACAATTTTTACATTAAATATTCCGAGCAGTTATGATTAAGGTAAACATTATGGATCTACTCATAAAAGACATTTAACATAGGTAACTTCGTATATTTATCATATTCAACTTTTACATACTCAGATTCTACCTTTTGACCATTTTTTAAAGAACCTGTTGTTGAAATATCTTTACCTTTTCGGTAACACGTAATATTAACCCGATCTTTATGTTCAACTTCGATAGAACATTGTGGTTCATAGATATAGCCTGAAAATGAAATTGTACCTCCTGATGAGTTATTACTTGCATAGGTGAAAGAACCGCTTGAAATGATTATAGCAACAACGGATGTTAGTAAAGAT
The DNA here is from genome assembly GCF_028484875.1 of Providencia sp. PROV032. NCBI lineage: Bacteria > Pseudomonadati > Pseudomonadota > Gammaproteobacteria > Enterobacterales > Morganellaceae > Providencia > Providencia sp. PROV032. Next base: position 168,630 of record NZ_JAMPSX010000004.1, read on the forward strand.
AAACCTTTCATAGTCCACCCCCTTAATAACACTTCACACGATGAAGCGTATTTTTGTGCTCTCACTTTTAGTGTAGTTCAAATATCTATAATGCAAAAACTAAAAATGAAAATATACTTAGAGTTTAGTTGGGTGGTTGGTTAATATATTGATAAATATCAACTTATGTTTTTACTGGGCTTTGTCTGATCAATTAATGGTCAGGTGGTAATAGGAATGTAATAATAATAGAAGAATTGTAAATATTTCTTTTGTTTAGATAAGGTATTTTTAGTAAATATGTTTCATTGAATATATATATTAATTTAGAATAAGTTGTTATTTTACATTTTGGGTTATCATCTACGATGTTCTTGAGCTGTTTTTTAATAATGTTAAATAAATAAAGTCCTCCCGTAATATATTACGGAAGGACTATTGGGATTTTTAGTATTTCAATTTATTTGAAAACTTTAAAACGATCATCATCGTCCATAAAGTCTTTATCACCTGCTGGCTCATTAATTGAACCAAATACCATTTGCGCGCGTAATATCCAGTTAGCCGGAACATTCCATGTTGTTTGTACATCATTATCAATCAGTGGATTGTAGTGTTGTAAGGATGCACCGATATTTTCTTGTGATAATGCAGTCCAGACTGCGAATTGTGCAATACCACTGGCTTGTTCAGACCAAATTGGGAAATTATCTGCATATAAAGGGAATTGCTCTTGCAAACCTTTAACAATGTCTTGGTCTTCAAAAAACAGAATAGAACCGGCTCCAGCAGCAAAACTATCAATTTTTTGTTCTGTTGAAGCGAAGGCTTGCTCAGGAACGATTTTACGCAGTGCTTCTTTGGTTATATTCCATAATTTTTGGTGTTCAGCACCAAATAAAATCACTACACGAGATGTTTGTGAGTTAAATGATGATGGTGAATGTTTAACTGCTTCTTTAATTAATTTCGTGACGTGTTCTTCTGATACAGGCAAAGCATCGCCGAGGTTATAGATAGTACGACGATTTTTAATCATTTCGATAAATGCGTTAGACATTTTAGTCTCCTAGCTTTTCATTAGCGCACGGCATGTTATTGAATAAACCTTAGAAGCCGTAGTGTGTTTCAATGGTTATTACTATAACGTGGGGAATAAAAAATCATAGAAAAAAAATTTAACGATAAGGTTCAAATTTTTGCTCTAAGTTGGCAGGTTGGTTTTATTTGTTTTAAAACAATATATTAAGTTAATCTTAGGCAGGAAATTATGGCAGGAAACGGCATTGATAAGCACAAAATAATAATATGTATAGAAAATAATTGAGGATAAAATAGAGGGGAATGAAAGCACCTAGGTAGCGTATCAATTTTATCAAAAAGAGTGTGCTGGAACGGGCTCAGTATTCTCTACCTATGTAGGAAATAATGAAGCAGATGCATTTCGTTTTCTAAACAACTTAGCGACTTTTAAATTGCTGGTTAGTATAGGGGGAGAACCATTCCCCCCCGAACAGTCACAAAATTGGGTTAAATAATGCGAAATTGTGCGGGAAGTTCGCTAAAGCCAAGCCCATTGCCTTTTTTCACAGCAATTTGTACAGGAATACGTTCTTTCATTGCTTCCACATGGCTAATGACACCTATAGTTTTGCCAGAAGCATTTAAACTTTCTAATGCATCAAGGGCAATATCTAATGTCTCTGCATCTAAAGTACCAAACCCTTCATCTAAAAAGAGTGACTCCAATTGTGTACGGTGACTTACCATATCGGATAAGGCTAAGGCTAACGCTAAACTAACTAAAAAGCTTTCCCCGCCTGAAAGCGTTTTAATATCTCGAATACTATCTGCCTGCCAGCCATCAATAACTTGTAATTCAAGGTTTGCTTGGTGGTTACGCTGCAATAAATATCGGCCATGAAGTTTTTCAAGTTGTTGATTAGCTAGAGAAACTAAGCAATCTAAAGTTAAGCCTTGTGCATAGCGGCGGAATTTATCTCCTTCAGCGGAACCGATAAGTAAGCTGAGATAGCTCCAATCATCGTAACTTAACTGACTTTTCTCTATTTCTTGCAGTAAATCCTGCTGCTGGTGACGAAGTTGCTTATCTGTATTGAGCTGGTTAATTATCTGGCCTTGTTTCTGATTTATTTGCTTAATTTCTTCATCGAGTTGGGCAACAATTGTTTGTAATTGCGCTTCAGTCAGTGTCGCAAAATCAGTATTACGTTGTTGATTCAGTACTTCAATGGCCTGTACCCCCTCTTTATAACGCGTTTCACACTGTATGCGTGCTTGGTTAATACGTTGCTTTAGTGCTTCTAATTGTTGTTTTTCTTCATGGTTTATCAATGCCTCAAGGAAAGCGTGCTGGTCACGAAATGGGCTATCGGTAAGCGCTTGAGTAAACAGGGTATTCGCTTGTGTTTGTGCCTGTTTTATTTTTTCGCTGGCATCAATGAGCGCTTGATAACTTCCATTCATTGATGCGATGGTTTTATCAGTCTCATTGAGTTGTTTGCTTAATTGTTCTTGAGCTTGGAAAAGCATAGCTTGTTTGTCATTCAATTGCTGAATGAATTGGTTGATAGTTAAGCCAGAAACCAGTGTTTTTCGTCGCGCTATTCTTTGCTCTAAATCTAACTCAATTTGCTTAAGGCGATTTCTTTCTTGCTCAATTTGTTGAGTGAGAATGTTGAGTTGTTCTGACTCAGCTTTTAATGTGGCTTTATTGACTTCAATTTGTTGGCTAAGTGTCTGCGCCATCACTTTTTGGTTGTTGAAGTGCTCACTGCGTTGGGTGAGCTCGCTAATCCATTCATCGAACTTGTCTTTATCTGGTACATTTAAGTTAAATGGCGTGAGAGTGGATTGCCATTTATCTAACTGTATCTGTTTACGCTGTTGGAATTGGTTATATTCTTTTTGGAGCTCATCAAGTTGTTGTGTTTGGTTTTTTAAACGTTCTTCAATTAATGACAAGTCAGATTGCCACTGGGTAAAGCCTGCTTGTTGCTCGTGTAGTTGATATTTAGCTTGCTGATATTCGCGCTCTAGCACTGTCATATCAGCAACTATTTTCTGTTGTGTAGCTAACTGTTCCGTTAATTGATTAACGAAAAGTGTGACGGCAGGTTCATTTTGGGCTAATTCAGGTGTGAGTGCTTGCTCACATGTTTTTTGCCACTGTTGGTTAAAGGTATCAAGTTGTTCATTGATTTGCTGCTGTTGCTGTAAATTTTCGTTTTTGCGTTGTTTTTGTGTGTGAAGTTGTGATTCTAACTGAGTTTGTTGTTGCTTTAATTGGTCGAGTTTATTTGTAAGCTCAATAAGTTGTTGCTGTGTTTCACTGAGGTGGATTGATTGATAATCGTTAACGGCAGGGTGCTCTGTTGCTCCGCATAATGGGCAGGGGTTACCCGCTATGAGTTGCTGACGTTCATGCTCTAGGCTAACAATTTTTTGTTCTAATTGTAATTTGTCATTGGTTAGTTTGATGAGTGGCGTCAATTCATTCATGCGCGTTAGGGTAATGCCCAACGTTTTTTGCGTGGTGGTGATATCTTGTGCTAATTCAACATCTTTCTGGGTCTGTTTTTGTTTCTGCGTTTGTGCGTTAAGGCATTGAGATAATATTAATGGCAATAATTTAGCATGTTGTAAGCGTGCTTGTAGCTGTTCAATGTGTTGATTGATGGCGTTAATATCATGTTTTTCTTGGCTTTGTTTGTAGCTTTCTTCTAGTTTTTTGAATGTGACAGTGCTGTGTTCTAACTCGAGACGTTTTTGGGTTAAAGTTTCCGCTTTTTGCTGCTGTTGCCGCTGCAATTGTGCAACTTCATTTGAGGTACTTTGTTGTTTTTTATGTAAACTCGTCAGTTTATCAGCTAATTCGAATATAAAATGGCCTTGTTGTTGCCAGCTGCCGATATGCGAATTGAGCTCATCGTCTTTTGGGTGTTCTTCAAGGAATAAATGGTGTTTCTTTAACTCAAGGTGCGCAGTGTGGATCTGATTTTGTGCCTCATCAACTAAGCGCTGCTTTTGCTGAAGTGAGGTTTGTTGTTGCTCGATTTGCTGCGTAACTTCAGCTTGTTGCTGCTTTAATTGTGTAATTTGGTTATCCAGAGGCCTGACAGTTTCATCAATCAATTGATGTTGTTGCTTGGCAAAATCAAGGTGTTGTTGATACTCAGATTGTGATTTTAACAACTTTTCTTGCAGTGGGGCACGTTCAGCTTTCTGGGTCTGTAGGCTAAGTTTCAACTGTTGCTGTTTATTCGTGTACTCAGTGAGCTGTTGCTGTTGGCGCTCAACTTCTTGCCATAACGGGCGAAGCGACTCGGCAGGGGCGCTATCAGCCAATCTTTTCAACTGAGGCTGTGCGGCTTGGAACTCAAGCTCATTTTTTTTGAGTTCATCATCAAGTGACTGCATGCGTTGGGTGAGCTGGTGGTATTGTTGCCACCAATTGACGCCTTGTTGGTGGCGAGCCCACTGTTGCTTGGTTTGAGTCTCTTGTTCAAGTAAATGATTTTGCTGTACTAATAACTCTTGGTGCTCTGCTTCAGTGAGTAAATTAATGCTTTGTGCCTTTGCCTTTAGCAAATCTAAGTCAATTTTGGCTTGCTTGTGTTGATTAAAAACATAAATTGAAATCTGGCTATAAATTTCTGTGCCTGTAATTTCTTCAAGTAAATCCGCACGTTCTTTTTCAGTGGCATTTAAAAAAGCCGCGAAGTCCCCTTGAGAGAGTAAAATTGATTTAGTGAAGCGCTCATAATCCAGCCCAGTTATTTGTGCTATTAATTCTTTTATCTCTGTAATTTTTACGGCCAATATTTTTCCATCAGTAACCGTTGCAAGCTCCGCCTTAGGCTGTTGTAAATTGCCATCAGGTTTCCCTCCTGCTCGACGTTGGCTCCAAAAAGCACGATAAGCTTTGCCTTTGACTTCAAACTCTACCTCAGCAAGGCATTCCCCTGTGTGGCGAGTCATTAGTTCATTCTGTGCATTAGAAATAGTTTTTAAACGCGGTGTTCGGTGATAAAGCGCAAGGCAAATCGCATCTAGTAAGGTGGTTTTTCCTGCACCTGTGGCACCCGTAATGGCAAACAGGCCATTGCTCGCAAATGGCTCTTCAGTGAAATCAATTTTCCACTCACCCCGAAGAGAGTTAATATTTTTTAAACGTAAACTTAAAATCTTCATATTAACTTTCCTTGCTCATTTGTAATGCGTCATAAGATTGTTGAAATAGCTGCACTAGGCGCTGTTCACGCTCAGGATCCTCTAAAGACTCTTGGGCAAGGCGACGTAAAAAAACATCTTCTACAGTGAGTTCACTTAATGTTTCATTGGCTAAGGTTTGACTTTGTCCCTGTATTTGCTTGCGTGCACGGCGCAGTATCACAACTTCAACAGGGAGATCTTGTGTCAACGCTTCAATACGCTGTTGGATATCAGCGAGGTAATCTTGTGAAGCAACTTCAATATCTAACCAAGCAGGTTTATCACCTCGGTAATCCTTCCATTCCTCTAATTGCTGTTCTATTTGGCTTAACGAGCCTTTAATGCTTTGCAATGGTTGAATAGTCGGGATGTCCAATGGAGTGATTTGAGTCAATTCACTTCCAGTAAATTCGACAAGGCAGACACTTTTTTGTTGCGCTGTTTCGTCAAAACTCAATGCAATCGGTGAGCCACAGTAGCGAATGTTTTCTTGTCCTCCAATTACTTGGGGACGGTGAATATGGCCAAGGGCAATATAATCAGCAGGCGGAAAAGCCCCAGAAGGAAACGCATCTAACGTACCAATATAAATATCTCTCACAGAGTCAGTTAAGGCTGCGCCGACAACGGTTAAATGGCCAGTGGCAATAATTGGAATATCCAACCCTAAAGCGGCTCGTTGTTCTAGTGCAAGTTGGTAGCTGGCTTGGTAATGGGCATGAATAGCGGTTTGCAGCGAGAGTTGTTTATCTTCACTATTTTGCCCAGCGATACTGAGCTGGATATCTCGAGGACGTAAAAAAGGGATGGCACAGACTAAACCGATGGGTTGTGCCTGCTTATTTATTAAGGTAACGACATGCGGCTCACTTCCAGACGTAATGACTTGTGTATTCAAGTAACGAAGTAGAGCGCTTGATTCATTGAGCACAGAAACAGAATCGTGATTACCACTTAAAATCACCAGCTGGCAGCCTGTTTTTTGTAAATCAACAATAAATTTATTGTACAGTTCACGTGCATAGCTCGGTGGCGAACCAGTATCGAAGATGTCTCCTGCAACGATGACCGCATCAACTTGATGTAATTCCACTTGTTCAACAAGCCAGTTTAAGAAATGTTGGTGCTCAGGCGCACGGCTTTTGGTAAAAAAATACTGACCAAGATGCCAGTCTGAAGTATGAATAATGCGCATGAGTTATCAATTCCTATCATCAATAATGTGCATGAACGTTCGATAATTAAGTATACCTGATCCATACCTTTCGTTGAGGGATGTTTGCGACTTTATTACTCATTACTACGTTGTAGATTACTATGTTGCGGAAATATTTCACTTAAATGACATTTAACCGCTAAAATAAAGATTAATATGAGTTTCACCCATTGATATTCATAATTCTGTCATAAAAGTGACGCATAATGCTTTCACATTTTAGATGTCTTCTTAATTTTACAGGAACAATCATGGCAAGACGCATTCTAGTTGTTGAAGATGAAGCGCCCATCCGAGAAATGGTTTGTTTTGTATTAGAACAGAATGGTTTTCAGCCTATTGAAGCTGATGATTATGACAGTGCGATTGCACAACTCGTAGACCCGTTACCTGACCTCGTCCTACTGGATTGGATGATCCCCGGTGGCTCAGGGATCCAAGTCATTAAACATATGAAGCGTGATAGTGCAACACGTGACGTTCCTGTCATGATGTTAACTGCACGAGGAGAAGAAGAAGACCGCGTAAAAGGTTTGGAAGTTGGCGCGGATGACTATCTTATTAAGCCATTTTCACCGAAAGAATTAATTGCTCGGGTAAAAGCAATCTTACGTCGTATCTCCCCAATGGCGACGGAAGACATTATTGAAATGAATGGGTTAACATTAGACCCTACCTCTCATCGTGTCACTAGCAATGAAATCCCTATTGATATGGGGCCAACTGAATATAAATTACTCCATTTCTTTATGACGCACCCTGAACGCGTATATAGTAGAGAACAGCTATTGAACTATGTATGGGGAGCCAATGTGTATGTGGAGGATCGAACTGTTGATGTCCATATTCGGCGGCTAAGAAAGGCACTAGAGACGGAAGGTCATGATAAAATGGTACAAACTGTACGTGGTACAGGCTATCGTTTTTCTGTCCGTTACTAAAAACCACAAAGGGAGAGCCATGCGTGCTTGAACGTTTATCGATTAAGCAGCTGATTTGGGGGCTGTTTTTATTTATCTTACCCGCTCTTATTTTATCGGTTTTTATTGGCCACCTCGCGTGGCTATTAGTGATATCGCTACTTGCCGCTCTGATATGGCATGGGTATAACCTGCTCAAGCTTTCTTACTGGTTATGGTTAGATAGAAGTATGCTTCCCCCTGAGGGCCGAGGTGGGTGGGAACCGATATTTTATGGTATCTACCAGATGCAACAGCGTAATCGAAAACGCCGTCGTGAATTAGGCCAGTTAATTAAACGGTTTCGTAGTGGTGCAGAGTCACTCCCTGATGCAGTGGTTATGATGACAACCGAAGGCAATATCTTTTGGTGTAATCGACATGCTCAGGCTTTACTCGGCTTTCGTTGGCCTGAAGATAATGGCCAACATATTTTTAATTTATTACGTTACCCAGATTTTAGCCGCTACTTCACCATTAAGCGTTATGACCAAGCGCTGACTATCGAGCTCAATAGTGGTGAAATCGTTGAGTTTCGTATTTTACCGTATACCGAAGGCCAGTTATTGATGGTTGCGCGGGATGTGACAGAAAAACGTCGTTTGGAAAAGGCGCGTAGGGACTTCTTTGCAAATGTGAGTCACGAATTACGCACGCCTCTTACGGTAATTCAAGGTTACCTTGAAGTGATGGACGACCAAGAAAACGTGACTGCGGTCAATAAAAAAGCATTGCATGTCATGCAAGAGCAAACGCATCGTATGGATAACTTAGTCAAACAGCTTTTGCAATTATCGCGTATCGAAGTTGCTCCTCAAATTAACCTTGATGAGCAAGTGAATATCCCTGTCATTCTCAAAATGATTGAGCAAGAAGCGCTTAGTTTAAGCCAAGGGCGTCATCAATTTGAGTTTCATATTGATGAAAAATTGCGTGTTCATGGTAATGAAGAGCAATTACGTAGTGCAGTGGCAAACTTAGTCTATAACGCGGTCAGCCATACGCCTGAAGGCACAAAAATTTGGGTTGATTGGCAGAGAAGCGGACAAGGGGCGCGTTTTAGTGTGAGAGATAACGGGCAAGGGATACCCGCAGAGCATATCTCTCGTTTAACGGAACGTTTTTATCGGGTAGATAAAGCACGTTCTCGCCAAGGCGGTGGAGGTACTGGACTTGGGTTAGCTATTGTTAAACATGCATTACAACATCATAGTAGCCAATTGGTGGTGACGAGCCAGTTAGGGAAAGGGAGTGAGTTTTCATTTACGTTACCAACAGTACTAATTGTTGACGATAAAAAACTTAAAAATGGGTAAATAACTCCACTTTATTAATGTAATCAAAATATTAATAAAGTGGATTATTTCTATTTATTAATCAATATGTGTATTCAGTTCAATATTCATATATTTAATGCTAATAATCTTTATTTCATTAATTATATATTCTGTTAAATAGTCAATTACAATCACTAGAAAAAGAAGAGTTGTTCATTTTTCGAACAAAGCATATAACGATTATTGGGATTTTACTGAAAGTAATCACTGGTTCTGAAAATTAGTTTAGTTATTTGTTCTTGTTTTTCGGTTTGCTATTGCCTTTTTTCCCTATAAAAGTTCTACTTGTTGTCAGTTATTGGCGAATTTTTCTGTTTTTTGACTTTTCATTTCGTGTGATACAAGCAAATATACTTTTTTATATTGTTAACAGTATGTTTATCAGAATTCTATCTCGCTATATATATTTCAAAGGGTTGCTAAGTGCAAACCCATAATTTTCTATTTTGTCACTTAAAAATAACATAATATGGCTCATCGTTTATCATCAAGAGATATCATCGCATTAGGCTTTATGACTTTTGCGTTATTCGTCGGGGCAGGGAACATTATCTTTCCCCCTATGGTTGGTTTGCAGGCAGGGGAACAAGTTTGGACTGCCGCACTAGGGTTTTTGGTTACTGGTGTGGGTCTACCTGTTTTAACGGTTATTGCGCTGGCTAAAGTGGGTGGGGGCATTGAAGCTCTTAGCACGCCTGTCGGCAAAACAGCAGGGTTACTATTGGCGGTTGTTGCTTATTTGTCTGTAGGGCCGCTATTCGCCACCCCAAGAACGGCGACAGTATCTTATAAAGTCGGTATCGCACCCTTATTCGGTGGTGAGTCCGATATGCTATTACTGATCTACAGCGTAGTTTACTTCGTTCTCGTTATTGGTATTTCATTATACCCAGGAAAACTGCTCGATAGCGTTGGGCACATTTTAGCGCCTGTAAAAATGTTAGCCTTGGCTATTTTGGGGGTTGCGGCTGTTATGTGGCCTGCCGGTGATCCGATCCCTTCGACAATAGAATACCGTGAGATGGCTTTCTCGAATGGCTTTATCAATGGTTATCTGACAATGGATACCCTTGGTGCGATGGTATTTGGTATCGTTATTGTTAATGCGGCGCGTTCAAGGGGTATCGAAAACTCTTCATTATTAACCCGTTATACTATGTGGGCGGGGTTAATTGCAGGGGTATTATTGACGCTGGTCTATTTGTCATTGTTTAAGCTCGGCGAGAATAGTGGTTCGTTAATTCCAAACCCAGCCGATGGCGCTGATATCTTACATACCTATGTCCAATACACTTTTGGTAATTATGGTAGCTTCTTCCTTGCGGTATTAATCTTTGTTGCCTGTATGGTAACTGCCGTGGGCTTAACCTGCGCCTGTGCCGAGTTCTTTAGCCGCTATGTACCGATTTCTTACCGTAAACTGGTGCTGATCCTTGGGGTTTTCTCCATGGTGATCTCAAACTTAGGTTTAAGTAAGCTAATCGCCTTCTCATTACCGGTGCTAGTTTCAATTTATCCACCTTGTATTGTATTAATTTTATTAAGCTTTACTTTAAAGTGGTGGAAGAACCCAACGATAGTTATTGCACCAACCATGTTAGTCAGTTTTGTGGTTGGTTTAATTGGTGCGGTAAAAGCGTCAGATCATCTGAAAGGTTATATCCCTGAATGGATGACCACAATGCCGTTGTATAAACAAGATTTAGTTTGGGTATTACCGACTGTTGTTGTGATGGTCGTGGCGATTTTATGCGATAAGTTGGTATCGCCATCAGTACAACATAAACAAGCTTAATTGTTTGATATTATTAAAAAAGGAGCTGAATAGCTCCTTTTTTTCTATTTCTATTTTATTTGCCCGTTAATCGACACCAACAGCGCTACCTGCTGGACGGCGTACATCGTTAGAGCCATAAATAAAGCCTTCGCGTACTTTTCCAGATACAGCTGAATCATTACCGGATGATTTTGCACTGACGCCCGCACCTTCAGGGATCGCGACCATAATCAACTCAGCGGCACCCCATGGTGTTTGTTCAACCATCTTGTATCCCATTTTGTCCAGCAGCGCTAAGGTGTCTTTAGAAACGCCTCTTTGCTCATAATAAACCTCATCAGGGAGCCACTGGTGGTGAATGCGTGGTGCATTAACCGCTTCTTGTGGTGGCATACCATGGTCGATAATATTTAAAGCGGTTTGCAGCGTAATTGAAATAATCCGTGAGCCTCCCGGTGAACCTAGCACTAAGAACACTTTGCCATCTTTCGTCACAATAGTTGGGCTCATGGATGAGAGTGGTCGTTTACCCGGTGCAATAGAATTGCGTTCACCCTGTACTAAACCATATAGGTTTTTTTCGCCCACTTTGGTGGTGAAATCATCCATTTCATCGTTTAAGAAAAAGCCAGTTCCGGGCGGGATCACCACAGAGCCAAAACGGCCATTAATGGTATAAGTGGTTGATACTGCATTTCCTTTCTCATCGACGACAGAATAGTGCGTGGTTTCAGGTTTTTCGTGTGGCCCCATTCCCGGTTGAACTTGGGTTGATGGTGTTGCTTGGTTGGGTTTGATTTCTTTACGTAACTCTTCTGCGTAAGCTTTACTCAGTAATTTTTCCGTTGGGTTATCGACAAATTTAGGGTCCCCTAAGAACGTATTTCTATCCATATAAGCATGACGCATCGCTTCCGTTAGAGTATGAATATAGTCCGCAGAGTTAAAGCCCATTTCCTTTAGGTCATAACCTTCTAAGATATTAAGTGTTTGGCAGATAGTCACTCCACCTGAACTTGGTGGTGGCGCTGAAATAAATTGATAGCCTCTATAGGAGCAGCTCACTGGCGCTGTATCCGTGATGGTAAAATCCGCAAAATCTTTTGCTGTTAAAATTCCGCCATTTTTCTTGGATGCTTCTTCAACAATTTTGGGGATTTCTCCTTCATAAAAGGCAGATGGGCCATTTTGGGCAATTTTTTCTAGCGTGTTAGCTAAATCGGTTTGGACCAATAAGTCGCCTGGTTGGAAGGCACTGCCATCGGGTTTTAAGAAGATACGCGCGACTTCTGGGTCTTGTTTAAAACGCTCTGTTGTGGTGTCGAGGACATCAGTATCTGCGCGGGTTAGAGTAAAGCCTTCCCTTGCTAATTTTATGGCGGGTGCCATCACCTGCTGGCGGCTCATTGTCCCATATTTCTCTAGGGCATAGTCTAGGCCTTTAACGGTACCTGGTACGCCAGATGCGAGGTAACCATACAAACTGGCATCTTTTATAAGCTGACCATCTTTATCTAAATACATATCTGCGCTAGCGGCACCGGGGGCAGTTTCTCTAAAGTTGATGAATAAGTCTTTGCCATCAGCTAGGTGAATAGTCATAAAGCCACCACCGCCGATATTGCCACAACAAGGGTTAACAACCGCTTGTGCATAACCTACCGCAACGGCTGCATCAATGGCATTACCGCCTGACTTGAGAATGTCCGCTCCAATTTGCGATGCTAGGTGTTGGGAAGAAACAACCATGCCTTTTTTCGCTTCGACCGCAGGTTCGGAGGCGGCATAGAGTTGACTGGTTAGGAGTAAGGAAAGAAGTAGAACCGCAGGGCGTAATGATGTTTTTATCATTCGTATCTCCCAGTTAAGGTTAATTGAAGTGTTCTATTGCACAAATACTCAATATGAATAATTTGTTAATTATTTGTGTTTTTAATGTATAGCACACAATAATACAAAACATTGAGTATTTGAGTTAAGAATTGTTAACTGAGTGGAATAATTGCTAATAGGAAGAGAAAAAATAGACTTGGTTCACAAAAAGTAAAAAGCGGGCCTAATGCCCGCTTTTCAAAAACTTGCGTAACGAATTACAGTTTTGCAGAGTTTTTAGTCAGGTAGTCAGCAACGCCTTTTGGAGATGCGTTCATACCTTCTTGGCCTTTTTCCCACTGAGCTGGGCAAACATCACCGTGCTCTTCGTGGAATTGCAGTGCGTCAACCATACGCAGCATTTCGTCAATGTTACGGCCTAGTGGCAGGTCATTAACGACTTGGTGACGGACAACGCCGTTTTTGTCAACGAGGAAAGAACCACGCAGTGCAACGCCTGCATCTGGGTGTTCGATACCGTAAGCTTTGATGATTTCGCGTTTGATATCAGCAACCATTGGGTATTTAACTTCGCCAATACCGCCGTTATCGACTGGTGTTTTACGCCATGCGTTATGAACAAACTCAGAGTCAAAAGAAACACCAACAACTTCTACGCCACGTTTTTTGAATTCTTCGTAGCGGTGGTCGAATGCGATCAGCTCTGAAGGACAAACGAAAGTAAAGTCCATTGGCCAGAAGAAGATCACAGCTGGACGGCCGTTCAGGTGGGTTTTCAGGTTGAAGTTATCAACAATTTCACCGTTACCTAAAACAGCTGCAGCAGTAAAGTCGGGGGCTTGACGTGTTACCAGAACCATAATTTACTCCTATGAGTTTGAATTAAAGTTTTTTATCCTATTTATTCAATCACTGAAAAAATTTAATCACTGACAAATAATATGGACATAGTCCGCTAAAAGAATAAAAAAATATCTTTTGATAATAAAGACATTTAAACCGATTATTGTGATAGGTTTTGGCTATCAATAATACTGGTTTATTAAATTAATATCAATAAGATAGTTTTATTCCGCTAAAGTGCAAGCTTTAATTTATTCCTTTGTGTTAATTGTGACATTCTGTACAAAAAAATGTTGCAGTGCATTAGCCATCATTTCTGGGTAAAATTGAAAGAAAATATTTTCTAACGCATCATACTGTAATAAAAAGTCGTTAAATGAACCGCTTAGCGCGCTGAGCTTGGGGCGCCTTTTTGCCATTCCATTCAATGATTTTCCAATATAATTTTTATCTGCATAACGTATCAGCCACTGTTGGGGCCAAAGGTATTCATTTAACTCCTGAAATTTTTCAGGGGTATGACAAAGTTGAGGCTCAATTATTGTTCGGCAGTCACGTACAAAGTCCATTAGTGATATTGAAGGCTCAATAGTTGACCAATGCAAAGATAAAAAATGATCCCAGACTAAATCCAAGGTTATAGGCGCAATACGGCGATATTCATCACGAAACAACCGTTTAGCTTCTTTGACTAGAGGGTGGGTATCTGTAATGCGGTCGACGGCTCGATGCATAAAGATACCAGAGACAATGTCGGATGAATAAAGGCCCGTAGGGTTACCGCGGACGTAGTCAGCCATGATGTTGCCGAGTAGGGAGCTGTCAGCGAGGTGGGCCAGGTGGAGGTGAGCTAAATAATTCACTTTAAAATGTCCGTCGTCTTTCAAACCACAGGGGTGTTAGCTTCGTAAAGCTACCCGAATCACATACCTATGTATGCTCATCGGGATATCTTTACTTGCTGCCTACCTGTGATTCGAAATCCATAGGACATGCAGCGCAGCTTAGCTAACTTTTTGATTGCTCAAACTATAGCAGTAATTATGTTGAATTCGAAACTCACAGGACATGTATTTGTTGGATAATAAAAATCTCCATGTAACACGAAATTTATGAGGTATCAGTATTGAGAGATAAAAGAAAAACAGAAATAATTCATTCTTTGAATGGACAAATAGCGTACAGAATTTTTTGCTAACAAAATATTTGTTAAATAATGGTGTTTTTTTGTGCGATTTTGCGCTTATTTCTTGCGCCAAAGTCGGTGCGGCACTAGACTAGTTGCCTGTTTTTTTTAGATTGATGTCAATACAATGCGTGTTTCTGATTTTACTTTTGAATTACCTGAAGAACTGATTGCCCATTATCCACAGGCTGAGCGCAGTGCTTGCCGCTTATTAAGCCTCGATGGTGGCTCAGGGCAGCTCACGCATGGTGTTTTTACCGATATTCTAGAAAAACTGGAGCACGGTGACTTGCTAGTGTTCAATAACACTCGCGTGATCCCAGCACGGTTATTTGGGCGCAAGGTTAGCGGCGGTAAAATTGAAGTTCTGATTGAACGTATGTTGGACGAACACCACGTACTTGCTCATGTTAGGGCATCAAAAGCACCAAAAGAAGGGGCTGAATTACTGCTAGGTGAAGATGAAAGCGTGAAGGCGACGATGGTCGCGCGTCATGGTGCATTGTTTGAACTACGTTTTGACGATGAACGTGATGTACTGAGCATCCTAAACCAAATTGGTCATATGCCTTTGCCACCTTATATTGACCGCCCTGATGAAGAGTCAGATAAAGAACTTTATCAAACTGTGTATAGTGAAAAACCGGGGGCTGTCGCAGCACCAACGGCAGGTTTACACTTTGATGAGCCGTTACTTGAAGCATTGCGCCAAAAAGGTGTAGAAATGGCGTTTGTGACATTGCATGTGGGAGCCGGCACCTTTCAACCAGTACGTGTTGATACTATCGAAGATCACATTATGCATTCTGAATATGCAGAAGTGCCACAAGAGGTCGTGGATGCCGTTTTAGCCTGTAAAGCTCGAGGTAATCGCGTTATCGCCGTTGGAACGACATCTGTTCGGTCACTAGAAAGTGCCGCAAAAGCAAGCCAAGACGCTTTAATTGCTCCATTTTTTGATGATACCCAAATCTTTATTTACCCAGGGTATGAATATCAGGTGATAGATGCACTAATCACCAATTTCCACTTACCTGAATCTACATTAATTATGTTGGTTTCTGCGTTTGCTGGATATAAAAATACTATGAACGCATATAAAGAGGCGGTAGAACAAAAATACCGTTTCTTTAGTTATGGCGATGCCATGTTCATTACCCCCAATTCAAATGCTCGATTTGAGAAAATTGGTGAGTAATCAGTTTTAAGCGGTGGCATCGGCTGCTTGCTTAGCAAATTAATATTATCGATAGCAACAGACTGTTTTTCTGCTGCTAGGAGGCAAATGTGAAATATGAATTACAAACGACTGACGGCAATGCACGCCGTGGTCGCTTAGTATTTGAGCGTGGTGTGGTGGAAACCCCTGCATTTATGCCAGTAGGAACCTACGGTACAGTTAAGGGGATGACCCCTGAAGAAGTCAAAGAAAC
This sequence comes from Providencia sp. PROV032, assembly GCF_028484875.1. Lineage (NCBI taxonomy): Bacteria > Pseudomonadati > Pseudomonadota > Gammaproteobacteria > Enterobacterales > Morganellaceae > Providencia > Providencia sp. PROV032. The sequence goes on from NZ_JAMPSX010000004.1 coordinate 184,428, forward strand.
TGGTGCTCAAATCTTATTAGGGAATACTTTCCACCTGTGGTTACGTCCAGGTCAAGAAATCATGAAGTTACATGGCGATCTCCATGACTTTATGCAATGGCAAGGGCCAATTTTAACCGATTCAGGTGGCTTTCAAGTCTTTAGTCTTGGTGCGATGCGCAAAATTAAAGAAGAAGGGGTGCATTTTCGCAACCCTATCAACGGTGAAAAAGTTTTCCTAAGCCCTGAAAAATCGATGGAAATTCAGTATGACCTCGGCTCAGACATTGTCATGATTTTTGACGAATGTACGCCATACCCTGCGGATTGGGACTATGCAAAGACATCCATGGAAATGTCGCTGCGTTGGGCTGCACGTAGCCGTCAACGTTTTGACGAACTGAACAATAAAAATGCCCTGTTTGGTATCATTCAAGGCAGTGTTTACGAAGATTTACGTGATATTTCAGTTAAGGGGCTGGTGGAAATCGGCTTTGATGGGTACGCTGTAGGCGGCTTAGCCGTAGGCGAACCGAAAGAAGATATGCACCGTATTTTAGAGCACGTCTGCCCACAAATTCCGGCAGAAAAACCACGCTATTTAATGGGTGTAGGGAAACCGGAAGACTTAGTGGAAGGGGTTCGCCGTGGTATCGATATGTTCGATTGTGTGATGCCAACACGAAATGCACGAAATGGGCATTTATTTGTGACAAATGGCGTGGTAAAAATTCGTAATGCTAAGTATAAATCAGACACATCAACACTGGATGCTGATTGCGACTGCTATACTTGCCGTCATTATAGTCGTGCTTATCTGCATCACCTTGATAGATGTAATGAAATCCTTGGTGCAAGGCTCAATACCATCCATAATTTACGTTATTACCAGCGTTTGATGGCAGGTATTCGCCAAGCCATTGAAAATGGGAATTTTGAAGAGTTTGCTAAAGATTTTTACCAAAAGATTGGTAAACCCGAACCTTCATTAAATATCGAGTGAATTTAAGTGCGAAATGCCACTAATCTGTGTAGCATATCAAACTTAGCTTTTTTGTATGTAAAATTGCTTTCAATAAAACAATGAGGAAAGTTGAATGAGTTTTTTTATTTCTGAAGCGGCGGCGTCAGCAGGTGCACCAGCGCAGGGTAGTCCATACACCATGGTTATCATGCTTGTTGTTTTCGCGCTGATCTTCTATTTCATGATTTTGCGTCCACAGCAAAAACGTGCGAAAGAACACCGTAAATTGATGGAATCTATCACTAAAGGTGATGAAGTTTTAACAACTGGTGGTTTAATCGGACGTGTAACTAAAGTGTCTGAAACCGGTTATGTGGTTCTTGAGCTGAGTGAGAACACAGAAGTAACCATCAAACGTGATTTCGTTGCTGCTGTTTTACCTAAAGGCACAATGAAAGCAATTTAATTCTGATTCTCCCGAAGGGAACTGCCGTGCTAAACCGTTATCCTTTGTGGAAGTATCTGATGTTGATCTGTGCGATCCTCATCGGTTTGCTTTATGCGCTTCCAAACCTATATGGTGAGGATCCGGCTGTTCAGATCACTGGCGTGCGGGGAACCGCCGCCAATGAACAAACGCTGATCCAAGTCCAAAAATCGTTAAAAGACGATAAAATTGAGAGTAAATCTATCTCTCTAGAAAATGGGGCGATTTTAGCCCGATTCAACAACTCTGATGTTCAGTTACGTGCGCGTGAAGTGATCATGAATGCACTGGGTGACCAGTATGTTGTTGCATTAAACCTTGCACCTGCAACGCCTAAGTGGCTCGAAGCTATCGGTGGTGAACCGATGAAGCTTGGTCTTGATCTGCGTGGTGGGGTTCACTTCCTGATGGAAGTTGATATGGACACTGCATTAGGTAAATTGCAGGAACAAAACATGGATGGTTTGCGTAATGACCTACGTCAAGAAGGCATTGCGTACTCTTCTATTCGTAAAGGCAATGATTACAGCGTGGAAGTTCGCTTTCGTAACGCGGATGATCGTAGCCAAGCTGAAAAAGCATTGTCTCGTAAATACCCTGATTTAGTCTTTAGTGATGGCAGCGATAACACGATGATTGCTGTTATGACCGACGAGCGCTTACGTGAAGCTCGTAACTATGCGGTTTCTCAGAACATCACTATTATTCGCAACCGTGTAAACCAATTAGGTGTTGCGGAGCCACTTGTTCAACGCCAAGGTGCTGACCGAATTGTCGTTGAATTACCGGGTATTCAAGATACCGCTCGTGCAAAAGAGATTTTAGGTGCGACTGCGACATTAGAATTCCGTTTGGTGAATACTTCAGTCGATTCTTCAGCAGCAGAAAGTGGCCGTGTACCAGGTGACTCAGAAGTTAAATATGACCGTGAAGGCATGCCTTACGTGTTATATAAGCGTGTGATCTTAACGGGTGACCATATTACGGATTCAACCTCTGAAGCGGATGAAAATGGTCAACCACAAGTAAGTATCAGCCTTGATAGTGCTGGTGGTTCTATCATGTCTGATTTTACACGTGATAACCAAGACAAGCTGATGGCAACGCTGTTTGTTGAATACAAAGACAGTGGCAAAAAAGACGCAACGGGCCGTTCAATTTTGGTGAAAGATGAAAAAGTCATCAATGCGGCACGTATTTCTGCGCGTTTTGGTAGTAAATTCCGTATTACGGGTATTACTAATGGTACTGAAGCTCGCCAGCTTTCATTACTGTTACGTGCAGGTGCGTTGATTGCACCAATCCAAATTGTTGAAGAACGTACCATAGGTCCAACACTGGGTATGCAAAATATCGAGCAAGGGCTAAAAGCTTGTATTGCAGGTCTGTTAGCTTCAATCCTGTTTATGATTATTTACTATCGTAAATTTGGTTTGATTGCGAGTAGCGCGCTGTTGGCTAACTTGGTGCTAATTGTTGGTGTAATGTCCTTATTACCGGGCGCGACACTTACCATGCCAGGTATTGCCGGTATCGTGTTAACCCTTGCGGTTGCCGTCGATGCGAACGTTCTCATTAATGAGCGGATAAAAGAAGAGTTGCGAAATGGGCGGTCTGTCCAGCAAGCGATTCATGAAGGCTATAAAGGCGCCTTCTCAAGTATTACAGACGCAAACTTAACGACACTGATCACAGCCATTATTCTTTATGCGGTGGGTACAGGGTCGATTAAAGGCTTTGCGATTACGACAGCGATTGGTGTCGCAACCTCTATGTTTACAGCTATTGTCGGTACACGTGCTATTGTGAACCTGCTTTACGGCGGTAAACGTATTAACAAGCTGTCAATTTAAGGAGCACGTTGTGGCACAGGATTATTCTGTTGAACAATTGAACTATGGTCGTAAAGTTTATGACTTTATGCGCTGGGACAACGTTGCCTTTAGTATTTCTATCGTATTACTGATTGCTTCTTTTGTGATTATTGGCGTCAAAGGTTTTAACTGGGGCTTAGATTTCACTGGTGGTACGGTCATTGAAATCAACTTAAGTCAGCCAGCTGATTTGGATAAAATTCGTGATAGCTTGTCTAACTCGAACCATAAAGATCCACTAATCCAAAACTTTGGTAGTAGCCGCGACATCATGATCCGCATTCCGCCAATTGAAGGCACTGCGGGTCAAGAAGTTGGGAAAGAAATTATCACAATCATCAACCAGAGCGTGGATGACAAAGCAACTGTTAAGCGTATTGAATTCGTTGGGCCGAGTGTCGGTGCTGAGTTGGCGCAAACAGGGGCTTTAGCTCTGTTAACTGCGTTGATTTGTATCTTGATTTATGTCGGCTTCCGTTTTGAATGGCGCTTAGCTGCGGGTGCGGTATTATCACTCGCGCATGACGTGGTAATTACTTTAGGCATTCTGTCTCTGTTCCATATTGAGATAGATATGACCATCGTGGCATCATTGATGTCGGTTATCGGTTATTCACTGAACGACAGTATCGTTGTATCAGACCGTATCCGTGAGAACTTCCGTAAAATTCGCCGTGGTACACCATACGAAATCATGAACGTCTCTTTGACGCAAACATTGAGCCGTACCATCATGACATCAGCCACCACGTTATTAGTGGTTCTGATGCTGTACCTATTTGGCGGTGCAATGTTGGAAGGCTTCTCATTGGTGATGTTAATCGGTGTAACTATCGGTACTATCTCATCTATTTACGTGGCTTCTGCATTAGCACTGAAGATGGGTATGAAGCGTGAACACTTGATGCAAGCGAAAGTCGAAAAAGAAGGCGCAGACCAAGAGTCATTACTGCCTTAGTTCTTAAAATAGTTCGTGTTGTGAGTAGGCAGCAAGTGAACGATATCCCTAGGGACATACATAAGTATGTGACTAGGGGTAATAAACGATACTAGCACCCTTACAACGCGAAATATGAAGAGCAACGAGAACACCCTAGGAGGCATCTTCTAGGGTGTTTTTTCTTACATAGTAGGGTAAACTAACACCCCCTAAATAGATTCAGGAAACGCTATGCACTGCCCATTCTGCTCAGCTGTAGATACGAAAGTTATTGACTCGCGTCTGGTCGGTGAAGGGTCCCAAGTCCGTAGACGCCGCCAATGCTTACTTTGTCATGAACGCTTCACAACCTTTGAAGTTGCTGAACTTGTTATGCCTAGGGTCATTAAAAGCGATGATATTCGCGAACCTTTTGATGAAGAAAAGCTTAACCGAGGCATGCAAAAGGCATTAGAAAAACGCCCTGTAAGTTCTGATGCTATTGAACAAGCCATTATTTCGATTAAATCCCAGCTTAGGGCCACCGGGGAACGTGAGGTTCCGTCGAAATTAATTGGCGGTTTGGTTATGGATGAGCTGAAAAAGCTCGATAAAGTTGCCTATATCCGTTTTGCTTCTGTTTATCGCAGTTTTGAAGATGTGCGTGAATTTGGCGAAGAAATCGCTAAATTACAGGATTAACGCCAATGATTGAACAAGACAACATTTATATGGCTCGTGCCTTTGAATTAGCACGAAAAGGGCGTTTCACCACATCACCTAACCCAAATGTCGGGTGTGTGATTGTACGTGATGGTGTCATTGTTGGTGAGGGGTATCACCAAAAAGCAGGTGAACCCCATGCTGAGGTTCACGCATTAAGAATGGCCGGTGATAAAGCGCAAGGGGCAACAGCGTATGTCACCCTTGAACCATGTAGCCATCACGGCCGTACCCCGCCTTGCGCAGAAGCGCTGATCAATGCAGGTGTAAGCCGAGTCGTCGCTGCCATGCAAGACCCAAACCCTCAAGTTGCGGGCCGTGGCCTGTATATGCTGTCACAAGCCGGAATTGAAACGCGCAGCAATGTTTTATTAGATGATGCAGAAGCGGCTAACCGCGGCTTTTTAAAACGTATGCGTACTGGCTTTCCCTATATTCAATTAAAACTCGCCGCTTCACTCGATGGCAAAACTGCCCTTGGATCTGGGGAAAGTAAGTGGATCACCAGCCCCGCGGCTCGTAAAGATGTACAAGCTCTTCGCGCCGAGGCTAGTGCTATCTTAAGCACAAGTAGCACCGTGGTTGCGGATGACCCTTCGTTAACGGTGCGCTGGAAAGAATTACCTAGCGATATTCAGCAAATTTACCCTGAAGAACAAGTCCGTCAACCTATCCGCATTGTGTTAGATAACCACAATCGCGTGACTCCTGAGCATAGCGTCACTCAATTAGATGGCGAATGTTGGTTGGTGCGTTCAAACCCAGATGAAAATGCAGTATGGCAAGGGCAAGTTGAGCAAATTGCTATTCCTGCAGATGAAAGCGGCACTGATCTGGTTATTTTAATGATGCAACTGGCTAAACGTAATGTGAATAGTATTTGGGTTGAGGCAGGGGCAAAACTTGCAGGCTCATTGCTTAAGTTAGGTTTAGTGGATGAGCTGATTGTCTATATTGCGCCTAAATTATTAGGAAGTAGCGCTCGAGGCCTAGTGGACTTCCCTCCGCTTAATGCCCTTATTGATGCGCCAAAATTTGAATTTACAGAAGTGAAGCAAGTTGGGCCAGACCTACGTGTCAGGCTTCGTCCCGTATGGTAAGTGTTTTTTTTGAAAATCATACGTACGGTACACGAAAGAATGTGATAAAATCCGCGCCCCGCGGGTTATAATTAATATTAGAGGAAGGCTATGAACGTAATTAAAGGTGTTGTTGCTGCTCCACAAGCGCGTGTTGCTATCGCTATCGCTCGTTTTAACAACTTTATTAATGATAGTCTGCTGGAAGGTGCTGTTGATGCGTTAGAACGCATTGGTCAGGTTTCAAATGACAACATTACCATTGTGTGGGTTCCAGGCGCTTATGAGCTGCCGTTGACCACAAAAGCATTAGTTGAAACGAATAAATACGATGCCGTCATTGCATTAGGTACAGTTATTCGTGGCGGTACCGCTCACTTTGAATATGTTGCAGGTGAATGTAGCTCCGGCCTATCTCATGTCGCGATGAACAGTGAAGTACCAGTGACTTTTGGTGTGTTAACCACTGAAAATATCGAACAAGCCATTGAACGTGCGGGTACTAAAGCAGGTAATAAAGGTGCTGAAGCTGCACTGACAGCACTGGAAATGATTAATGTAATTAAGGCCATCAAAGGCAAATAATACACAGCTAGCTCTATGTTGCCGTTTTTTCGCCACAATGGTGTAGATAACGCATTGCAACAAGTGTTTTTTGTGTACAGTTTTTAAATTTAAGGGGAATCTTGTGAAACCTGCTGCTCGTCGCCGCGCTCGTGAGTGTGCTGTACAGGCCATTTATTCATGGCAATTATCTGGCAATCCAATTGCTGAAGTCGAATATGAGTTTATTGCTGAACAGGACATGTCAGACGTCGACGTAAACTATTTTCGTGAACTGTTATCAGGTGTTGCAACCAACGCGACAAAACTTGATCAACTGATGGCGCCTTATTTATCTCGTCAGCTCGAAGAGTTAGGGCAGGTAGAAAAAGCGATTTTACGTGTCTCCATGTTTGAATTAAGTTTCCGTGAAGATGTACCTTATAAAGTCGCAATCAATGAAGGTATTGAATTAGCGAAAGTTTTTGGCGCAGAAGATAGCCATAAATTCGTTAATGGCGTGTTAGACAAAGCTGCACCTGCGGTTCGCCGTAAAAAATAATAATATCAGGGTTCCCTCCTGTAGCACTACGGTAATAAATAGGTAGGCTGGGTTCCAGTCTACCTTTGTGTTTATATGCTCGCGATATTTCAATGATAGGTGAGCGAAAAATAATTGTGGCTAATTAGATACATTATTTAGGTTAGCAATTATGCATTATTTACCTATTATTGAATTATTAGGGTGTAAATTATTTGCTTCGTCTCAAACGAAAATAGATATAGCGAAAACGGAAAATCTACCATGTCATATGGCGAATTTGACCTCATCGCGCGTTATTTTAACCGTCAAACCACTAACCGACGTGATGTTAATATCGGTATTGGGGATGACTGTGCGTTGATGACCATTCCAGAAAAACAGCAACTTGCTGTAAGCACTGACACTCTTGTTTCTGGTATTCACTTCCTACCAACTATTTCACCAGCTGATCTCGCTTATAAATCATTAGCCTCTAATTTAAGTGACCTTGCGGCGATGGGGGCGGATCCTGCATGGGTTTCTTTAGCAATTACATTGCCTTGCGTTGATTGTGATTGGTTGCAATCCTTTAGTGATAGTTTATTTGAACAGCTTAACTATTATGGAATGCAATTGATTGGTGGTGATACAACACGCGGGCCAATGAGTTTAACCTACACGGTTCATGGCTTAGTACCAAATGGTAAGGCGATGTCTCGCGCAGGGGCGCGTAATGGTGATTGGATTTATGTTACTGGCACTCTCGGTGATAGCGCGGCAGGCTTAGCTATTTTGCAAGATAAACTGAATGTTGAAAATGTAGAATATCAAGAATGGCTAATTGCGCGTCATTTACGTCCGCAGCCACGTATTTTACAAGGCCAAGCGTTGAGAAACCTGGCTTCTTCAGCAATTGATATTTCGGATGGGTTAGTTTCTGATCTTAACCATATTTTGAAAGCGAGTGGTTGTGGCGCACGCATTAATTTAGATGCATTGCCTCAATCAGAAGCATTGAGACAAAGTTGTAGTCTTGAACAAGGGCGTTTATGGTCTTTGAGTGGTGGTGAAGATTATGAACTCTGCTTTACCGTTCCTGAAATTAATCGTGGGGCGTTAGAGATGGCATTAGCGCATACGGGATCAGGCTTCACGTGTATTGGGCAAATTAAGCCGCAGTCTGAAGGAATTAGCTACTTTTGCAATAACCAAGAAGTTGATGTAAACCTAAAAGGTTTCGATCATTTTGTTTCGGAAGGTGCATAGAATGGCAAGTCGCCAAGAAAAAGCAGAAGCAAAAAAACGGCTAAATATGCGTAATCCTTGGCACTTATTGGCTACGGGCTTTGGTAGTGGCCTTTCGCCTATTGTGCCTGGCACAATGGGCTCTCTTGCTGCGATACCTTTTTGGTTATTAATGGCAAATATGCCTATTTGGAGTGTGTGGGTACTCATTGTCGTGGGTTTTTGGATTGGTTGCCTAATTTGCCAGCGCGCTTCCGACGATATGAAAATTCATGATCATGGTAGCATTGTTTGGGATGAATTTATCGGGATGTGGATTACGCTAATGGCGATCCCTGTTGTTGATTATGAGTGGGTCATCACCGCATTCTTTATTTTCCGTATTTATGACATGTGGAAACCATGGCCAATACGGTTTTTTGACCGAAAAGTCAGCGGCGGTTTTGGTATTATGATTGATGATATCATTGCGGCCATTTTTGCGTATTTCACTATTTGGTTGTTGGTTTGGTATGAGGTTATGCCGTTCTCAACCAACTAAATACGCGTCATATTTTTTTGCGCTGTGGCGTTATTGGCCGCGTTCATTCGCCCTAGTCACATACTTTTGTATGCTCCTAGGGGCTTATTCACTTGCCGCCTAGCCATAACGCAAACTATTTAGCGTATTGGATATTATTGCTCATCGTAGTAACTTCTCTTGCTTCTCTTACTTCTTTCCACGCCGAATACCCATCACGGAGGTTTGTGCTAAGGTTAATCCTTTGGTTTCGGGGGCAAATAGAACTGAGACAATCAACCCTATAAGTGAAACACCCGCCCCCATCAGCACTACCGAACTGACCCCATATTTAGTGATAAACAGCGGTAATGCCCACGTTGAAAAAATGGTTCCAATCCGGCTGATGGACATTATTACCCCAACGGCAGAGGCACGAATATCCGTTGGAAACAGTTCATTAGGGTAAAGCCATTGTAAAATTCCTGGGCCCCCAGAGAAAAATGCGTAAATACCAAACATGATAATCACGAGGCAAATACCGAGGTTTGAGAATAACCCAAGTATGGCAAGAGCAAGGGTCATAAGCGCAAAGCTACCAATCAATAGTGGCCGCCGGCCCATTTTATTTAACCAATACATCGCGGGTAAGCAGCCTAACATGAAGAACAGGCTGATAACCACGTTACCCAGTGCGGCATTTTTCCCCTGATCCCAACCGAGTTGCCCAACAATTTGTGGGCCAAAGGTATAAATTGCAAACATCGGGATCACTTGACAGGTCCAAATAATGGCAGTGAATAGAACGAAAGAAAAATGGCGCTTAGTGAATAATTGGATGAAATGCGTTTTTTGTTGTTCTTCGGCTTCAAATACCACGGGCTGACCAAACAGCTTTTCCATCATTTTTTCACATTCTTTAATGCGCCCTTTGCGGATCAGCCAAAGAGGTGATTCAGGTAAATCAAAACGACCAATCAAAATGATAATACAAGGGATCACTGAGCTACCGAGCATCCAGCGCCAGCCATCTTCCACGTCATACAACATATAACCGACGAGATTGGCACAGGTTGCACCCACATACCACATTGCGGCAATAAAGCCGACAGCAAATGCACGCTGCTTGGTATTAGAGAATTCGGTGATCATTGATGTTGCAATTGGGTAATCTGCACCAATTACTATCCCGATTAAGAACCGCATGATAAGTAGCTCCATCGGTGTTGAGACAAACATGGTCGCAACAGAAATAGCACCAATGGCAACAATATCAATTAAAAACATTTTACGACGACCGACTTGGTCGCAAATATAGCCGAATAGAGAAGTACCAATGAATAGGCCCGCTAATGTTGCTGCACCGAGTAAGCCAATCCATTCGCTACTTAAGCTTAATACAGGGGTAAGTTGTTCTAAAGCAACACCAATTAGGACTAATACATAACCATCCAGAAAAGGCCCACCGCTACCCCACAGCATGATCCGCCGGTGAACGGAAGAAAACTGAATGTCATCAAAACTTTTTGGTTTCATTATGCATCCCTGTATCAGCGCAAATAACTGCTCAAAAGCTCTCGAAGTATGTCACTTCGAGAGTAATACGAAATAATCAGCCGTAACGAAATTCAATGCCAAATGTGCCGCGTGGGTATTCCCATTTTTCTAATGCACTATCTAGGCCTAGAATACGGCAAGTGCCACATTCAAGGCAGCCGGCATAGTCGAAACGAACGGAACCATCTTCTTGTTTTTTATACAAACCTGCTGGACAGGCTTTGGTTAATGTTTCGAGCACCTGCATGTCTGGATGCTCTTTCACAACAATATGTGGGCTTTCTTCATCGACATTAAATTTATTAATACCGAGTTTGACATCAACATTGACTGGATTACTCATATTGCTCTGACTCCTTTAATTCCATCCTTGAGCAAATTCATAAAGCCCACTGTTTTCGCGTGTTGTAACATGGTTTTACGTAGCGGGACAGGCGCTTCATCTGAAATAGTGAATAGCTTTTTCGCAATACCGACAGCCATTTCTGGGTAGGCAGAGAACATGCGTGGATTATCCAAAAATTCAGGCATTTTTTGGTACATATTCATGTCACGAAGAGGGCCTTCATTGAGTAATTTGAGGTACTCACTGAGCCCTTGTTTACTAAAGTCCTCTTTTTTCATGGCATTAAGTACTGCATTTGCTGCGGCTTCACCCGAAGCGACCGCTAAGTCCATTCCGCGAATGGTAAAGCCTAAGTTCATGCACATACCCGCGGCATCACCAGCAATTAAAACGCCATCGCGTACCAATTCGGATTGCATTTTTAGACCTGCTTCAGGGACGACGTGTGCGGCATATTCAAGCATTTTCCCACCTTCAATCAGGGGGGCGACGGCAGGGTGATTTTTAAAGTCTTCCAACATTTGAGGGACAGACTTTTTGGCGTCTTTTATGTGGTGTAAACCGCAAACTAAACCTAAAGAAATCGTATCTTCGTTGGTATATAGGAAGCCGCCTCCCATTAAGCCATCGGTAGGTGTACCAGCAAATAACCAAGCAACACCTTCTTTTTCTTTAAGGTTAAAGCGATTAGCTAGGACATCTTTCGGTAGTTCAATGAGCTCTTTTACACCAACAGCGACATGTTCTGCACTAACGCGTTTTGTCATACCAAGCTGTTCAGCGAGCAGAGAATTTACTCCGTCAGCGAGGATCACGACTTTAGCTTCAAGTACATCACCATCAGCTTCGACACCAACGACTTTACCATCCCGCTCTACGAGCTTATCAACACGAATACCGGTGATGCATTGTGCGCCAGCATTTTCAGCTTGTTCGACTAGCCATGGGTCGAGTTTGCCACGTAGCACTGACCAAGAGGTTTCTTCTGGTTTTTGTTCAGCTGCATTTTGGAAATCGACGGTGACAGCCCCTGTTTCTGTCATAAATGACAGTTTTTCTCGGGTGATCATGCGTTCGATGGGCGCTTCTTGGGTAAATCCAGGAATAATGCGTTCTAAACTATGGGCATACATTCGCCCGCCTGTTACGTTTTTACCGCCCGCGTAGTTTCCTCGTTCAATTAGGAGAACTTGAGCACCTTCACGGGCAAGAACCAGTGCAGCAACCGAACCAGCTAGGCCTGCGCCTACAATGATTGCATCAAAAATATCATCGGACATAGTTTCTCCAAAGGTCACTAAACAGTGAGGACGAAGCCCCACTGTTATTGAGTTTATTTAGCCAGTTGTTGAGTAAGTGCAGGAAGGATTTTGAATAAATCCCCAACGATCCCATAGTCTGCGAATTGGAAAATAGGGGCATTTTTGTCTTTGTTAATGGCCACGATAGTTTGGGCACCATTTGCGCCAACCATGTGTTGGATCTGGCCTGAGATCCCTACCGCGAGATAGAGCTCTGGTTTTAACATTAAGTTGGATATCCCAACGTAGCGCTCATGCTCCATCCATTTTTCGTTCTCTGCAACAGGGCGTGAACAAGCAACTTCGGCGCCAATTGCATCAGCCAACGCTTTGGCAATCGCAATGTTTTCTTGGCTACCGATCCCGCGCCCTACACTAACAACCAGACGGGCTTTGTCTAGTTCAACGGAGTTACCTGTTTTTTTCTGAACCGAGGTACGTACAATAGATTGTTTTGGTTCGACCCATTGCACAGCTTGAGCCGTACCGCTACGTGATGCATCATTTTGTGCAGCTTCAAATGTACCTGTCGCGAGGGTGGCAATCGAAAATGAGCTCTCTAAGGTTTCTTGACCAAAGGCTAGACCGCCATAAACCATATGTTTAATAACGGGTTTTCCTGATTCGATTGTAATTGCTGCTGCATCGTTAGAAACGGCTGCTTGCAGTCTAGCGCCTAAACGTGCAGCCAATAATTTACCCCTACGGGTGTTAGGTAATAGCAGTAAACCGTTATCGCCATGCTGTTTGATGGTTGAAACGATAGTGTCTGCATAATCTTCAATAATGCGATCGTTAGGTTTACCTGCGAGTTGAAAAACTTGGGTTGCACCCAGTTGAAAAGCTTGTGAGCTTTGCACGTCATCGAGTGTTAATACGTTGACTTGCTCTCCAAGGGATAGGGCGCCACCGATAAGTTCAGGTAAGCGAGATGTCATGTCACTAAATACCCAAACGGTTGATAATTTGCTCATAACGCCTCCGATTAAATGATTTTTCTTAAATGTTCAGCAAACTGTGCAATTTGCTCTTCGCCATCACCTTCAATGATGATACGTTGGCGGGCTTTTTGCTTAGGTGCTGCGATAGATTGCGCAGAAAGTGCGGCAACGTTATCTAGCCCAATATCAGCCATAGTCCAAGCTTGAACGGGTTTTTTAGCTGCACCTAAAATTGCTTTCATTGAGGGAATAACAGGAACGTTAATATCGGAGGTAACTGCGATGATGGCTGGTAATGGCATAGATAGCGTTTCGATTTCATCTTCTAGCTCACGTTCTACAATCACGGTGTCAGCGGTCATTGAAACAATTTTTTTCACACCATTAATTGCAGAGATTTGCAGTGCTTCACCCATTAAGAGACTAACTTGTTGCGAATTTAAATCAGCGGAACCATCGCCACAAATGATTAAATCAAAACCGACTTTTTGAACCGCAGAGCTTAAGGTCAGAGCGGTTTGATGCGGTAGGGCGTGTTCTAGCTGGTCATCAATAACAACCACAAGTTCATCTGGACCACGAGATAAAACATCTTTACGCGCTTTCATGTTGGTCAGTGCTTTACCACCGACACTTAACGCAATCACTTTGCTGTCTGCTTGTTGCGCTTTAATTTGGTTAGCCGCTTCAATTGCATTTAAATCATATTGACTAATTTTGGTATCGGCACGCGAAAAGTCTAAAGAGCCATCTGAGCTATTTACAATAATATCTTGTTCATCGGGAACAGATTTGTAGCATGTAATAATATTCATTACATCTCCTAAAATATAATTAATAAATATGATCCGTTTCGGTTTCGGATTATATAATTATCATGAACTGGGTATTTAAAAATAAAGCCTGAGTCACCAATATTGAAAACATTAAATTAAAGCCAGTTTAAATATTCATACTGATACACTACTCACCAATATTGTAAAAATCATTAACTTATCAACGAAATGTTCAATATTGCTACTCTAGTCACCAATACTGAAGGTGTTTAATAACATTAATGTTACATGATATTTTATCTGTATGTATTTGTTGGTTATTTTTTGTTTTTAACTCCGAAAAATAATAACAAATATTTATCACGAATAATATTGTGACCTTAATAACAGAATTGTTAATGACGAGTCGACATGATTTGAATAGTGAATGAATTAATGTGTATTTAAATTTTTAAAGTTTTATGGGGCTTAATAATAAATAAGTGATGGGGTGTTAAATAATATCTGTTCTTAAAGCTTATATATTAAATAATAAATTGGGAACGAACTATGAGCAAAGAAAATAAAAAGGGTGGAATAGAACCAAAAGTTTTTTTTCCACCACTGATCATTGTGGGACTATTGTGTTGGCTAACTGTCCGTGATCTTGATGCTTCGAATGAGGTGATCAACCAAGTCTTTAGCTATGTCACTAATGTATGGGGCTGGGCATTTGAGTGGTACATGGTTGTGATGTTTGGTGGATGGTTTTGGTTAATTTTAGGACCTTATGCCAAAAAACGTTTAGGGGAAGAGAAACCTGAATTTAGCCGTGCGAGCTGGATTTTTATGATGTTCGCATCTTGTACCTCCGCTGCGGTACTGTTTTGGGGGTCGATTGAAATCTATTATTACGTTTCTGCGCCGCCTTTTGGCTTTGAATCTTATTCAAACGAGGCCAAAAATATCGGACTTGCATACAGTTTGTTCCATTGGGGGCCATTACCTTGGGCTACCTATAGCTTTTTATCTGTCGCATTCGGTTATTTCTTCTTTGTCCGCAAAATGGATGTTATTCGTCCAAGTAGCACGTTAGTTCCGCTGGTGGGGGAAAAGCGTGCGAATGGTTGGTTCGGTACCATTGTTGATAACTTTTACCTTGTTGCATTGATACTAGCAATGGGAACCAGTTTAGGGTTAGCAACACCGCTGGTTACCGAGTGTATTCAATACCTGTTTGGAATTCCTCATACCCTTGAACTCGATGCCATCATTATCTTCTGTTGGATCATCCTAAATGCAATTTGTGTGGCTTTTGGCCTACAAAAAGGGGTGAAAATTGCCAGTGACGTCCGTAGCTATCTGAGTTTCTTGATGTTGGGATGGGTATTTATTGTTGGTGGCGCTAGCTTCATTGTGAACTATTTCACCGATTCTATTGGTGTCCTAATGATGTATATGCCTCGCATGCTGTTCTATACAGATGCAGTAGGTAAAAGTGGCTTCCCACAAGGCTGGACCGTATTTTACTGGGCATGGTGGGTTATCTATGCCATCCAAATGTGTATTTTCCTAGCACGTATTTCCAAAGGCCGTACTGTTCGTGAATTGTGTATTGGTATGGTGGCGGGGTTAACTGCGGGAACAACATTAATTTGGACTATTTTAGGCAGTAATACGTTACAGCTTATTGATAAAGACATTATCAATATTCCAAAACTGATTGAAGAATTCGGCGTTGCACGCGCCATTATTGAGACATGGGCTGCCTTACCTTTGAGCACTGTAACAATTTGGGGCTTCTTCATCCTCTGCTTTATCGCAACGGTGACACTCATCAATGCCTGTTCCTACACTCTCGCTATGTCGACTTGTCGCGCAGTGAAAGATGGTGATGAGCCTCCGTTATTAGTACGCATTGGTTGGTCTGTCTTAGTCGGTATTATCGGCATTGTATTACTGGCTTTAGGCGGATTAAAACCGATTCAAACAGCAATAATTGCCGGAGGATGCCCACTTTTTTTCGTCAATATCATGGTAACGCTTTCATTTATTAAAGATGCCAAAGTGCATTGGAAAAATGACTAATTTATTCAAAAACAACATGTAAGAGGTTATTGATATGGATTTTAGATTGAATGATGAGCAGGAGCTGTTTGTCGCAGGGATCCGTGAACTGATGGCCAGTGAGAACTGGGAAAGCTATTTCGCACAGTGTGACCGTGACAGCCAATATCCTGAACGTTTCGTAAAAGCGTTAGCAGATATGGAAATCGATAACCTGCTGATCCCAGAAGAACACGGTGGTTTAAACGCAGGGTTTATTACAGTCGCTGCGGTATGGATGGAATTAGGCCGTTTAGGCGCACCAACGTATGTGTTGTACCAATTACCCGGAGGGTTTAACACCGTACTTAGAGAAGGAACTCAAGAGCAAATTGATAAAATCATGGCGTTTCGCGGTACAGGTAAACAAATGTGGAACTCGGCAATTACTGAGCCGAGTGCGGGTTCTGATGTCGGTAGTTTGCAAACTACTTATCAGCGTCGTAATGGCAAAGTGTACCTCAATGGTAGCAAATGCTTTATCACCAGTAGTGCCTACACGCCGTATATCGTGGTGATGAGCCGTGATGCAGATTCGCCAGATAAACCTGTCTTTACAGAGTGGTTTTTGGATATGAGCAAACCGGGTATCAAGGTGAATAAACTTGAGAAACTGGGTTTACGCATGGATAGCTGCTGTGAAATCACGTTCGATAACGTTGAACTTGATGAAAAAGATATGTTCGGCCGTGAAGGTAATGGTTTTAACCGTGTAAAAGAAGAGTTCGATCATGAACGTTTCTTAGTGGCCTTAACTAACTATGGTACTGCGATGTGTGCGTTCGAGGACGCGGCTCGCTATGCAAATCAGCGTGTTCAATTTGGTGAAGCAATTGGTCGTTACCAATTAATTCAAGAAAAATTTGCACATATGGCGATCAAGCTCAATTCAATGCGCAACATGTTATATGAAACTGCATGGAAGAGTGACAACGGATTGATCACCTCAGGTGATGCAGCGATGTGTAAATACTTTTGTGCAAATGCAGCATTTGAAGTTGTGGATTCTGCGATGCAAGTCCTCGGCGGTGTTGGAATTGCAGGTGAGCATCGAATTGCACGTTTCTGGCGTGACTTACGTGTGGATCGTGTCTCTGGTGGCTCAGATGAAATGCAAATACTGACATTAGGCCGCAGCGTACTGAAACAGTACCGTTAATAACAGAATGCTGATTGGTTGGCCTTTTTAGAGTGCCAACCAAGTTTCACAGGAGACGAGAACATGGCAGAGCATCTACCTATGCCAGAGTTTGGCCCATTAGCTGGGGTCAGAGTGGTATTTTCAGGGATTGAAATAGCCGGCCCATTTGCAGGACAAATGTTTGCAGAGTGGGGCGCAGAAGTGATTTGGATAGAGAACGTAGCGTGGGCGGATACCATTCGTGTTCAGCCTAATTATCCTCAGTTATCAAGGCGTAACCTGCGTGCATTATCACTGAATATCTTTAAAGATGAAGGGCGAGAAGCATTCCTGAAGCTAATGGAAACAACGGATATATTCATTGAGGCTAGTAAAGGACCCGCATTTGCCCGTAGAGGGATCACCGATGAGGTACTTTGGGAACACAACCCAAAATTGGTTATCGCTCATTTATCAGGCTTCGGACAATATGGCGACCCTCAATACACTAACCTAGCGGCCTACAATACCATTGCACAGGCTTTCAGTGGTTATCTTATCCAAAATGGTGATAAAGACCAGCCAATGCCTGCCTTCCCTTATACCGCAGATTATTTTTCTGGCATGACCGCCACAACAGCGGCTCTCGCAGCACTGTATAAAGCGCGTGAAACGGGTAAAGGGGAAAGCATTGATATCGCCATGTACGAAGTGATGTTGCGTATGGGGCAATATTTCATGATGGATTACTTCAATGGTGGCGAAATTTGCCCACGTATGACTAAAGGGAAAGACCCGTACTATGCGGGTTGTGGGCTCTATAGCTGTAATGATGGCTATATTGTGATGGAAGTCGTTGGTATCACTCAAGTACAAGAAATATTTAAAGATATTGGTCTTGGTCATTTACTAGGAACGCCAGAAATACCTGAAGGGACTCAGCTCATTCATCGAATTGAATGTCCTTATGGACCTTTAATGGAAGAAAAACTCGATGAATGGCTAGGCGCACGCTCGATTGATGAGGTGTTAGCAAGGTTGGCTGAGCTGAACATTGCAAGTGCGAAAGTATTAACTATTCCTGAGCTAGATACTAACCCTCAATACATAGCTCGGGAGTCGATTACCAGCTGGCAGACCATGGATGGGCGCACATGTCGTGGTCCAAACGTTATGCCAAAATTCAAAAATAATCCGGGCCAAATATGGCGCGGTATGCCATCACATGGCATGGATACCACTGATATATTGAAAAATATTGGATATAGCGAAAAAGATATTCGGGGGTTAGTCGGCAAAGGACTGGCCAAAATAGTGGATTAATTGAATGGGTATTCAGGTCAATTAATTCATTGGTCTGAATACTCATCAGGGAAATGATGGGAAACAATTAATGGATGTAATCGGTAAACAAAATTTGCGTCAAATGTGGGATGATCTAGCGTTAACCCACGGTAATAATAAGGCGCTTATCTTTGAATCCTGTGATGGAAATGTTCGTGAATTCAGCTATATCGAGATGAATGAACAAATTAATCGCACAGCAAATCTCTTTTTAGCTTATGGCATTCAAAAAGGGGATAAGGTTGCTTTACATTTAGATAATTGCCCAGAGTTTTTCTTTTGCTGGTTTGGATTGGCAAAAATTGGGGCGATTATGGTCCCTGTTAATGCGCGTTATAAATACAATGAAGCCGCTTGGATCATGCAAAACTGCCAGCCACGGATGGTCGTGACTTGTGCGACTTTTTTAGATATTTATCAACCTGTACTAGATGATGAAAGTACCAGCCTTGAACATATTTTTTTAATTTCGGATACCCCCGTTAAACAACACAACGGGGTTTCAGACTTTTTGTTTGAACAAGCACAAAAACCCATTGAATTATCGCAACTCATTGCGCTAAGTGTTAATGATACCGCGGAAATTTTATTTACCTCAGGCACGACCTCAAAGCCCAAAGGGGTGATCATTACCCACTATAACTTACGTTTTGCGGGTTACTACTCTTCTTGGCAGAACACACTGCGCTCAGATGATATTTATCTGACTGTTATGCCTGTTTTTCATATCGATTGCCAGTGTACGGTATCCATGGCCGCCTTTTCGGTGGGAGCCACTTTTGTATTACTTGAAAAGTACAGTGCACGACGCTTCTGGCAACAAGTCGTGAAACATCGAGCGACGGTGGTTGAGTTGATCCCAATGATGATCCGCACGTTATTAAGCCAACCTCTGGCAGATAACGAAAAAGACCATTGTTTACGTGAAGCGATGTTCTATCTCAATTTGAGTGATGAGGAAAAAGACCAATTTATGGCGCGTTTTGCGGTGAAGCGTTTTTTGACCTCATATGGCATGACGGAAACCATCGTCGGTTTGATTGGTGATAGGCCTGGTGACATTCGTCGCTGGCCATCTATCGGTCGCCCAGGCTTTTGCTATAAAGCGCAAATTAGGGATGAAAACAATCAGCCTGTTGCTGCAGGTGTGATAGGCGAGCTTTGTGTTAAAGGGGAACGCGGTAAAACCTTGTTTAAAGAATACTACAACAACCCTGAAGCGACGGAGAAAGCTTTCGATAAACAAGGTTGGATGCATACCGGAGACTTTGCTTATCAAGATGATGATGGCTTTTTCTATTTTGTGGATAGAAGCATGAACATGATCAAACGGTGCGGAGAGAACGTTTCGTGCAGTGAGATTGAAAATATCATTGCTTCACATCCCGCTATCGTTGACGTAGCCGTGATAGGTGTTGCTGATGAAATTCGTGATGAAGCCATTAAAGCCTTTATTGTGCTAGAAGAGGGTGAAACCTTAACGCAAGAAGAGTTTTTCGCTTTCTGTGAAAAGCAAATGGCAAAATTTAAAGTGCCGTCATGGGTTGAGGTACGTAAAGATTTACCGCGCAACTGTTCTGGGAAAGTACTGAAAAAACATCTGAAATAATCGAATAATTCTATTAATTACGCGAACGTTTTGGTTGTAACCATTTGCAACCAAAATGTCAGCACATGATCATTAAAGGATTACACTATGAGCGAATCATTAAAAGTTACCCGTAATGGCTCTATTTTAGAAATCGTACTTGATAGACCTAAAGCAAATGCTATTGATGCGAAAACCAGTTTCAATATGGGGGAAGTTTTCCTCAACTTCCGTGATGACCCATCATTACGCGTTGCGATTATTACCGGCGCAGGTGAACGGTTCTTCTCTGCGGGTTGGGATTTAAAATCTGCAGCAGAAGGTGAAGCCCCAGATGCTGATTTTGGCCCAGGTGGTTTTGCAGGGCTTACTGAAATTTTCAATCTAAACAAGCCTGTAATTGCCGCTGTAAATGGTTATGCGTTTGGTGGAGGTTTCGAATTAGCTTTAGCGGCAGATATGATTATCTGTTCTGAAAATGCGAGCTTTGCATTACCAGAAGCACAACTTGGCATTGTCCCTGATAGCGGTGGTGTCTTACGCTTACCTAAAATTCTTCCAGCCCCCATTGTGAATGAAATGGTGATGACGGGTAGAAGAATGGATGCGCAGGAAGCATTACGTTGGGGAATAGCTAACGATGTTGTACCCATTGAAAACTTAATGGACAAAGCGCGTGAGCTGGCGGAACAAATTACGCAAAGTGCGCCACTCGCTGTCGCTGCACTGAAAGAAATTTTCCGTACAACAGGAGAGCTCACTGTTGAAGAGGGATATAAACTCATGCGCAGTGGTGTGCTGACAAACTACCCTGCGGTTTTACACTCTGAAGATGCAACAGAAGGCCCATTGGCATTTGCCGAAAAACGTTCACCAAGTTGGACAGGGCGCTAGTTACGCTAGCAGCGAGGTGAATTTTGACTTTTTACGCTTTTGAAGGGGTGACCCCCGTTGTTCACCCTACCGCATATGTACACCCATCAGCGGTAGTGATTGGTGATGTTATTATTGGTGAAGGCGTTTTCATTGGGCCGAATGCTTCTTTACGTGGGGATTATGGCCGTTTGATCATAGAAAAAGGCGCGAATATTCAGGACTGCTGCATTATGCATGGTTATAGTGATGTAGAAACCATTGTCCATGAATGCGGACATATAGGCCACGGAGCTATTTTACATGGATGCATTATTGGCCGTGATGCTTTGATTGGAATGAACAGTGTTGTTATGGATGATGCTGTGATTGGTGAGGAAAGTATTGTTGCCGCGATGAGCTTTGTTAAGGCCGGTTTTCAAGGCGAAAATCGTCAGATGTTGGTCGGAAGTCCTGCACGGTTTTTACGTTCAGTGACTGATGATGAACTGTATTGGAAACGGTTAAACACGAAAGAATACCAAGACTTAGCGGTCCGATATCAGCGATCCTTACAGGAAGCCAAACCGTTGACAGAGTTTGACGTTGATCGGCCTAAATTAGTTGGTACAACGGATGTTAAACCGAAGGGGCAGTGATTCAATAAAAGGGTGTAAAATAAAAAACGCAGATAGTGAAGTCTGCGTTTTTTATTGGTGTGAAGCTAAGAAATAGGTTTAACGACGCTGTGCTTTTGATAGCATCCATTGCCATTTTTGCTCTCGATTTAATTCACTTGGTGGCATAGAGGCCGCTTTTATAGGAGAATCGATAGTGACTTTTTCAGCTTGATGACTTCTTAAACGTGCATAAAGCTGGTTATCAATTTTTGTCACTTTGATTAATCTTTGACATTGGCAACCGCGACCCGATAATTTATTCGGGATCATCTTAACTTCGCATTGAATTTCGGCTACGTCAGATAAAATATAAGAAACAATATTGACTGCATTAGGATGCGGAATATCAAAGTGATTAGATATTTCTCTAGCTGTAGTCCAGCAGCCTTTTTTCATTACCCAGTTTGCGATAGATAAATACAAAGGTTCATTAATATATTGTCCACACATAAGCGCTCCCAAATCCATTTATTAAAATTGACTAAATAAAAAGAAACTATATAAAAATTGTAGTTGGAATAGCGTTTATTTGTTTCCTGGTTTTTTAATTAAGAAAACAAAATAATTAATTATTAACTTTTGGTTAAAATTGTTAAATATAATGTAACTTTCATTAAAGCTCATCATATATTTTATATAAAAATTTATAGCTTATAATTATATACACTGAATCTAATTCAAAGCTTAAATGTTCCATCATGCAGTGAAGAATATTATATTAATAGATTTTAAAATAATTTGCATGTCTTTATTTTAGGAATTTACATTCAAGACGAAAGTTTTGTTTATATTCTGATTTTAGGTAAATAGCTGAATATCATTGTAGATAAGCTGATTATATTTAGTTTTATATTTTACTGTAATGATCTACAAATATAATATAAATGTGACAAGGGGGATTTTTAAAATTAATATTAGCGATTAAAAAATAACAAAGAGTTAAAAATTTTTCTAATATATTAAGAAAGAGAATAAGAGTGATTGGCTTTGTGATTGAATGAGGGCATTGCGTGTTGATGCAATGCCCTAGAGATAAAATTATTTGGCTAAGTAGTTATTAATAGAATTAACAATACCAGTGGAATCTAAGCCTAATTCAGCAATAAGTTCCTCTTGAGTACCTTGAGAAATAAAATAGTCAGGTAAACCAAGGTTTAAGGTTGGAATGATTTTTTTCTCATGCATTAAGAATTCATTCACGCCGCTACCTGCACCACCCATGATGGCATTTTCTTCGAGAGTGACAAGAACATCATGAGTCTCGGCTATTTCAAGGATCAGGGCTTCGTCTAAAGGTTTAACAAAGCGCATATCAATGACAGTTGCATTGAGTTGCTCGGCAGCGACTAATGCGTGGCTTAATAATGTACCAAAGCATAAGATAGCGACTTTTTCACCTTGGCGACGAATAATACCTTTACCAATAGGTAGTGGTGATAACGGCTGTAATTCAGCGCCTGTTCCTGTGCCCCGAGGGTAACGTACCGCACATGGACCATCTTGATAATGGTAGCCTGTATGTAGCATTTGGCGGCACTCATTTTCATCACTTGGAACCATGATAACCATGGTTGGTATACAGCGCAGGAATGAAATATCAAAAGAACCTTGGTGAGTTTGCCCATCAGCCCCCACGATGCCTGCTCGGTCAATCGCAAACATGACCGGAACCTTCTGGATAGCCACATCATGAATGACTTGGTCATAACCGCGTTGCAAGAAAGTGGAGTAGATGGCAACAATAGGTTTATAACCACCAATGGCAAGGCCGGCTGCAAAGGTGACCGCATGTTGTTCAGCGATCGCGACATCGAAATATTGGTCTGGGAATTCTTTAGAAAAGCGGACCATACCAGACCCTTCACGCATAGCAGGGGTGATGGCCATCAATTTGCTATCATCTTTAGCCTCTTCACACAGCCAATCACCAAAAATTTTAGAGAAAGTCGGCCCTGTCTCTTTGCTTTTAGGTAAAGTGAATGTGCTTGGGTCAAATTTAGGAACTGCGTGCCAGCTAATCGGGTCTTTTTCTGCCGGCTCATATCCCCGGCCTTTCTTAGTCATAATATGTAAAAACTGCGGACCTTTTAAATCACGCATATTTTTTAACGTTTGGACTAAGGCAACAACATCATGGCCGTCAACAGGACCAATATAGTTAAAACCTAATTCTTCAAACATGGTTCCCGGTACAACCATGCCTTTAATATGTTCTTCTGTCTTTTTCAGTAATTCTTTGATTGGAGGCATGTTAGAAAAAACTTTTTTGCCACCTTCACGCAATGTTGTGTAGAGCTTCCCAGAAAGCAAGTGAGCTAAGTGGTTGTTGAGTGCGCCAACATTTTCGGAAATAGACATTTCGTTATCATTTAAAATAACCAACATGTCAGGTGCGGCATCCCCTGCATGGTTCATCGCTTCAAATGCCATTCCGGCAGTGATCGCACCATCACCAATAACACAAACCGTTTTACGGCTTTGTTGCTCTTTTTCTGCAGCAATGGCCATACCTAAACCGGCACTAATAGATGTGGAGGAATGGCCAACGCTTAAAATGTCATACTCGCTTTCTTCACGCCATGGGAAAGGGTGTAAGCCATTTTTCTGACGGATGGTATCAATACGGTCGCGGCGACCCGTCAATATTTTGTGTGGGTAGGCTTGGTGGCCGACATCCCAAACAAGGTTATCAAACGGGGTTTTATAGACATAATGTAATGCGACGGTGAGTTCAACAGCACCGAGACCAGAAGCAAAGTGACCGCTAGAGCGACCCACGCTACTCAGTAAAAATTGTCTGAGTTCATCACAAAGCTTAGGCAAACTCTCTTTAGGCAACAGACGAAGCTCATCTGGTGTCTCTGCCAAGGCTAGCGTTGGATATTTAGCGATATCAATACTCATTAGTTGCTCACTTATAATTAATAAAAAACCCAACTTACTTAGCCATAATAAAATGCCTTCTTGCAATTTTTAGCCGCATAAAGTGTCTATGTGCTGTTGGGTTGCCTTCGTTTATCGTCTACCTATAACTCGAATAATTAAGAAGTTATCCATCTATTTTTTAGGGCTATAGACATGATTCGAAGATACATTAAGGTAATAATTACCGTAATTATCGATCTTCTTGTCGCCAAAAGGCAAAGCATATTGTCAGCTTTTACGCTCAATAATGAAATTAGCTAAAGCACTTAGCATGTCTATATTATATCCGTGGGACTGGAGAGTCTCTAAAGCATCTATCGCATCATGATATAGCTCACGTGCTTTTTT
Source organism: Providencia sp. PROV032 (assembly GCF_028484875.1). NCBI lineage: Bacteria > Pseudomonadati > Pseudomonadota > Gammaproteobacteria > Enterobacterales > Morganellaceae > Providencia > Providencia sp. PROV032. Next base: position 209,126 of record NZ_JAMPSX010000004.1, read on the forward strand.
TTGTGCTGCTTCAAGGCCTAATAGCGATGGGTAGGTACTTTTTTCATGTTCGGCATCCGTTCCTTGGCGTTTACCCGTAACTTCACTATCACCAATAACATCTAGGATATCGTCCTGTACTTGAAAGGCAAGACCAATGGATTGTGCATATTTGTCTAAAACAGGCAGTAATTCTTGACCTTTTTCACCAGCCGCAAAAGCACCTAGACGGATTGCTGCACGAATCAACGCACCTGTTTTATGTTGATGAATGCGCTCAAGAGATTCAAGGCCGACTTGTTTCCCTTCTGCATCTAAATCAAGAGCTTGCCCACCACACATCCCCGCTAAACCACTTGCATATGATAACTCTGCAATCATGGCTATGCGGTCTTTGTCTGTTACATCTGGCATTGGTGCAGATGACAGTAATTGGAACGCCAATGTTTGCAATGCATCTCCAGCAAGTACCGCATTGCCTTCACCATACTTAATATGACAAGTCGGTTGGCCACGACGCAAATCATCATCATCCATTGCAGGTAAATCATCATGAATTAATGAATAAGCATGAATACATTCGACTGCGGCAGCTGGGGCATCAAGGTTTTCTTGGCTAACACCAAACATAGAACCGACGACATAAGTTAAAAATGGGCGTAAGCGTTTTCCACCTAATAATGTGCCATGACGCATTGCTTGTGCAAGTGGAAGGTCTGCAAACGGCAGTGCGTTTAAGGCATCTAATAGGTATTGATTGACTCTGTCGTAGGCTTGCTTTTGTTGCTGCGTAAAGCTATCTAAATGTTGTTCAGACATAATTTATTCTGTATCAGGTGAAAAATCGGCTAGAGGTTTATTTTCGTCATCACTTAGCAAAATTTGTACACGTTGCTCAGCTTGCTGTAGTACTTTTTGACCTTGCTTAGCAATTTGAACACCACGTTCAAACTCATTAAGGGCGTCTTCTAAGGGAAGATCACCGGATTCTAGGCGAGCGACGATCTGCTCTAGCTCTTGAAGCGAGTTTTCAAAACTAACAGTTGGAACTTGCTGAGTTTTTTCTTTAGCCATAATATTTAACCACTAATGTGGAATCAGTTAATTCGATGGGTTTTAAATATTCAGCAGACTAACGCAGTCTTGCTACGGTTACAATTTATTATTGGGGTTTTTAGATTCAACCCGCAAGATAGTGTTATAATACGCCTCATTATTGACAATTGGTAACGTGTCATGTGTCTCTGTTAAGGCACATTCGTTTGCCCCCAACCACCACGAACATGCAGCTATTATGAAGTTTATCATTAAGTTATTCCCAGAAATTACCATTAAAAGCCAAACTGTTAGGCTACGTTTCATTAAAATTTTGACCAGTAATATCCGTAACGTGCTTAAACCACTTGGCGAAGAAATTTCGGTTGTCCGTAATTGGGATAACATTGAAGTGCGTGTGAAGGGGGAAACAAAACACGACGAAATTTGTGACATGCTAGGGCGTATCCCAGGTATTCACCATATTCTCGAAGTGGAAGAAAAACCATTTACCAGTCTACATCATATTTATGAAATGACACATGAAGCCTATGGTGAGTCATTAGAAAATAAAACATTCTGTGTGCGGGTAAAACGTCGCGGTAAACATGAGTTTTCATCTATCGATGCTGAACGCTATATTGGTGGTGGCCTGAACCAGCACATTTCGTCTGCAAAAGTTAAACTTAAAGACCCTGATACCACGATCCACTTAGAAATCGAAGATGATAAACTCATCTTAGTTAAAGCACGAATTGAAGGCATCGGTGGTTTCCCTATCGGGACCCAAGAGGATGTGTTATCACTCATTTCCGGTGGCTTTGATTCGGGTGTATCAAGCTATATGTTGATGCGCCGTGGCTGTCGTGTTCACTATTGCTTCTTTAATTTAGGCGGCGCTGCACATGAAATTGGTGTGAAGCAAATCGCACATTATCTGTGGAACCGTTTTGGTAGCTCCCATAAAGTCCGTTTTATTGCTGTAAACTTTGAGCCAGTTGTGGCTGAAATTTTAGAAAAAGTGGATGATGGGCAAATGGGTGTCGTGCTCAAACGTATGATGGTAAGAGCCGCATCTAAAGTTGCAGAACGTTATGGCGTGCAGGCTATTGTTACGGGTGAAGCACTGGGGCAGGTGTCAAGCCAGACTCTAACAAACCTGCGCTTAATTGATAATGCGTCTGATACCCTTGTATTAAGGCCGCTAATTTCCCATGATAAAGAACATATTATCAAGCTAGCTCGTCAAATTGGTACTGAAGATTTTGCTAAAACCATGCCTGAATATTGTGGTGTGATATCAAAAAGCCCAACAGTGAAAGCGGTGAAAGCACGAATTGAAGCGGAAGAGGGTAATTTTGATTTCAGTATTTTAGAGTCTGTTGTTGAACAAGCGCAAAATATTGATATTCGCCAAATTGCACAAGAAAGCCTTGAAAAAGTCCCCGAAATTGAAATGGTGAGTGAGCTTTCAATTGAAAATGAAGTGATTTTAGATATTCGTTCAATTGATGAATTTGAAGATAAACCATTAAACGTGGATGGAATGGAAATTAAGCATATTCCATTCTATAAGCTGAGCACGCAATTTGGTGATTTGCCGAAAGATAAAACCTACTTATTATATTGTGACCGTGGGGTAATGAGCCGTTTGCAAGCGCTATACCTAAAAGAACAAGGTCATGAAAATATAAAGGTTTATCGCCCATAACTTAAAACAGGGTGCTTGCATCACCAACTCATCATCAGAGAGAAATGTGGGGGGAAATCCCCCCACAAGACTAGTTATCGCAGGATAACGTAGCTTGAACCAGTGTGCTTCCACTGCTGATACTGAAAGAGCAGAGCCTTTCTTGCATCAATAATCGAAAAGGAGACAGAATCCAATTGTTGAGAGTTGGAGACTGCCTCGGATTAAGATTAACATCTAAATTCGGGGCTTTCGTCTTTTTGGCTCTCATAAATGCTTGAACCAAAATGATCCAAGCACCCGCGGCGATCATAGCAAAAACTCACTCTAAACAAATCTTTTTGTTGTTCATTTTTAAAATAAAAGCATTTAAATTCAGTTTGTTATAATGATTTTAATATCATTGATATTAATATGATTATTGATGCAACCGAAATGGAAATGGCAAACTGTACTGAATAAAAATAAGTAGAGAATAAAAGCAGGGTGCTTGTATCACCAACTCATCATCAGAGAGAAATGTGGGGGGAAATCCCCCCACAAGACTAGTTATCGCAGGATAACGTAGCTTGAACCAGTGTGCTTCCACTGCTGATACTGAAAGAGCAGAGCCTTTCTTGCATCAATAACGAAAAACACAATACCGTAAGGCACACGGTAACTAGCCCCAGAAGGGCAATTTTGGCCATTCCTCTTGACTCCTTTTCGAAAAGGAGACAGAATCCAATTGTGTGAGTTGGAGACTGCCTCGGATTAAGATTAACATCTAAATTCGGGGCTTTCGTCTTTTTGGCTCTCACAAATGCTTGAACCAAAATGATCCAAGCACCCGCGGCAATCATAGCAAAAAAGTGCTGTAAACACAGGCATTTTTGGTATTTAAATCTTATTATTCATGAGGTTAAGTTGTTTCTCTAATCCATGATTTGGAATTTTTTTGTGACTAATCTTCCAAATAATCATTAATACCATTAGGTAAAACGAGCTGTGCGGCAACTTGAGCGGCTGTTTCTCTGCCTACTAATAATTCAATTAATTTTAATGCAAAGTCAAAAGAGGTGGCAGGGCCTTGGCTAGTCAGCAGATTGACGCGCTCATCAAAATAAACTCGGCGATCGACCCATTTATGGGCTGGGATTTTATCTTTCATTGATGGAAAACAGGTCATATTACCTAGCGGAAACAATTGGTGGTATTCAAGCACAAGCGCTGGTGCAGCACAAATAGCCGCCACAATTTTACCATCTAGATGCATACGGCGAACTTTTTCAACAACCAGAGGGCTATCACGGAATGTTTCCGCTCCAGTCATCCCACCAGGGAGTACAATGGCATCAAAAGGCTCATCCGCGACCTTTATCAACGGAATATCGGCAATAATTTTTAATCCACGTGAAGCGCTAATGGTTAAAGAGCCATCTTCAGTCACACTCGCTAAGGTCACATTAATGCCTGCTCTAACTAATAAATCAGCAGTAATGGTAAATTCGATTTCTTCACTACCATGAGCGATGCAAATTAGAACGGAAGTCGTCATATTGTTGTTCTCTATTTTTGACTAAATGGTAAAGGCGATCGTTTTCAGGTGTGCTAATCCCATGAGCTCGTGCTTGTTTAATTAAAAAACCGGTTATGTAGTCAATTTCAGTGCGGCGATTATTACGGGCATCTTGTAACATGGATGAATAGTTATCTGCAGTATTATTCATAATGCCATAGATATATTCTGTTAGCTCTGTTTTATCTGTATGTAACCCTTCAGCTGCCATGACATGGCATATTTCATCAATAATCCGAGATATTTGTGCGGAATATTTGATTAATTCACCATTCTTACAATCGTGCTCGACGGTGAGGGGGTTAATGACACAGTTGGCGATTAATTTACGCCAACAGGTTGTTAGAATTTGATTATGCCAAGCCACATCAGGGAGGGCTTCGTGCAAAATATCCGCAATCGGGTAGTAAGCCTGTGCTTGGGAATTAATCGCGCCAATATGGGTGATACCATGGGCAACATGAAAGACTTGGTTATTTTCTTGCCACGCCGCATGTGTTGTCACACCAGCTAAAATAGGGTGACGCAACGGAGTCAGCTCCTCAACCGTGCCCATGCCATTATGCAGTAATAAAATGGGGGTATTTTCTGGGATAGTTTTAATCAGAGGCAATAAAGCATCAGAAACTTGCCATGCTTTTAAACAGACAATGATTAACTCGCTACTTTGCAAGTGATTAATATTATTACAAGGAATGAGCTCTCGGAAAGTACGTCCATCGGGTTCATTAACATCGACGAATAAATCAGACTGTGCAACACGTAGCCAACCTTGTACGTCATGTCCTTGCATTGCAAGAGAAGCAAGCCACAGTTTACCTATCGCACCACAACCAATCAGAGTTATTTTCATTGTTTCCCCTTTAAAAATGGGAGTTTAACGTCTTATAAGGTAAGGCGGAAGTGATCTCTTGCCAGTATAACCTTTTACTATACTAAGTTGTAGGTAATGAAACATCATAGGCCCTGATAACTTGAAGTGATATGAGTAAAAACGTTATCATGCGCACAATCTAAAAATTATCAGTGAGGTTCTGGCTATGCCATCATTTGACATTGTATCTGAAGTGGAAATGAATGAAGTACGTAATGCGGTGGAAAATGCACAGCGTGAGTTAACCAGCCGTTGGGATTTTAAAAATGTCGAAGCCAGTTTTGAGCTAAATGACAAAAATGAATCCGTTAAAATTACTAGCGAATCTGATTTCCAAGTACTTCAGTTAGTTGATATTTTAAGAGAAAAAATGGCAAAGCGCGGTATTGATGGTGCGGTATTGAATGTGCCTGAAGATATCGTTCATAGTGGAAAAACCTATAGTGTTGAAGTTACGTTCAAGCAAGGTATTGATGCTGCGATTGCTAAAAAAATCGTTAAATTAATTAAAGACAGTAAACTGAAAGTTCAAGCACAAGTTCAAGGCGACCAAGTGCGTGTGACGGGTAAAGCCCGCGATGACTTACAATCGGTTATGGCGCTAGTGCGCGGTGGGAATTTAGGCCAACCTTTCCAATTTAACAACTTCCGCGATTAGTTGTTTATTAAGTAAGCCCGCAATGGCGGGCTAATTTTTACTGATTTATTAATATTTCAAGTTGCTCTCGATTAATGATTTTTCTATCAACTTTAACATAAGCACTAAATTCCTCGTCAACGACAAGCGCTTCCATCACCCCTTCTTGAGCTTGTAATTTTTTCTCAAGGCCTCTTGTATCTCCAATATGGTTGGGTAATTCAATACGAATACTGCTGACATAAGGAGGCTGCTGCATGGTCAGACTAATGATAAACCAGATGACGGTTAAAATTAAACCACCAATAAAAACGGTACCAGCCCCTTCAAAACTGTACAACCACCCACCGACAATACCACCAATGGCAACACCTAAAAACTGGCTGGTGGAGTAAACTCCCATGGCTGTTCCTTTATAGCCTGCAGGTGCCTCTTTACTGATTAGTGACGGTAAAATGGCTTCCATGATATTGAAAGCAATAAAAAAGAGTTGAATACCGAGGAAAATCACCCATAAGTGACTACCAGAAAGCCATAAGGTAATTTCAGCTAATGCTAAAACGATAATGCAAAATAAGAAAACCTGTTTCATTTTGCGGTGTTTTTCCGCATAAATAATAAAAGGAAGTACTGTTACAAAGGCGATTAACATCGTAATCAAATAAGCTTTCCAATGGTCTTTCGCTAAAAAGCCAGAGTCAGTCATGATAAGAGGTAAAGCAACAAAACTGGACATCAATAGGGTATGTAAGCAGAGGATCCCTATATTTAATTTGAGTAACTGTGGGTGCATTAAAACGGTTTTTAAATTACTTTGCACAAATGCAGATTCACGATTTAAGATATGAGTATTAGTATTAGGAACAACAAAAACAGTCACTGCAATAGCACCAACTGCAAGTAGTGCTATTCCCCAAAATAGACCACTTAAACCAATCAGGTTGGTGAGAATTGGACCCAGTACTAGCGCTATAGCAAAAGTTAAACCGAAACTAATACCTAGAAATGCCATGGCTTTAGTTCGATTTTGCTCTCGAGTTAGGTCGGAAAGTAGTGCCATGACGGCAGCTGAAATGGCACCGGCACCTTGTAAAGCACGCCCAATAATAATTCCCCAAATTGAATCGCTTAATGCTGCAACGATACTTCCGATAATAAAAATAACTAATCCAATAATAATTAAAGGCTTTCTGCCAATTTTGTCTGACATCAAGCCAAAAGGGATTTGGAAAATAGCTTGGCTAAGGCCATAGATACCAATAGCGACACCCACTAAGAACTCGCTAGCTCCTTGTAAATGCATTCCATAGCTCGTCAAAATAGGTAATACCATAAACATTCCCAGCATTCGCAAGGAAAAAACTGAGCCTAACCCCCAAGTGGATCTAAGCTCTGCGGACGTCATTTTGTTATCATTCATTTTTATTCTTCATATTTCGTGCGGTAGCGGTGTTGGCTCTCTTGGCTACTTAGGTCGCATACTGGTAGCACAATAAATTTGTGTTACGTTGTGGTGATATGTTTGTACTATCAATCCATTAGCATTTCTAATAGTGCATTTTATATCTAGCTTATAAATAGCAAGGGGCTATTTAACCATAAAATAGATTCATAAGGATAGGCAGAATAAGTAAAAGTGAGTTGTAAAAGCAGTTAGAGACAAATAAAAAACGGCGGGGAAGGCCCGCCGTTTAGATATTGTTATCATCAGTAAACAGATAAGTTATCTGACGAGAGCTATAACAGTATCGCTTGAAACGATAGGATCAACTGACATCATTACACTCAATGAAGTAATTGCTACGATTGAGAAAATGAACAGTTTTCTAGCCCAGACTCGGTCGTCATTTTCGGTTTTGAAGCCCGAAATTGCCATACCTAGCCACCATAAGCTGACTGCTGCACCTACGACGAGGTACTTATAGCCCGCGTATCCACTGATAGCTAACATCAATGTTGCGACCATAAACGCTAGGATATACAGGAAAATATGTGTCTTCGCGACTGAAATTCCTTTAATAACCGGTAACACTGGAATGTTTGCGGCTTTATAATCCTTAAAGCGGAAGATAGCAATGGCATAAGAATGAGGCATCTGCCACAAACTGAATATCAACAATAGGATAAGTGCACCCATATCGAATTCATTTGTAACCGCGCAGTAACCGATAACCGGTGGTGCCGCGCCTGAAAGGCTGCCAATCAGCGTGCCATAAACGGATTTACGCTTCATATATAGGCTATAAATACCTACATAAACAATGAAGCCGATAACTGCAAGCAGCATTGCCAGCGCATTGGCTGCTACAAGTAGCAGCACCATACCAGCAATACCTAATGCAGCAGCGTAAATCAGGCTAACTTTCGGGTCAATCAGCCCTTTAACTAAAGGGCGATTCTTCGTTCTTTCCATGATACGGTCGATATCACGGTCGATGTAGTTGTTAAATACACAACCAGAAGCCACGACCAGCGATACACCCAGTAAAGTCGCAACGAACAGTGGGTAATCAATTGACCCTTTTGAAGCCAATAAAAAACCACCGATCACAGAAATCAAGTTTCCGAATATAATTCCTGGTTTGGTCACTTGCAGGTATTGCTTAAACATATCGGCAACTCTTTAGTCGAGCATCATATTGATGTTCAGGTTGTACATAATCCACAGCGAGCCAATGACCACGATACCAATAATTAGCATCGTGAACAGGAAGGCAACTAAATTCCAGCGCTCATCTGATGATGTATTCATATGTAAGAAACAAACCAAATGAACTAGAATTTGCACAACGGCCATGCCCACTACAACCCAAAGAATTGCTGAGGTTGACGCCGTACCTTCCATCACCATCCAGAAAGGGATCACTGTCAGGATAACTGATAGAATAAAGCCAATCAGGTATGTTTTTACGCTACCGTGGCTTGCTCCAGTGTGAGCATCTTTTGCATGACTCATTTAAATAGCCCCCAGAAGATAAACAACGGTAAATACACAAATCCACACAACGTCTAAGAAGTGCCAGAACAGGCTTAGGCAGTTTAAACGTGTTTTGTTGACATCAGTTAGACCACGGCGAGTAACTTGGATCATCATGATAATAATCCAGATCAGGCCCGCAGTTACGTGTAGACCGTGAGTCGCAACGAGTGCGAAGAAACCAGATAAGAAACCGCTACGGTCAGGACCAAAGCCTTCTGCAATCAATTCATGGAACTCATAGATTTCCATGATGACGAAGCCTAGACCTAACAGAAACGTTGCGAACAGCCATAAGTTAACAGCAGCTATCTTACCTTTATGCATCGCTATCATTGCGAAGCCATAAGTAATACTACTTACTAACAGTAAGAAGGTTTCGCCTAATACGAACTTCAGACTGAAGATATCTTTACCAGCAGGTCCGCCAGCAGTTCCATCGGCCAAAACAACATAGGTGGCGAACAAACAAGCAAACAGAATCAAGTCGCTCATGATGTAGAGCCAGAAACCGAATACTTTTGTTCCACCTGCATCGTGGTGCCCATGCTCAGCATGGGCGATATTTTGGTTAGTCATTGTATTAGTTGACATCGTTCACACCTGCCTTACGCAATTCTTCAAAGTGCTTATTCTCGATTTCTTCGATTTCAGCCACAGGTACGTAGTAATCAACATCTTCGTCGAAGCTTTTTGCAATCCAAGTTACGATCATTCCACCGAAACCAATGATTGCGAGCCACCAGATGTGCCAGATCATTGCGAAACCTAAAACCAAGCTAAATGCAGCGATAATAACGCCTGCGCCTGTGTTTTTCGGCATATGAATTTCTTCATATGAAGTTGGTTTCTTATGAGCAAGGCCTTTCTCTTTCAGATCCCACCATGCATCGCGGGTTTGAACGTGTGGTTCAATCGCAAAGTTATAGAAAGGTGGTGGAGAAGATGTTGCCCACTCAAGTGTACGTCCACCCCATGGGTCACCGGTTAAATCACGGTTTTCATGACGGTCGCGGATACTCACAATGATTTGGATAACTTGGCATGCAATACCGATGGCGATTAACGCAGCACCGCCTGCAGCAACCACTAACATTGTGTGGTAAGTCGGGTCAATATTTTGACTTAAACGACGGGTCATACCCATAAAGCCAAGAATATACAGTGGCATAAAGGCTAAGAAGAAACCGATGATCCAGAACCAGAAGGCACGAACACCCCATTTCTCATTTAGTGTGAAGCCATATGCTTTCGGGAACCAGTAAGTCATACCCGCGAAGCACCCGAATACAACACCACCAATGATAACGTTATGGAAGTGAGCAATCAGGAATAGACTGTTATGCAGAACGAAGTTTGCACCTGGAACAGCAAGCAGAACACCAGTCATACCACCAACAGAGAAGGTGATGATGAAACCGATAGTCCACAGCATAGGTGATTTAAACTCGATACGGCCTTGGTACATGGTAAACAACCAGTTGAAGATCTTAACCCCTGTAGGGATTGCGATAATCATTGTGGCGATACCAAAGAAGGCGTTAACGTTCGCGCCTGAACCCATCGTAAAGAAGTGGTGCAACCAAACGATGAACGACATAACGGTAATAACGATTGTAGCCCAAACTAATGAGGTATAACCGAATAAACGTTTTTTCGAGAAGGTCGCTGCAACTTCAGAGAATACACCGAATACTGGGAGAACAAGGATATACACCTCAGGGTGACCCCAAGCCCAAATCAGGTTGATGTACATCATCATGTTGCCGCCCATATCATTAGTAAAGAAATGGGTGCCTAAATAACGGTCTAACGTCAGAAGCGTTAATGTGACGGTTAAGATAGGGAAAGCAGCAACAATCAATACGTTAGTACATAACGCAGCCCAGCTGAATACAGGCATTTTCATCATCGACATTCCCGGTGTACGCATACGGATAATAGTCGCGATGAAGTTAACCCCTGTTAATAGTGTACCAATACCGGATATCTGGAGACTCCAAAGCCAGTAATCGACCCCGACCCCAGGGTTGTACTCCAAGCCGGATAATGGCGGATAAGCCAACCAACCAGTCTGTGCGAATTCACCAACCCCTAGGGAGATGTTGATTAACACAACACCCACAACAAAGAACCAGAAACTCAATGAGTTCAGGAATGGGAACGCAACATCACGTGCACCAATTTGCAGAGGCACAACTAAGTTCATCAGACCAACAACGAATGGGGTTGCCATGAAGAAAATCATGATAACGCCGTGCGCAGTAAAGATTTGGTCATAGTGATGAGGATTTAAGAAGCCCTCTTGGCCAGCAGATGCAAGAACTTGCTGCCCACGCATCATGATAGCATCAGCGAAGCCACGGAATAACATGACCATCGCTACAATGATGTACATGACACCAATTTTCTTATGGTCAACAGAGGTTAACCATTCTTTCCACAACCACTTCCATTTACCAAAGTAAGAAATCACACCAACTAGGCCAAGCCCACCAAGGACAATAGCAATCAATGTGACAACGATAATCGGCTCATGGAGCGGAATTGCATCTAGTGTTAATTTTCCGAACATGCCCTTATTCCTCAGCGCCAGCTGCATGAGCGCTATGGCTCATTTGCATTGAATTACCTGTAGCATTGTTATGGTCAGTCATTGAATGACTTTGATTTTCTACAGGAGCGTGACCTTTATGGTGCTCATGACCAAACTTCAGAACGATATCTTCATAAAGTTTAGGCTTCACGCTAGAGAAGTAGGTAACAGGAACGTTCATGCTTGGCTTAGCGACTTCGTCAAATGCCTGCATGGTGTCCATTGTTTTAGGAGAAGCTTTCACCTTTTGTACCCACTCATCAAAACCTTGACGGTCAGGAGTTGCAATTGCATTGAACTTCATATCAGAGAAGCCGTGGCCACTATAGCTTGCAGAGAAGCCTTTATAAGTGCCTGGTTCGTTAGCGATTAAGTGAAGTTTTGTTTGCATACCCGCCATCGCGTAGATTTGCCCACCTAAAGATGGAATGAAGAATGAATTCATCACCGAATCTGACGTGATTTTGAAGTTAACTGGCACACCGGTAGGGAATGCGATTTCATTAACTGTTGCAATGCCTTGCTCTGGATAAATAAATATCCATTTCCAGTCAGCAGAAATAACTTCAATCGTGACGGGTTCCTGATCACTTACTAATGGCTGATACGGGTCCAGCTCATGTGTCGTTTTCCAAGTAATAGTACCTAGAATAATGATAATGATGATAGGAACAGTCCAGCAGACTAACTCAATTTTATTTGAGTGAGCCCAATTAGGACGGTAGGTTGCTGACGTGTTGGATTCACGGTATTTTCTTGCGAAGATAATCGTCATGAAAATAACAGGAATAACAACAAGTAGCATTAAGCCAATTGCAATAAGAATTAGCTCTTTTTGTTTAACGCCAACGGCGCCTTTTGGATCCATCAACACCATATCGCAACCACCTAATAGTAAGGTAGCTACAACAAGTGAGATTGCTCCGATGCTTTTTTTGTAGTTCATAAGTCTCATCCACGACCCCAAATGACAAAGATTCTAATTGTCGTTTCATCAGTGCGGGCATTTTACGGTAAGGTTATGCGAGTGTAAATGATTGTAAGGCAAAGAAACTGAATTGTTAGCTCTTTATGTTAATATGATCACATGTAATGAACTTATAAACAAAAAGTTAAAATTGATACGAATTATAAGTATGTGTTGATAAAACTCTATTAATACTAAATTATCTTGGTAATTTTTCAAAGAAAAATATATACAAAAGAAATAAAAAAAGAGGGAAACTGATATAAATGATTAGCAATATGCTAAGGGAAATTACAGTTTTTAGTGCCGATAAAGCTATTTTAGTTGCTTTATCGGCCAAATGATAAAAAAAAATTTTATTTTACTGATAGAAAAAAGAAATTTGTTAAATTTTGTTCCAGTTTTCTATATCGAATTAAAATGTGTACTTTAATGTATAAATGATTGCATCCTGATAGAAGGTATCCCCTAATTTATTATCTGCATAGCGGTATTGTACCCCTGCAGAAACATGATTTGTGGCATTCCACCAAAAAGCAAGAGCGCCATTTATGCCATTACTCTTACCGCCGTTATAGCGTTTGTTCCTAGCAAACTCCATTTCATGCCAGTTTGTTATCATGAAATTTTCTTCGAATGCGCTGAAATTATAACCGGCTACCCAACCTGCGACATATCCATTATTACCAGAATAGAATGTCTGATCGGTGTAATTAAGAGCAATAAAAGGCTTAAACCATAAGTCACCGAATGCAGTGTTATAACCAATACCATATAAGGTGTTCACATCGTGGAAATTACCACCATACTTGGCTCCCGGTAATGACCAAGTACCATAAACGTGTCCATATAAGTTAAAACCAGTGTCACCTAAGTAAAAGCGGCCTGTTGTTTTAATTGTATAACGTTTATTCCGCCCTGAATCGGTATGTTGGCTGTGGAATGGATTTTCGAGATCAAAAAAACCATATAACTCACCCCAATTAAAATTGGCCCCACCTTCAAGTTCAATATAGGCAAAATCTTTTTTACGTGTCGTTTTTTCTGTTTTGGTTTCAGTGCGATGTGACCAATCTAAATAGTTTATATTGACATCAGCAAAGCCATTTTTATAGCCAATAATATCGTCAGAGTATGCTGTACCTGCTAGAGAGATTAAGGCGGTAATGTAAATGATTTTTTTCATAGATAGATTATCTTCGCTTAATAATTGATGAGGTTTAGCAGTTTGCTAGTTGTTAACACTTTAATTAACCTATTTGTAACTTGTGATATATTAGGCTTGAAAATTGCAATTAAGAAATATTTTACACGAACAAAGTGATCTTAATCACGATTTTTTGATGATTTTAGTTTGTTTTGTTATTTGGAACTGATTTGTAGTAAAGATCAAATTCCCTAAATAAATAAACTTTACTTAGGGAATTTCGAGGTGAATAAGTTAATGTGTTAATGTATAGAAAGGGTTATTGTTGTACTGTTTTACGGACGGCGAGGAAATCCAAACTACCACCAATAACTAAACTGATAGCACCAATGCTAATACCTGTATTAAAGATGAGGTTTTGGTAATGAGGCAAGCTCAGCCAAAATTCAATTTGTGTCGTAAATAAATAAATTCTCATATCACTAAATGAAAATACAAGTAATGAGAGTAGCCAAATAGCAAGGCAGCTTACGGCAGTAATAAGTGCATATACGGCAATACGATAGCCTCTAGTGTACAATTGACGTCGTTGAAATAGCCCTGTTGTTTGTGTGTAAATTAAGGATGTTCGGCAAGCTAATAAAAGCAAAACGCCAGGAACAGCAACCGCGATCGAAATAAGGTAGAAAAGTGGCCAGCCATAGTTACTGACAAAAATACTCGCGACTGGGCCAATGTAAACACGGCCAACAGCAGAAAGAGCAGAAAGAAGTGCAAACTGTGTTGCAGATAACGACTTGTTACATAATGTCATTAAGAGGGCGACAAACGCAGCAGTTCCCATTCCAGAGAAGATATTTTCTAGAAATATAATCGACCCCATGGTTAAGATATTAGGTGGGGTTATCGCTAAGAACCAATATCCGATATTAGAGCCGCCTTGTAGAAGCCCAAAAATAAATAGAGCTTTAAATAAGCTCATATTTTTCATTAGGTAACCACCAAGTAATGCCCCAACTATAGTTGCTGCCATACCCACAGTTTTATTGACGGTGCCTACTTCACTTAAACTAAAGCCAAGCGCATTTAATAGAAAGTTGGTGTTGAGCGCCATGACAAAGGCGTCACCGAGTTTGTAAAAAACTAACAGAAGTAAGATTAGCCATGCATTGTTCCGGCTAAAAAATTCAGCAAGTGGCTCGTAAATCGCTTTTTTTAGCGAGGTTGGCGCAGCACCGCTCTCTTCAGGTTCTTTTGCGAGCAATGTTGCGATAACACCGATAATCATCAACCCTGCCATAACTAAATAAAGTTGTTTCCACGTTAAAAACTTATCCGCTAGCCAAAGTGCAAGCCCACCAGAAACGAGCATGCTGATCCGGTACCCCATAACGGAGGTTGCCGCACCAATTCCGCGTTCTTCAGCACTGAGTAAATCAGTTTTATAAGCATCAAAAACAATATCTTGTGAGGCTGAACAAAATGCAACAGTAACGGCTAGCGCAGCCAGATACCACAAATGTTCTGAGGGGTTCATAAAGCCCATTGCGGCAATACTGATAATCAACAGAATTTGTGTAGTTAATAGCCATCCTCTTCGGCGGCCAAGAAAGGGTGGAGTGTAGCGATCCATCATTGGGGACCAAAGAAATTTCAATACATAAGCCTGCCCAACCAATGAAAAGAAACCAATGGTTTTAATATCGACATTTTCAACGGTTAGCCAAGCTTGTAATGTACCTGCAGTTAAAGCTAAAGGTAGACCGGAAACAAAGCCTAAAAGGATTAAAGTGATGTTATTTGGTAGAGTAAAACGAGGCATTATTCCCTCTAAGCCAGTGTTATATTGCGCAATACATTGCGCTGCAGAAGTATTAGCTGCGCTATGCTACCCAAGCCCTCTTAATGAGAGCTTAAGTAGCTTAATACTTAATGATAATGATTGCTCAGTTAATAGCGTGAATTTTGTCTGATAAAATCGGTGATTTCTTGGTCTGCTGCCATATCTGCAATTAAATCAGTTAATGCGCTGTTGATCGCTGTTTCTATCTTGGCATTATTAGCAGCCAATAATTCTTGTGTATTGAAATTACGGGTAAATGAACGTGTTTTTGTCGAACCATTTGGCGCCGTTGCAATAATACTCACACTGGAGTTTACAGTGATATTATGGCGTAGGCTGCCTTCATTTACTTTGGTATCGAGTTTATTCAATTGAACGACGAGATTTACATTTGCCGGTGATGTCACCATAAACCCACGAGCCGCCATTTGTTTTTCGACAGCTTCTTGCATGAGATAGCGAGGATCACGAGAAGGATTTAGTACCACTAAACTACCATTACGATTGACCTCTGCTAAGGATTTATTTGTACGATTATCTACACTGCTCACACTAATTGACGTCGCATTCAACGTCGGGTTTTTTGCCGGTAAAGTTATCTTAGGCTCTAGTGATAATGTATTGCTGCTGGTTGCACAACCAGCAAGAAGAAATAACCCTAAAAGTGGAAAACACAGTTTTCTTAACATAATTTTTTCCAGTTCATCTTTCCTAATTGAAAATGTTTCGTTATGGTGCGGGTAGCCGTCGTTCAATATAAAGCTTAGCGGCTTATTTATCCTAAACTGTTAGACAACAATTTTTGAAAAAATTCGCATCAACGTGCCGCTATCATAACATTGGCAAGTTATTATCGGATATAGAAGATAGCAATAATCAATGCGTACAATATTGCCTCTGAGCATAATTTTTAATTAAGGAGCATTTTATGGGCGCTAATGCAGCTCAAAGTATGCAATCTCTTGTGATTCAAAAATTACAAGCTGCTTTTGAACCGACACATTTGGAGGTGATTAATGAAAGTCATCAACACAATGTGTTACCCGGGTCTGAAAGCCATTTCAAAGTTATTTTAGTGAGCGATAAATTTGAAAATAAACGAATGCTTGCCCGTCATCGTGAAATTTATGCTATTTTAGCGGACGAATTATCAGGGGGGATCCATGCCCTTGCTTTGCATACATATACACAACAAGAATGGAATGAGCTTGCTGATACAGCATTAAAATCGCCGGCTTGTCGTGGTGTAGGTGGTATTAATCGATAATTCGTTGTTTCAGGTAATGCACTGAGACGATTCTTTACATAATCAGCCATGCTTAATAATGGGTTTGGTGAATGTTTTTTCTTCAATTTAGGCGAAAAAACAAAAAATTTAGTCAGAAAAGTCACAAATAAAGAGGAAAAAACGCTTCTTTTCTCAGCTTTTCTCGACTCAGGGCGCATGCATCGGTATAATGCTGCGTCTAATTTTCAGTAAGGTTTCGGGACGCTTCTGATATCAGGGATTGACCGTTACGAAAGTAACGCCCCCGGTTCTGGAAGGGAGACAGCCGTTATGATTTAATGGCATAACTCTGGAGTAGACCGATCACTAAGATTTATTTTGAGGTAAGAAGATGCAAGTTTCTGTTGAAACGACTCAAGGCCTTGGGCGTCGTGTAACAATCACCGTTCCTGCCACTGATATTGAAAAAGCAGTTAATAGCGAATTAGTTAGTGTTGCTAAAAAAGTACGTGTTGATGGTTTCCGTAAAGGAAAAGTACCAATGAACATCGTTAAACAGCGTTACGGTGCGTCTGTTATGCAAGACGTTCTGGGCGATGTAATGCAACGTAACTTCATCAACGCAATTATTGAGCAAAAAATCAATCCAGCGGGTGCACCTAGCTACAAGCCAGAGCAACTCGAAGATGGTAAAGATTTTGTGTATTCAGTTGAATTCGAAGTTTACCCAGAAATCGAATTAGCAGGTTTAGAAACTATCGAAGTTGAAAAACCAGCCGTTTCTGTAAAAGACGAAGATCTGGAAAACATGTTAGAAACTCTGCGTAAGCAACAAGCGCAGTGGAAAGAAGTTGAAGCGCCAGCAGAGTCTGACTCTCGCATCACTATCAACTTTACCGGTTCTATCGATGGTGAAGAATTCGAAGGCGGCAAAGCAGAAGATTTCGCACTCGTTATGGGCGAAGGTCGTATGATCCCAGGTTTCGAAGAAGGTGTTGTGGGTCATAAAGCGGGTGAAGAATTCGATATCGAAGTTAACTTCCCAGAAGACTACCATGCTGAAAACCTGAAAGGTAAAGCGGCGAAATTTGCTATCGTTCTGAAGAAAGTAGAACAGCGTGAACTGCCTGAGTTCACTGAAGAATTCATCAAGCGTTTTGGTATCGCTGATGGCTCTTTAGATGGCCTGCGTGCTGAAGTACGTAAAAACATGGAGCGTGAGCTGAAAAATGCTGTGCGTAACCGTGTTAAAGCCCAAGTTCTGGATGGCTTAATCAAAGCTAACGACATCGAAGTACCAGCAGCAGTTGTTGATGGCGAGATTGATGTTCTGCGTCGTCAAGCGGCACAACGCTTTGGCGGTGACGAAAAACAAGCGATGGAATTACCTCGTGAACTGTTTGAAGAACAAGCAAAACGTCGCGTAGTGATCGGTCTACTGTTAGGTGAAGTGATCAACAAAAACGAACTGAAAGCTGACGAAGATCGTGTTAAAGCGCTGATCGAAGAAATGGCTTCTGCGTATGAAGATCCATCTGAAGTTATCGAATACTACAGCAAAAACGAAGAGCTGATGAACAGTGTTCGTAACTTAGCTTTAGAAGAACAAGCGGTTGAAACAGTATTAGCTGTTGCTAAAGTGACAGAAAAAGAAACTAACTTCACTGAACTGATGAACCAAGTTCAAGCAGGTTAATTTTTTCTTGCTGTGCAAAATAATAAAACCCGTGGTGTGCTACTACGGGTTTTTTGTCAATTAAAGCCTTTAAATTATCATTTTAGCGAATTTAATTCGGGTACCCTTGAAAAGCACATTTAAACCCTAATTATATTATCTATACTTCGAGTAGTCTAAGTGGGGCTTTAATAGCGATTTAAACTATTTTGCATAGCTTAATATTGTCGAAAACGATGATATTGAGCAATTGAGTTATTTCATCATCTTTGAAAATCAAGTATGGTTTTCTAATGGTATAATTCCGTGTAACCCAATAGACTTGTGTTAAACTCTTTTAAAGAGCGTCTTGTTTACTGCAGCATACATAGCTGCATTTTCTTCTTATTTCGTCAGTAATTTGGTTAAATATTAGCTAAACTAGAAGAGTAAGAGGGTTGAAAGAGCCTGCAGACATAGGAATTTTTTAAAACCGTTGTTTGTGGCATGATCTCTGCTGAAAATAGCAGGTAGACAGCAAATTAGGCGCAAGCACCAGAACGTTTTTAATAGGAGATTTCGATGTCACATTTTGGCAGTCAGGAACAATTAGCATCTCAAATGGCCCTTGTGCCTATGGTCATAGAGCAGACTTCTCGTGGTGAGCGCTCGTATGATATTTACTCACGTCTATTAAAAGAACGTATTATCTTCCTGACAGGTCAAGTGGAAGACCATATGGCGAATTTAATCGTCGCTCAGATGCTATTTCTTGAAGCAGAAAACCCTGAAAAAGATATTCATTTGTATATTAATTCACCGGGTGGTGTAATTACCGCAGGTATGTCAATTTACGATACGATGCAGTTTATCAAGCCTGATGTAAGTACTATTTGTATGGGGCAAGCTTGTTCCATGGGGGCTTTTTTATTGACGGCGGGTACCAAAGGTAAACGTTTCTGCTTACCAAATTCACGCGTGATGATCCACCAACCGTTAGGGGGTTATCAAGGCCAAGCGTCAGATATCGAAATCCACGCCCAAGAAATTCTTAAAGTGAAATCTCGAATGAACGAGTTAATGGCTCTGCATACAGGTAAATCCATTGAAGAAATTACTCGAGACACAGAGCGTGACCGTTTCTTATCTGCAAATGAAGCAAAAGAATATGGTTTAGTCGACCAAATTTATAGTAGCCGTTAATGGGTTAACTTTTGGTATAATTAGTTCATACCATAAACTATTTTAAAGAAAATCGTTGTTTTGTTTTTAAATTAACGAAAACAAAACAATATGGATAAAAGTGAGGTCAACTGATGACAGATAAACGCAAAGAGGGGACAGGAAAACTGCTTTACTGCTCTTTCTGCGGAAAAAGTCAGCATGAAGTGCGCAAGCTGATTGCCGGTCCGTCAGTCTATATTTGTGATGAATGTGTAGATTTATGTCTCGATATCATCCGTGAAGAAATAAAAGAACTTACGCCGCATCGTGAGCGTAGTGAACTGCCGACACCACATGAAATTCGACAGCATCTTGACGACTATGTTATCGGTCAGGAAAAAGCGAAGAAAGTTTTAGCTGTTGCGGTATATAACCACTATAAACGCTTACGCAATGGTGATAAAACCAGTGATGGCGTTGAATTAGGTAAAAGTAATATTTTGCTAATTGGCCCAACAGGTAGTGGTAAAACGCTTTTAGCTGAAACGTTAGCGCGTTATTTGGATGTACCATTTACAATGGCTGATGCAACGACATTAACTGAAGCAGGTTATGTCGGTGAAGACGTTGAAAATATCATTCAAAAATTACTACAAAAATGCGATTACGATGTTGAAAAAGCTCAACGTGGTATCGTGTACATCGATGAAATTGATAAAATTTCACGTAAATCAGATAACCCATCAATTACCCGTGACGTTTCTGGGGAAGGTGTGCAACAAGCACTTCTGAAACTAATCGAGGGAACGGTTGCAGCAGTGCCGCCACAAGGGGGACGTAAACACCCTCAGCAAGAGTTCTTGCAGGTTGATACCTCAAAGATCCTCTTTATCTGTGGTGGGGCATTTGCAGGGCTCGACAAAGTGATCGGTCAGCGTTTAAATACTCGCTCGGGTATTGGTTTTGCTGCAGAAGTGAAAGGTGAGTCAGATAAAGCAACAGAAGGCGAATTGTTAACTCAGGCCGAGCCAGAAGATTTAATTAAGTTCGGTTTGATTCCTGAATTTATTGGTCGTTTACCTGTTGTAGCTACATTAACTGAATTAAGTGAAGAAGCTCTGATTCAGATTCTGCAAGAACCTAAAAATGCATTAACGAAACAATATCAAGCCTTATTTAGTCTTGAAAACACTGAGCTTGAATTCCGTGAGGAAGCGTTAAAAGCCATCGCGAAGAAAGCAATGGCACGTAAAACTGGAGCTCGTGGTTTACGTTCTATCGTTGAAGCTGCATTGTTGAATACGATGTATGATCTTCCTTCAATGAGTGATGTTGAAAAAGTCGTCGTTGATGAAAACGTCATTAATGAACAATCAGAGCCGCTTTTGATCTATAGTAAACCTGATGCTCAAGCTTCTGGCGATAACTAATCCCATATAAAACGTTCAATAGTTAATCAAACGAAATGAGGGGTTTCCCTCATTTTGTTTTTTATGTTCAACTAACCATTGAATGCTAAAATCTTGTCCCCATATAGTTTATATTCTGAGGTGTGGTTTCCTTGTTTTAGACAGCAATTTTAGAACAAGAGAGAGAAACCCTTAAACTAGCGTGAGCTAAACGAAGAGAGAGCTTTATGAATCCTGAGCGTTCCGAACGCATTGAAATACCAGTATTGCCTCTGCGTGATGTAGTGGTATACCCACATATGGTGATCCCACTGTTTGTTGGACGTGAAAAATCCATTCACAGTCTGGAAGCAGCGATGGATCATGACAAGCAGGTAATGCTGGTTGCGCAAAAAGAAGCCTCGACTGATGAGCCGGGGGTGAATGATTTATTTGCTGTCGGTACAGTCGCATCTGTTATTCAGATGTTAAAACTGCCTGATGGCACCGTTAAAGTCCTTGTTGAAGGTCTACGACGCGCACGTATTACAAGTTTGACTGATAATGGCGAATATTTTTTAGCGCAAGCGGAATATTTGGCAACAGAACAAAATAATGAGTCTGAACACGCTGCGTATGATGAAACGACAGCGGGTTCTCAATCATCAGATGCACTTGATGAAAAAGAAAACGAAGTATTGTATCGCACTATTGTTAGCCAGTTTGAAAGCTATATAAAACTGAATAAAAAGATCCCACCTGAAGTATTAACCGCATTACATGCAATAGAGCAAGATCAGCTAGATAAACTGGCGGATACCATTGCTTCTCATATGCCACTAAAATTAGCGGATAAACAACGTGTTTTAGAAATGGCGAATATCGCTGAGCGTGTTGAGTTTTTGATGGCCATGATGGAGTCAGAAACTGAGTTACTGCAAGTCGAAAAACGCATCCGTAATCGTGTCAAAAAACAGATGGAAAAAAGCCAGCGCGAGTATTATCTGAATGAGCAAATGAAAGCCATTCAGAAAGAGCTAGGCGAAATGGATGATGCACCAGATGAATATGAATCGCTAAAACGTAAAATCGAAGAAGCGAAAATGCCAAAAGAGGCACAAGAAAAAGCAGAAGCAGAATTGCAGAAGCTGAAAATGATGTCTCCAATGTCAGCGGAAGCTACCGTAGTCCGTAGTTATATCGATTGGATGGTGCAGGTTCCATGGCATAAGCGTAGCAAAGTCAAAAAAGACTTAGTGAAAGCCCAAGAAGTGTTAGATACCGATCACTACGGTTTAGAGCGTGTGAAAGACCGTATTTTAGAGTATCTGGCAGTGCAAAGCCGTGTCAGTAAAATTAAAGGGCCAATTCTTTGTTTAGTTGGGCCTCCAGGTGTGGGAAAAACCTCTTTAGGGCAATCTATTGCTAAGGCTACGGGTCGACAATATACCCGTATGGCATTAGGTGGGGTGCGTGATGAAGCTGAAATTCGCGGTCACCGTCGTACCTATATCGGTTCAATGCCAGGTAAGCTGATTCAAAAGATGGCAAAAGTCGGGGTTAAAAACCCACTATTTTTATTGGATGAAATTGACAAAATGTCATCTGATATGCGTGGTGATCCTGCCTCTGCGCTGTTGGAAGTACTTGATCCAGAACAAAATATTGCATTTAACGATCATTACTTGGAAGTGGATTACGATTTGTCTGATGTGATGTTTGTTGCAACATCCAACTCGATGAATATTCCTGCGCCATTGTTAGATCGTATGGAAGTGATCCGTCTTTCTGGTTATACAGAAGATGAAAAACTGAATATTGCGAAAAAACATTTACTGTCTAAGCAAATTGAACGTAATGCCTTGAAAAAGAATGAGTTAACTATCGATGATAGTGCTCTGATGAGCATCATTCGTTATTACACTCGCGAGGCTGGCGTCCGTGGTTTAGAGCGTGAAATCTCTAAATTGTGCCGTAAAGCAGTTAAAGCGCTACTGATGGACAAAAAGCTTAAGCACATTGAAATCAACGCAGATAACCTGAAAGATTATCTGGGTGTTCGCCGTTTTGATTATGGTCAAGCAGACACAGAAAGCCGTGTTGGACAAGTTACAGGCCTTGCTTGGACTGAAGTTGGTGGTGACTTACTTACTATCGAAACTGCATGTGTGCCTGGTAAAGGTAAGCTGACTTACACCGGTTCTTTAGGTGAAGTCATGCAAGAGTCTATCCAAACGGCATTAACGGTTGTTAGAGCTCGAGCGGAAAAACTGGGTATCAATAGCGATTTCTATGAAAAGCGTGATATTCACGTTCACGTACCGGAAGGGGCGACGCCAAAAGATGGCCCAAGTGCGGGTATTGCGATGTCAACGGCTTTAGTTTCTTGCTTAACAGGTAACCCAGTTAGAGCTGACGTAGCAATGACAGGTGAAATTACGTTAAGAGGATTAGTTTTCCCGATAGGCGGTCTGAAAGAGAAATTATTAGCTGCACATCGTGGTGGGATTAAAACAGTATTAATTCCTAAAGAAAACGAACGTGATTTAGAAGAAATTCCTCAAAATGTGATCGCGGATCTTGAAATTCACCCTGTGAAAACGATTGAAGAAGTTCTTTCTTTGGCTTTAGTTAACCCGCCTTTTGGCGCTGAAGTAGTTAAAAAGAAAGCTAAAAGAGTGAGCTGAATCAAGAAGTTTGTATAAAATTAAGGCTGACAGCTAATTTAGAGCTTGTCAGTCTTTTTTTTCATCGCTAATTTAACGATGATTCTGATAATTGTTTGTATGCAATCTGTTCTCTTGCCATTGGTAATCAGGATTGATATAACGGCTGCATATTAATTAACTATACTAATTACTGCTATAGTTAATTAAGAGATTTATAGTCCAACTAATATGGGGATGATAAGAGTGAATAAAGCTCAACTGATTGATCAAATCGCTTCTGATGCGAATATTTCTAAAGCTGCAGCAGGTCGTGTTGTTGACGCGTTCGTTGCTACTGTAACGGGTTCTTTGAGTAAAGGGGACGATGTTGCTCTAGTTGGCTTTGGGACTTTCTCTGTTCGTGAGCGTGCAGCACGTACAGGCCGTAACCCTCAAACGGGTAAAGAAATTAAAATCGCTGCGGCGAAAGTTCCTGCTTTCCGTCCAGGCAAGGGTCTTAAAGACGCTGTAAATAGCTAATTAGGTATTTAAGTTTGTCTTTCTCGTATTTTTGCGAAAACTCAAACTGACGGAATGTCTTTAATCAGCTAATATATAAGCGCACCATTGAAATGGTGCGCTTTTTTTTCTTTCTGAGTTAAGATTAGCGTATTATCAGGAAATTGAATTCAACAAAGCGGAGTTAAGCCTTTTTATGATGGAAAATTTACGCACAAAGGCGAATAGTCCTTTGCTCAAAATAATACTGGCGCTGATTATCCTTTCATTCGTGTTGGGTGGCGTTATGATGGGTGGTCTCGGTGGTAATAGTGCAAATAATGCCGCTGAAGTTAACGGGCAATCAATAAGCCGAGAGCAGCTACAGCAGGCTTTTCAACAAGAGCGCCAATCATTACAAGAGTATCTGGGAGATAAATTTTCAGAAGTCGCTAGTAATGAAGAAAGTATGAATTTGCTGCGCCGCCAAGCTCTCGATAACTTGATTAACAATGAACTGATTAATCAGTATGCTAATGAACTACAACTTTCAGCAAGCGATCAGCAAATTGAGCAATATATTTTCTCAATGCCTGTTTTCCAAACAGATGGTCGGTTTGATAGCGAAAAATATCGAGAGATCTTAAGCCGCAACAACATTAACGCGGATAGCCTCGCAGCTCAAATTCGCCAAGACCTTACACGAGCTCAGCTAGGAAAAACCTTTACTGGAACGGATTTCGCTTTACCATCAGAAGTTAAAGCATATGCTGAGTTATTTATGCAAGAACGTGAAATTCGTACTGCAATTTTAGATTTAGCAGAGGTTCAAGCAAAACAAACAGCCTCTGAAGAAGAGTTAAAGGCGTATTATGATGCTAATCAAAATAGCTTTATCTCACCTGAGAAAGTACGAGTAAGCTATGTTGAGATGGATGCCGCATCGATGCCTCCAGCCACAGTGTCTGATGAAGAAGTCAAAGCGTATTATGAGCAAAACCTGAAAAATTATACTCAGGCAGAGCAAAAACAGTACAGTATGATTCAGGCGGATTCTGAAAAAGAAGCGAATGATATCCTGAATGAATTAAAACAAGGCGCGGACTTTGCAACATTAGCAACTGAAAAATCAACGGATAAATTCAGTGCAGCGCAAAAGGGCCTGATTGGTTGGATGGAAGCCGCATCAACGCCAATCGAAATTGTAGATGCAAAATTAACAGAGAAAGGGCAACTTTCTGCGCCAGTTAAATCACAAAATAGCTATGTTATCTTTCGTTTAGATGATATTAAACCGGAATCGATTAAACCGTTTGAGCAAGTTGAAGAAAGTATTAAAACTAGCTTACTTCAAGATAAGAATATTAAACAATTCTATGACTTACAGCAAAAAGTCAGTGAAGCTGCTACGAGTGATATGGAATCATTAGTTTCAGTTGAATCTGTATCTGGTTTGAAAGCGGTGACGACGGATTGGTTTGATAGAACAAATCCACCTGCTGCGCTTAATTTCCCTAAAGTGGTGAGTGAAGTATTTAGCGACCGTTTAGTGGATAAAAATGGCTCTAAAGGGATCAACTCTGACGTGATTAATGTGGAAGGTGACCGTGCATTTATTGTGCGTGTAACAGAGTACAAACCAGAAAACGTTGAACCTTTTGAACAGGTTAAGTCAGAAATTGAAACACTGGTTAAACGTCAAAAAGCCGATGCAGAACTGAAAGCGACGGGCGATAAGCTACTCGCAGAGTTAAAAGCAGGTAAAGGCACTGAAGCACTAAATGCTGCTGGTGTTAAATTTTCTGATGTTCAGACCGTTTCTCGTTTAATGCCACAAACAGCGGTCATCAATGCAACGATGGAGATGCCACAACCTGTAGATGGTAAACCAAGTTATGCACTTGCGCGTGATGAGTCCGATAACTATGTGCTTATTCAACTAGATAAAGTTACGCTAGGCCAACCGACGGATGATGAGTTAAAGCAATTAACTCGTGAATACCAAGGTGCTATGAGCTCTGCGGTTAACGAAGCTCTGATGCTTAACTTGCGTGAAAATGCAAAAATTGAAGTGCTGAATATTGAATAATTGCGAGCAGCTTCGCAAGTAAAATTGCAACTTCATAAACAGGAGGCTACCTTTGGGTGGCCTTTCGTATTTTTAATATTATTGAAAAGTGTTCCGTATTTTTCTATGGCATCGTTGCATCTCAATACACACAGGAGAACAAATATGTTATGGAATTCAGTTAATCAATGCAGATTAGGTACTGTTCTGCTCCTTTCTTTATTATGCTCATTCTCTTTTTTTTCTTTGGCTAAGAAAATTGAGCCAGAAAAAGCCACTGCGGCTGTTATTCAAGAAAAACAAGTAAGTAATAACTCACCATCGACGAGCCATGGCCAGTCTGACAAAGTCAATATCAACTTAGCGGGTGAAGACGAACTTGCAGAAAAACTGACTGGTATCGGTAGGCAAAAAGCGAAAGCAATTGTGGAATATAGGCAAAAATATGGTGCTTTTAATTCCATTGAAAACATTTTAGAGGTTCAGGGGATAGGTCCCGCATTTTTAGAAAAGAATAAAGACAAGCTAACTCTATAGCTAAAATCCCCCCATACAAAGTATGGGGGAAATATATAGTGTAGAGGAGATATGCAGTATGAGACTAATATATTAACAGGTTAATAATTAAGCATAAAACTAAGCTTTGTGTAAATAATTTGCGAGCTAAGTCTGATTATTGATATTCATTCAGCACATTTTCCGTACATTTGTTATTTTTATGTTATTTAAAAATAAACTGGTCGGAGTAGTTATGACAACACATATTAAAGTTCATGGTTATCATATAGATGTTTTTCAGCATGTTAATAATGCGCGCTATTTAGAATTCTACGAAGCAGATCGCTGGGAATGGATGAATAAACGTAATTTCATTAGCTGGGCTATAAAGAATAATTTAACAATGGCTGCAGTGAACATTAATGTAAATTACATCCAAGGCGTATTACTTGGTGATGAACTGACGGTCGTGACTCGGATGGATAAAATAGGAAGTAAAAGTGCCGTGTGTTATCAACAAATTATTCGTAATAAAGCAGGTGTTCAAGAGGTTGTTTCAGATGCCTATGTGACATTTGTTTTCATCGATAATATAGAGAATAAAGCGATTGTGATTGATGAACAATTACGTGAGAAACTAGAGTCATTCAAGGTGGGTTCTGAAGATTTCATCTAAAATTAGCCTACCTAGCTTGAATAGTTGTGAATGAGCGAATGGTAGGCTGTGTATTTGATTAACTTATTAGTGCTTTTGTTTTAATGATTGCATAATGGTTTCTTTATCATTTAGATATTCAGCTAAGCCTCTGCTTCTTAAATGGCAGGCTGCGCACTCGCCGCAACCGTCCCCCTGAATACCATTATAACAAGTCAGTGTTTGTTGCCTGATAGTTTCGAGGTGGCCATAGCTGTCAGCAAGAGCCCATGTTTGGGCTTTATTTAGCCACATTAACGGTGTTTCAAAGCGAATATTTTTGGCAAGGCCGAGGTCTACAGCATGGTTAAGTGCTTTAACAAACTCATCACGGCAATCTGGATAACCTGAAAAATCGGTTTCACATACACCAGTTATTACCGCTTCTGCTTGGACTTGATAGGCGTATATTGCTGCGAGAGTGAGAAATAAAATATTACGCCCAGGTACGAAAGTGCTAGGCAGGCCGCTCGACTCGCTTTCTGTGAAACCAGGAACTGGGATGTTATCTCGAGTTAAGCTGCTAATTGCTAATTCATTGAGTAATGTAACATCTAAGACTTTATGCGCTGTAGCACCTAGAGATACGCTTAACTTTTGTGCAACTTCGATTTCAAAACGGTGGCGCTGGCCATAATCGAAAGTCACACAATGAACTTCATCATAGTTTTGCAAAGCTTGAATAAGACAGGTTGTTGAGTCTTGGCCTCCGCTGAAAACCACAACTGCGCGTTTCATAGGTACTCCTTGGTGATATATCATTTTCAATATGTAATAAGAAGAAAGTGAAACATGTTATCGATACTAAGATGCAATTAATAGTTCTATTTTATCAAGTTAGTTTGATTGAGGTACTATTTATGTGTCTATTTGGTTATTTGTATAAAAATATTCTATAATCTTGGCATTTGGTAACATTTTTATTGTTTTTAAATTATTCGATTTTGCATAATATGCTTATGCGGCTAATAAAATAACGGCAAAAGTATTTGCACCCAAGTCAAGAGAGCAATCATGCTAGATAAAATAGACAAAAAGCTGCTTTGTTTATTGCAAAATGACAGTAGCCTATCCCTAAACACCCTTGCTGAAGCGGTTAATTTAACATCTACGCCGTGCTGGAAAAGATTAAAAAGGCTTGAAGATGAGGGCTATATTCGAGGGCGAGTGACTTTACTCGACGGTGAGAAGTTAGGTTTAGGTTTAACGGTAATTGTGACAATTAAAACACAGCACCATAATAGTGAGTGGTATGAACAATTTGTTTCTTTTGTCAGTCAACTTCCTGAAGTTCTGATGTTTTATCGTATGGCTGGGGAGTATGATTACCTTATGCAAGTAGAAGTGCATGACATGAAATCATATGACTTATTCTATAAAAAACTCGTCAATGGTGTTCATGGTTTAATTGATGTGACTTCAAGTTTTGCAATGGAAAAAATCAAGTATACGACAGTCTTGCCTATTCCTGATTAACTCCGTAATAACGTAGATGATTACGGCTTCTCATCCTTAGGCATCATTAAATCAATATATTCAAGGCAGTATTACGTGCGATTATTTTCACAACTAGGTTGGTATTTTTTGAGTGAATGGCGGCGCTATCTCGGTGCTGTTTGCTTTCTCATTATCATTGCTATCTTACAATTAGTCCCTCCACGTATCGTTGGTGTGGTTGTTGATGGAATAAGTAAAGGGGCAATGCCAACAACGCAGTTAATTACTTATGTTTCAGTCATGCTGTTGATTGCGCTGGTTGTGTATGGTTTGCGGTATGTTTGGCGTTTATGGTTATTTGGTGCGTCTTATAAGTTAGCCGTGCAGCTACGACAAAAATTTTATCGGCAATTAAGTCTACAAAACCAAGAGTTTTACCTTAAGTACCGAACAGGGGATTTAATTGCACGCACGACGAATGATGTTGACCGAGTTGTATTTGCAGCAGGCGAAGGCGTTTTAACATTGGTTGACTCATTGGTGATGGGGTGTGCGGTACTCATCATGATGAGTGTTGAAATTAGTTGGCAGCTGACTTTACTTGCCCTTATACCAATGCCAATTATGGCACTCGTTATTAAGCGTTATGGGGACCAGCTTCATCAGCGTTTTAAGCACGCTCAAGGAGCATTTTCGTCTTTAAATAATCATGCGCAAGAAAGTTTAACAAGTATCCGTATGATTAAAGCTTTTGGTCTTGAAGACCATCAATCAAATCAATTTGAACAGGTAGCCACTGAGGCTGGGCGTCGCAATATGCATGTTGCTAGAGTTGATGCGCGTTTTGACCCCACCATTTTTATGGCAATTGGTATGGCCAATTTACTCGCTATTGCAGGTGGCAGCTGGATGGTATTAAACGACACATTGACGTTAGGTGAATTAACGAGCTTTGTGATGTATTTAGGGTTAATGATTTGGCCGATGTTAGCGCTCGCATGGATGTTTAATATCGTTGAACGAGGTAGTGCAGCTTATAGTCGTATTTTAAGTTTACTTAATGAGCCATTAGTTATTCAGGATGGTTCGCATTCATTACAGCCTGAAAAGGGAAACTTGAATGTGAATATCATCAGTTTTAGTTATCCAGAAACGACACGAACAGCATTGCATGATATTCGGTTTGACCTAAAACCTGGGCAGTTTTTGGGAATATGTGGGCCAACAGGGGCTGGGAAATCAACATTGTTGACGTTATTGCAACGCCAATTTGATGTTACTGAAGGGGAGATCCTCTATCAAGGCCTACCGCTACCTGAGATTCGTTTAGATGAATGGCGTGGTCGTTTATCTATTGTTAATCAGTCTCCATTTTTATTTTCAGATACAGTTGCAGGCAATATCGCGCTTGGGCGACCTAATGCAACTCAGGAGGAAATTGAACAGGCTGCGCACATTGCTTGTGTACATGATGATATCTTACGTTTACCGGAGGGCTATTCTACTCAGGTTGGTGAGCGTGGTGTTATGTTGTCAGGTGGGCAGAAACAACGAATTTCTATTGCAAGGGCTATCTTGCAAAATGCAGAAATTTTGGTGTTAGATGATGCACTTTCTGCCGTTGATGGGCAGACCGAGTTTACAATTTTACAAAATTTAAGTCATTGGCGACAAGGTAGGACTATGATAATTAGCGCTCATCGTCTATCTGCATTGGTTGAAGCAGATAATATTATTGTGCTATCTCAAGGGGCGGTTATTAGCCGAGGTAGACATGAAGCGCTTATTGGACAGTCGGGCTGGTATAAAGATATGTATCAGTACCAACAGATTGAAGCGGCTTTGGATGGTGAGCTATGAGCCAAAAAAAACCGCTATGGCCAGCACTTAAGCGTTTACTTGCTTACGGAAAAGCGTACCGAGGTACTATGGGTATTGCTATTGCAATGCTATGGTTGGCCGCTATTGCAGAGGTCAGTGGGCCTCTGCTAATCAGTTATTTTATTGATAACATGATTGCGAAAAAACAAATCATCATGCCACTGGCTTTATATATGGCCGTTGGTTTTATATTGCTTCAAGTTATTGCTGCATTATTACATTACTATCAAATTATTTTATTTAATAAAGCTTCTGTGGGCGTCGTGCAAACATTACGAACAGATGTGATGAATGCCGCCCTTAGGCAGCCTCTGAGTGCCTTTGATAAACAACCTGTTGGCCAATTGATTTCACGAGTGACAAATGATACTGAAGTGATTAAAGACCTCTTTGTGATGGTTGTGCCGACGGTGTTTCGCAGTTTAGCCCTAATTTGTGCCATGTTAGTTGCTATGTTTTCATTGGAATGGCGTATGGCATCAATTGCAGTGATGATTTTTCCTGCTGTATTTGTTGTGATGCTTATTTATCAGCGCTTAAGCACACCGATTGTACGTCGTGTGAGATCCTATCTTGCGGATATTAACAACGGTTTTAACGAAGTCATTAGTGGAATGACGGTTATTCAGCAATTTGTCCAACAGGCTAGGTTTGGCGAAAAAATGCAAAGTATTAGCCAAGACCATTATTTTGCAAGAATGAAAGCATTAAAACTTGATGGCTTACTATTAAGGCCATTACTAAGTTTACTTTCAGCTTCAGTATTGTGTGGCTTGCTATTGCTATTTGGATTCGAAGGAACGACTACCATTGGTGTTGGTGTCTTATATGCATTTATTAACTATTTAGGTCGCTTGAATGAACCGCTTATCGAATTAACTTCTCAGCAATCGATGCTTCAGCAAGCGGTTGTTTCAGGTGAGCGTGTTTTTGAACTCATGGATAGCCCGCAACAAGGCTATGGAGAAAGTAATGAGCCATTACAAGGTGGCTCAATCTCAATTAACCATTTATCTTTCGCTTACCGTGATAACAAAATGGTACTTAAAGATATTAATTTACACGTACCCGATAATAATTTCGTTGCATTGGTTGGCCATACCGGGAGCGGTAAAAGTACCATCGCAAATTTAATCATGGGGTATTACCCGTGGCGGGAAGGGGATATTTTAATAGATGGTCGTAATTTGAGTTCACTATCTCATCAAGTTTTACGTCAGGGTATTGCGATGGTGCAACAAGACCCTGTTGTTCTTGCGGCTTCTTTTTTTGATAACGTCGCACTAGGACGAGAGGTTAGCCAAGATAAAGTTTGGGAAGTTCTTGAAACTGTTCAACTTGCTGAGTTGGTTCGTGAGTTACCTGATGGGCTCGATACTGTACTAGGTGAACAAGGAAACACTTTGTCTGTTGGACAAAGGCAATTATTAGCGATGGCTCGAGTGCTTGTGGTCACACCGAAAATTTTAATTTTGGATGAAGCGACAGCAAATATTGACTCAGGGACAGAGCAAGCGATACAAAAAGCATTACGAATGATCCGTCAACATACTACGCTAGTCGTGATAGCTCATCGTTTATCAACAATCGTTGATGCTGACCAAGTTGTTGTGTTACATCGTGGTGCAATTGTTGAGCAAGGTAAGCATTTGCAGCTTTTACAGCAAAAAGGACGTTATTATCAAATGTACCAGTTGCAACAAGTTGGGGAATCATTGAATGCCCGTTGTGATGCTGAAATTGAGAGTATAACTAGTTAATTATTCTGCACTCTTATAATGCAAGACCTAAAGCCACTCATTCGAGTGGTTTTTTATTTTGTTATTTCCTATTGAATTATATGGATAAATATATTTTGGCACACGATTTGCTATAACGTCAGTGCTGTTCAAGATATTGAGCGGCTTATTCACCTGACTTATAGGAGTGAGCATGAAATATATCATTGCAATCATTAAGCCATTTAAATTAGATGAAGTCCGAGAAGCACTATCAGATATTGGTGTTCAAGGGCTTACTATTACTGAAGTTCGAGGGTTTGGACGACAGAAAGGACATGCCGAATTATATAGGGGAGCTGAATATACTGTCGATTTTTTACCTAAAGTACGTATGGAAATAGCAGTTTCTGATGAGTTAGTAGACCAGGTAATTGAAACAATCGAAAAAAAAGCTTATACGGGCCAAGTTGGGGATGGAAAAATATTTATTTTGTCATTAGAGCAAGCTGTACGTATTCGTACAGGTGAAAAACAAGACGAAGCACTGTAGGAGAGCAATTATGCGCAAAGGGTTCCAATACTTATGTCTATTGATATCAATGGGGAGTTTTCCAATAACGGTGCTTGCAGCAGAGGAAACCCTAGATAAAGCGGATAACGCATTTATGATGATAGCGACTGCTTTAGTTATTTTCATGATACTTCCAGGTATCGCATTATTCTATGGTGGGCTACTAAGAAGTAAAAATGTTCTTTCTTTAATGGCTCAAACCGCGGTTATTTTTGCTTTAGTGTCTGTTATTTGGATTGTTTATGGGTACAGCTTAGCTTTTAGTGAGGGAAATGATTTTATCGGTGGTTTTAGTCAGATTATGTTAAAAAATATCACTGTTGAAAGCTTATCTGGACCGATCCCCCAATTTATTCACGTTGTTTTTCAGGGGGCATTTGCATGCTTAACGGTTGCATTGGTGGTTGGTGCATTAGGGGAGCGGATTAAATTTTCTGCAATCTTAATTTTTACGGTTATTTGGACGACATTTGCTTATTTACCAATGGCACACATGATATGGGGCGGCGGTATTTTGTCGCAAGATGGCGCACTAGATTTCGCAGGGGGGACGGTTGTTCATATTAATGCGGCTGTTGCTGGTTTAGTTGGTGCTTACTTACTTGGACATCGTACTGGATTAGGAAAAGAGGCTATTAAACCACATAACCTACCTATGGTGTTTATGGGAACCTCCATACTATTCATTGGTTGGTTTGGTTTCAATGCAGGTTCTGCCGGAAGTGCTAATAGTATCGCTGCATTAGCGTTTGTGAACACTATCGCAGCTGCAGCTGGAGCTATTTTATCATGGACTTTAGCTGAGTGGCTTTTCAGGGAAAAACCTTCATTATTAGGCGCTTGCTCTGGTTGTTTAGCTGGGTTAGTTGGGGTTACACCAGCGGCAGGAACGGTTGGGGTCGGTGGGGCATTAATTATAGGGGTATTGTCTGGGGTGGCAGGTTTATGGGGTGTTGTGATTTTAAAGCGTCGATTAAAAGTTGATGATGTTTGCGATGTTTTTGGCGTTCACGGTGTCTGCGGGATTTTAGGTTGTTTACTTACGGGGGTATTTACTTCAACGACATTAGGTGGAAGTGGCTTCACAGAAGGTATTACGATGATGAAACAAGTCGGAATTCAAGCCGTTAGCATATTAGTTTGTGTTGTTTGGACTGCAATCGTTGCTTATATCGCATTTAAAGTAGCAGCGAAAACGTCAGGTTTACGCATTAATGTTGAAAAAGAAAGGGAAGGTTTAGATATTACTTCTCATGGTGAAAGTGCTTATAATTAATCATTAGCGTAATGATAATGACAGGATAATACTGTGCTTTGTGTAAATTGATAATGGCAGCTTATTGCTGGCTGCCATTACCTTTTAAAACAGATTAATCTACCTTTCTGAGTAAGTAATCACTTACTCGAAACTCTGCTTTATTTAGGGGGTTGCCTATGACGAATTACACCTTCTTGGACTGCGGTTGCAACAAGATCACCTTGTAAATTATAGATTTGTCCTTTAACAAAACCTCTTCCACCAGATGCTGAAGGGCTTTCTACGGCATACAGTAACCAATCATCAATTTTGAATGGGCGATGGAACCACATGGAATGATCAATCGTTGCGACTTGTAGATCTCGTTCCATAAAGCCTCTACCATGCGGTTGCAACGCAGCGGGAAGGAAGTTGTAGTCAGATGCATAACCTAACAAATAGTGATGTAGCGAAGGGAGATCAGGTAGCTGCCCTTTCGCTTTGAACCAAATATAGCGAAACGGTTCTTGAGGTACGGAATCGAATGGACTGTAAAACTCAACAGGACGAAATTCAAAGGGAGTTGGCCTAAGAGCATATTTTTTAACTGATTCAGGTAATTTATCAGCTAAACTTTGCACAATATCATCTTGAGAAATTAATGTTGTAGGAGGTGGTACATCTGGCATCAAGTTTTGATGATTATAACCTTCTTCTTGGGATTGAAATGATGCGGTCATAAAGAAGATAGGCTTGCCATTTTGAATGGCGCTCACTCGACGTGCGCTAAAACTTCCGCCATCGCGTAAAATCTCAACGTCATAAACAATAGGGCGAGAGCTATCACCTGGACGTAAAAAATAACTATGAAAAGAATTAATCGCTCGCTCTTCAGGTATGGTTTGTTTCGCTGCATACATGGCTTGCCCAACAACTTGTCCGCCAAAAACTTGAGGCAAACCAAGGTCTTCACTTTGTCCTCGAAAAATACCTTCTTCAATTTTTTCGAGTTTGATTAGGCTAATTAGATTCTGTAATTCTGGGCTCATAGTCATCTTAGTTCTGTTATATGTGAATGAGATACTCGCATTTTCCCATTATTTATCCTGAATAGGTAGGTTAATTGTTATCGAATAAATTCAGGTTACGCATTGTTACATTTGGAAATATAAATGTATTATTCTACCAATATTAGTTATACTTTTTGTTACGTAACAATCAGAAAATGATTTGTCTATTCCGATTATTTAAAAATGTTTTAGTAAACATTGTATTATAGGTAATAACTATGAAGTTTTTTCGCTACATTGTTAGCTTATTAGTACTTTTAATGTTGGTTGGCTGTGAAGGGAATAGCACAAAGCCCAACGAGAAAGCACTTAATGCTAAAAATAGTAATAATAACCAGACGGTAGATTCAGGGAAAATCGAGGGCCGTGTGGTAATTTTGCAGAATACGGCTTTACCCGAAGGTGCGGTGGTTACAATCACTCTGGCAGATACAACGGTAGCGGACTTACCAGCGCTAATATTATCTCAAAAATATTATAATTCAGTGAATAATCGCCCAACAATTCCTTTTGAGCTTACTTACCAAAAAAATGAAGTTCGGCAGGAAGGTAGACTCGTTGTTAATGCAACCGTGAATGCAAATGGAAAACTATTATACATCAGTGATGGTGTTGCTGAGGTTATCAATAACGGCATCACAACAAATGTTGAATTATTGATGGTGTCTGCAAATTAGCGATTTTTTCGTTGAGTTGCTATTTCTATTGGTTCTTTGTGTAATAAATCGTCACTTAATCATGGGTTTCTTGCTATTTAAACGACTATCAAGCATAATGCCCCTGCTTTGAAAGAAGCAATCAATGGGGGCTCTGTTGGTTCTCCCGCAACGCTAACTTGTTAACTTGGTCAGGTCCGGAAGGAAGCAGCCATAGCAGGGGTCGTGTGTGCCGGGATGTCGCTGGCAGGGCTCCCACCCAATTCTAGGCGCTCTTTTCTGTATATCAATTCATATATTCTAATCTGTTATAAATATAATCTTTAATTGTTTTTCTTTTTTTTTCTTTTTCTTTATTTTTATAAATGTAAATTAATTTCATTAACTTAAATAATTTCAAAAGTTAAAAAGGAAAATTTAAGAATACAACATTAGTTGTTGATTATTATCATAAGAAAAAAGTGGTTAAAATGAAAAGCAATAAAAGTTCTATTAGCATAATTATAATGCTAAGAATAAAGTAACAATTACACCACATCCAGCCGATAAGTGTATTTACCGGCTATAACCATTCACTATCTGTGCGTATTAATGAGGTATTATCTAACAAACTTCCAAACAGAAGCAGGGATTTTATCATAAAGCTTATTCATTGTGAGTTCAGCTAAGCGGTGATCCGCAGCCGAATAGAATAGCTCTAGCTCATCATCAGATAATTCATACTTATTTTTCTCAATGACACGCTCAAGAGTTTCAATTGTGGTGCATTTTCTTAAACGCATCAGATAATCAAATTTGGTCATAATAGCCTTTCTTTTGTGCAAAATTACTTATTAACATATGGTTTTAGAGTTTGAACTAAAGATAAATAATATCTTTAGGTTTTGCTGGCTAGACACTTTAGGTCATCATCCAGCACAGTAACAAGGCTCTGATTCATTGCTTCCCAGTCTATAATTTCACTGAGGGTGATGACCGGGCTGCCGAATAAATCATAGGTCTCATCGAGGTACTCTTCGATAAGAGATATAACAAGGTTTTCTTTTGGATATTTGATTTTAAACCGCCATACAAATGCAGCGATATGTTCAATAAGTTCATTCAAGGCCGCGCTTTGAGGGGAGCTTAAATCATTAACCCAGTGTGTATTTGTTTTTTGTAAGCTTAAAATAGCTTCTCTATTGAGACTATTACATAAATATTTTAGTTCTGCGATATCGTGTTTTTTGGGTGAGTATTCATCCATAATCACCTCCGTAGGCGAATCTGACTTTTGCTGTGTGTATTTTTATCAATAATAATATCATGTTAACTAATTAAAGCACCTATGTTCAATATAAAAGTTCATGTTAATATATTGAAAAATATAAGATTATTGCTAGTTCGTTAAACTTTTCGAAGATTATTAATATAATACATAAGCGATATTCGAATACGGACTGGCAGCTCGGACTAAACTAGCCGCGATATAATAATAGCATTATTATCACACATGTCACCACCAATAAACTACTTTTTTCTAATTTATTAGCGAGCGGTTGAAACTGCAGTTGTGTACGTTCTACTTGAATCAATTTTATGAAGTATTTAAATTATAGTTTAACCATCGGTTATTTTAGTACAGAGAATATGAAGTGTTTACACAAAAGATGTTATAAAAATAATTATCCCATTTAATTCATTCAAATAATTTATTTTTACTAATAACATAATTAAAAATAAAAAAGCTTCTGTCTAAAATAGACAAAAGCTTTTTTTGTTGAAAATAACTTAAAGGTAGAGGTTTAAGGTTACCCCTGGTTTTAGGTCGGCCATTTTAACACCTGAATTCCACGTCATGAGGTCATTGAGCTTTATGCCATGACGTTTTGCAATGCTATAGTAGGAATCGCCTTTTCTTACCTTATAAGTTTTTGTTTTACGATTGCCCACCGTAGACGCTGTATTGGCAACTTTTAATATTTGCCCTGGTTTGATGACACTCGCAGTTTTTAACCCATTCAACTTTTGAATATTTTTCGCGGTAGTGTTGAATTTTTTGGCGATACTTGCAACGGACTCACCTTTGCGCACTTTATATGTGGCTATTTTAGCCCTATTTTGGCGCGCACTAGAAATTGCGGTGGATTGCCCTGTTTTTATTTGCTGGTTTTGTTGCGCGGCTAAACGGATCGTGTTTAAAACATCTTGGTCTGACAGTGATACTTTGAATTGTTCAGCCTTTGCAGTAGGTAACATAATATAATGGGGGCCATTTGGCGATGTTATACCTCGAGTATAACCAGAATTATACGTTTTTACCGATTCAACAGTTAGCCCAGCCAACTCTGCAGCTTGAGATAAGGTGATTTGCTGGCCGACATCAATTTGAGTGAGTGCTCTATTTTTATTACTGGTTGGTAAATTAACTTGGTACTTTTCAGGATTTTTTAATACTTGGCTAAGAGCTAAGATTTTAGGCACATATTGTTTGGTTTCTTTTGGTAAAGAGAGTGACCAAAAATCAGTCGGTAACCCGGCTGCTTCATTTTTCTTAATGGCGTTTTGTACACAACCTTCCCCACAATTATAGGCAGCAAGCGTGAGTTCCCAGTCATGGCCGAACATGACATTTAAGTTTTCGAGAAGATCAAAGGCTGCTTTAGTTGAAGAAACTACATCTCTGCGTTCATCAACCCATTGAGTTTGCTTTAGGCCATAAGAACGCGCAGTAATGGGGACGATTTGCCATAGGCCAGCAGCTTGTGCTGGAGAGGTCGCTTTAGGATTAAATGAACTTTCAACAATAGGAATTAATGCTAATTCCATCGGTAAATTTCGCTCATTGATTTCGTCTACGATGAGGTACATGTATGGCTCAGCTCTTAATGCCACATCGTAGACAAAACGTTGTTTATTTAAATAACTGTTTGCGAGCTCCCTAATTTGAGGTTTATCAGGGATATCCATTTTTAGCTCATCGCTAACATAACCCCATAAGTCATAATCGACCTTAGGTAATTGCCGACTGGCAGCTTGGTTATGTGGTGCAACAGTTTCAATTGTATAGTTAGTTGGAGTTTTGTTCTGCTTAATTTTTTTTGGGGCAGTTTGGCATCCGGCCAACAGAACAATGGCGATAAGCGTCGCGATTATCTTCATTCTTTTCTATTGTTCTTCATTCTGATGTTTAAAAGTCGAACAATAATACTTATCCCGCTCCGATATGACAATCATTAAACTTTAATATTGGTCTTTTAATTGACGCAATAGGGTGAAAACAGCCCTTAAAGGTGGATTTTGCACATTAATATTGAGTTTTTTCTGTAATTGAATATTATCGCATTGCAGAAAGATATTGATTTTTCTCTCTGTTTTCAATGAAGTAGGTACTGTTGGTTGATGTTTGTCACGTATTTGCGTTATTTTTTGTAAATATTGAGTGATGGCTTCATTTTCAGGCCATACATGGTGTGCAAATTTGAGATTAGATAAAGTATATTCATGAGCACAGCAAATTAAGGTTTCATCAGGAAGCCCGGCAATTTTTTGGATTGATTCGAACATTTGCTCAGGGGTTCCTTCAAATATTCGTCCGCAACCTGCAGAGAATAGGGTGTCACCACAGAATAGATAAGGTGCTTGGTAAAAGCCGATATGCTCAGAGGTATGGCCCGATAATGAAATAACCTGTAGATTGAACTCGTTAATGATAACCTTATCACCGTTTTCGACTATTTCTGTTGCCCCTTTAGGTTGGGTTTCTTTTGGGCCAAAAACAGGAAGTGTTGTAAATTTGCTTAAAATCCCTTTTACACCGCCAGTATGGTCATTATGGTGGTGAGTTAACAAGATAGCGACAGGCGTTAGTTGCTTGGCTGTCATTATTTCAAGCACGGGTTCTGCCTCTGCAGGGTCAACGATGATACACTGTTGATGGCTATCGACTAAAACCCAAATGTAGTTATCTTTTAAAGCGGGTACTCGAATTAACTCCATAATGACCTCGATACTTGCTAATAGTTAATAGGGGAATTTCATGAAGCCTGCACGTATTGATAAAAAAATTCAAATGCCTGTTAGTTGGTCTGATATTCCTTTTGGAGAACAATACCGTCAAGCTATCGAAAATCAACTTAGCCCTTGGTGGCCGAAGATATTTGGCTTTCATCTGCTTAAGTTAGGCCATTTAAGTACTGAAATCCATACCGAAGACTGCCTAATTTCCCATCAGTTTAATGTTGGCACTGGTGATCCCCGTTTTAATCTTATCGCCAAGCCCGAAGCATTACCATTAACCCAGAAATCTATAGATGCCTGCCTAATGACTCATTGTTTAGCCTATAGCCATGACCCTCATTGGCTTTTACGGGAAGTTGACCGGGTACTAATTGATGATGGTTGGTTAATTATTTCAGGTTTTAACCCTTTTAGTCTTGCTGGAATGGCGAAACTCGTACCTATCTTGCGTAAACGGCAGCCTTATTGTAGCCGTTTTTTTCCGTCTGTCAGGGTGTTTGATTGGCTAAGTTTATTAAACTACGAAGTTTTATATCATCGTAACTGCCAAATATTCCCTTGGCTGAGTGCGCATAGGCGAATGAATAAAAGCTGTGGGGGGATTGGGGCTTTAAGTGTTATTGTGGCGCGGAAACGGACGTATCCATTAACTCCGACACCACTAAAATTCAAACAACCAAAGGTTAAGATTGGAACGGCGCTTGGTGCTGCGAAGGAGATCAGTAAATCAATGAAGATAAACGACCCTTCTTAATTTTGAGCGGGTTGGTAACCTGTATCTTCCTTGGTGGGTGCTAAAGCCGCAGCGCGAGCCAGCTCATCACATTTTTCATTTTCAGGGTGACCTGCATGGCCTTTGACCCAGCGCCAATCAATAGTATGTCTTTGAATTGCTTCATCAAGGCGCTTCCATAAATCCACATTGACCACGGGGGATTTATCGGCTTTGCGCCATTGTTTGCGCTTCCAACTGTGGATCCATTGGGTGATCCCTTGGCGTACATATTGGCTATCTGTGGTTAGTATAATATCACAAGGTCGCTTTAGGGATTCAAGAGCGACAATGGCTGCAAGTAGTTCCATACGATTATTTGTGGTCATAAAATAACCATCGCTTAAGGTTTTTTCGTGTTGCTGATAACGAAGAACCACCCCGTATCCTCCTGGGCCTGGATTGCCCAAACAGGAACCATCCGTGAAAATTTCTACCTGCTTTGTCATTTCTGGTACACTCTATATTATTCATTCACCTCTAGTTTGACACAAAAAAACATGATGAGCACGGTGATAACCAGACAAATTGTCCTTGATACTGAAACCACGGGTATGAATAAGCTTGGGGTTCATTATGAAGGACACAATATTATTGAGATTGGTGCGGTTGAAGTTATTAACCGCCGTTTAACTGGGCGTAACTTTCACGTCTATATTAAGCCAGACCGTTTAGTTGACCCTGAAGCATTTGAAGTTCATGGGATCAGTGACGAATTTTTACAGGATAAGCCTGTTTTTGCAGAAATTGCGGACGAATTTCTTGAATTTATTCGTGGTGCAGAACTTGTTATTCATAATGCCCCCTTTGATATCGGGTTTATGGATTATGAATTCCGTAAACTCAATAAAGGTATTCCGCCTACGCAAGAGTTTTGTACTATCACTGATAGCTTAGTATTGGCTCGCAAACTTTTTCCTGGTAAACGGAATAACTTGGATGCGCTATGTGACCGTTATTTAATTGATAACGCTAAACGAACATTGCACGGGGCGTTACTCGATGCTGAGATCCTGTCAGATGTCTATTTGGCAATGACGGGCGGGCAAACTTCATTATCATTTTCGATGGATTCAGAATCTGCTAATAATGAGCAAGAGTATGAAATTCAAAGGATTGAGCGACCACAGAGTGGTCTTAGAGTCATTTTTGCTTCTGATGAAGAACTCATTGCTCATGAAGCCCGATTGGATATTGTTGATAAAAAGGGCGGGAAACCTTGTCTTTGGCGGCAACCTTCTGATGAAGTTGAAAATCTACATTAATAATTCAATACATTATTAATGTATGTGTATGAATTTATATGGCTGAGCTTCCTTAAGGCTAAAAACTGCTCAACTGCGCGATTTTACAAGAAAAAGTGTTGACGAGTTCTTCAAGTCTTCGTAATATGCATGGCGTTCCCAACAGGGAACATCGGGAGCGGTAGTTCAGTTGGTTAGAATACCTGCCTGTCACGCAGGGGGTCGCGGGTTCGAGTCCCGTCCGTTCCGCCAAATTATAACGCCACGCTAATTTATTAGCGTGGCGTTTTTTTTAGGTTTTCATCCCGTATAAAATGCTTGCGTAACTTATCTTAAATTAGCTGCATTCAGGTGGTTAAGGTTAGTAAATATGCAGTCCTTCAATTAGATATTTCTTCAGTCTATTCGTCACTTGATGTTAACAGAGACACTTTTTTCAATTCATGTTACTTCTATCTATTAATAGTCATTAGAAAGGCTAGGTCTTTTACTCAACTCAAACAAAAATATTCGGGCATATTGCGCTTTTTTTTGTCTAAAACTTTGCCAATTATCACTAATGTGGCAGCTAAATGTGCTAGAAGCATAAATCACCTTGATCCCAGACACTGAACTCAGGTTTAATAAGGTTAGTCACTTGCGCAAAAATGTAAGTCTTAAGGGATATTTTGCGCAATGGAATGGATTCAGCTTTGCGGCAGTTCAATTTATTAGCGATCTGCTGCCATGAACATAGCAAATATTGCGGTATGGGTAGAATTGGGTTACTTTCAATCGCTCTATTCGTGAAATGCTCAGTTTGTTGGCGATGTGTTGTGGTTTCTTCGGGAAGGCAACATGTGGCGATACATTGGTAAATTGGCGTTTTCACATGTTACAGCGAAATTAAAGTAGCACTATCTGTATTGCGTTGAAAAAATTGGTTTAAGTACGTTTTTATCCTACCTGGAGTATACTGATGACGACTCGTAAAACCCTTGCTAATGCTATCCGCTTTCTAAGTATGGATGCGGTTCAAAAAGCAAAATCAGGGCATCCTGGCGCGCCAATGGGCATGGCTGATATTGCTGAGGTCCTGTGGCGTGACCATATGAATCATAACCCAGCAAACCCACACTGGGCAGATCGTGACCGTTTTGTTTTATCAAATGGCCATGGTTCTATGTTGATCTATAGCTTGCTGCATCTTGCAGGTTATGACTTACCTATCGAAGAGTTAAAAAACTTCCGCCAATTACACTCTAAAACACCGGGCCACCCAGAATATGGCTATACTCCAGGCGTTGAAACAACAACCGGTCCTTTAGGTCAAGGTATTGCAAACGCAGTGGGCTTTGCAATTGCAGAACGCACACTAGCAGCGCAATTCAACCGCCCTGGTCATGATGTTGTAGACCACCACACTTATGTATTCATGGGTGATGGTTGTATGATGGAAGGTATTTCGCACGAAGCGTGTTCTTTAGCGGGTACACTGAAATTAAATAAACTGATCGCATTTTATGATGACAACGGCATCTCTATTGATGGTGAAGTTGAAGGTTGGTTTACTGACGACACAGCTGCACGCTTTGAGTCTTATGGCTGGCATGTTATCCGTGATATCGACGGACATGATGCATCGCAGATCAACGCAGCAATCAATGAAGCGAAGAAACAAGCTGATAAACCAACACTGATTATATGCAAAACGGTCATTGGTTTTGGTTCACCAAACAAAGCCGGTTCTGAATCTGTTCACGGTGCACCTTTAGGTGATGCTGAAATCGCAGCAACTCGTGAAGCACTTGGTTGGAACTACGGTCCATTCGAAATTCCTAAAGATATCTATGAAGCTTGGGATGCTCGCACAGCAGGTAAAGAAAAAGAAAGCGCGTGGGATAAAAAATTCGCCGCGTATGCAGCGCAATTCCCTGAATTAGCTGCAGAGTTCACTCGTCGTATGAATGGTGAATTACCGGCTAACTTTGACGCAGATGCGAAACAATTCGTTGAAAATCTTCAGCAAAACCCAGCGAATATCGCAAGCCGTAAAGCATCACAAAACGCATTAGAAGCATTCGGTAAAGTATTACCTGAGTTTATGGGCGGTTCTGCTGACTTAGCGCCAAGTAACTTAACCATGTGGTCAGGTTCGAAAGCGCTGAATGTTGACCCTGCGGGTAACTATATTCACTACGGTGTTCGCGAATTTGGTATGTCAGCTATCATGAACGGTATTGCGTTACATGGTGGCTTCATTCCTTATGGCGCGACATTCTTGATGTTCGTTGAATACGCACGTAATGCGGTTCGTATGGCAGCACTGATGAAAGTGCGTAGCATCTTTGTTTATACTCACGATTCTATTGGTCTGGGTGAAGATGGCCCGACTCACCAACCAGTTGAGCAACTGGCGAGCCTGCGTGTGACACCAAATCTCAGCACATGGCGCCCTTGTGACCAAGTTGAATCTGCGGTGGCATGGAAATATGCTATTGAACGTAAAGATGGCCCAAGCGCATTAATTTTCTCTCGTCAAAACTTAGAGCAACAACCTCGTACCGCTGAGCAATTAGCCAATATTGAGAAAGGGGCTTATATCCTGAAAGATTGTGCAGGTACGCCTGAATTAATCTTTATTGCGACAGGTTCT
The DNA here is from genome assembly GCF_028484875.1 of Providencia sp. PROV032. Classification (NCBI taxonomy): domain Bacteria; kingdom Pseudomonadati; phylum Pseudomonadota; class Gammaproteobacteria; order Enterobacterales; family Morganellaceae; genus Providencia; species Providencia sp. PROV032. Next base: position 253,492 of record NZ_JAMPSX010000004.1, read on the forward strand.
GAAGTGGAGCTGGCTGTTAAAGCTGCAGACCAATTAACGTCAGAAGGCCGTAACGTTCGCGTTGTATCAATGCCTTCAACTGATGCATTTGATAAACAAGATGCGGCATACCGCGAAGCTGTTTTACCTGCTAACGTGACAGCGCGTGTTGCTATCGAAGCGGGTATTGCAGATTACTGGTTCAAGTACACTGGCTTAAACGGTGCCATCATCGGTATGCATACCTTTGGTGAATCTGCTCCAGCGGAAGAGCTGTATAAAGAGTTCGGCATCACTGCAGAAAAAGCGGTTGAAGCAGCGAAATCTCTTCTGAAATAAGTGATTGCCTTTTTGGGGGATTCAAGAGCTGAATATCCCTCGTAATCATATTTTGCTGAACAACGCCGAGTGATAAAGCTAGGCGTTGTTTTTTTGTGCACCAATATATGATTTTCTATTGCGTTCTGTAAATATATCCCTTACTCTAACCTTAGATAAGCTGAACCGTTTCAGTTGCGTGTTACTGAATGAAAATATTTTTTAAAAATGTCGGTTGAAGCACACTTTTGATGTTTTACAGCTAAAATGAGCAGTAGAGTGAGTGCGAGTCAGTTATCCTTAGCAACCGTGTGATTTTGCTTAGATACAAGGTGTAGAATGGCAATCAGGGTAGCAATAAACGGCTTTGGCCGCATTGGTCGAAGTGTTTTAAGAGCGTTGTATGAATCAGGCCGTCGGGCAGAGATTGTCGTGGTAGCGATTAATGAACTGGCTGAACCTGAAGGTATTGCGCATTTGCTTAAGTATGATTCCAGTCATGGGCGTTTTGCTTGGGATGTACGGCTTAATGGCACACTTTTGCAAGTTGGTGATGACAATATTCGCTTATTTCATCAACCGGCTATTCATGAATTACCTTGGAAAGAGTTAGGCATTGATGTTGTGTTGGATTGCAGTGGAGCCTATGGCACAAGGGATGATGGTTTACAACATTTAGCCGCAGGTGCTAAAAAAGTACTATTCTCTCACCCCGGAACCGATGACCTTGATGCAACGATTGTTTATGGGGTTAACCATGAGACTTTAACCGCCCAAGACAAGATTGTTTCCAATGCTTCTTGCACCACCAATTGTATTATTCCAATTATTAAATTACTTGATGAGGCATTTTCGATTGAATCGGGAACGGTGACGACGATCCATGCGTCGATGAATGACCAGCCTGTTATCGATGCCTATCATAAAGATTTACGCAGGACTCGCGCAGCGAGCCAGTCTATCATTCCTGTTGATACCAAGTTAGCGGCAGGAATTACGCGAATTTTTCCGAAATTTAAAGACCATTTTGAAGCCATTTCTGTTCGTGTACCGACGACGAATGTGACAGCGATTGATTTGAGTGTTACCGTACACGACGATGTCTGTGTTGAAAAAGTCAATCAGCTACTGCGAGGCGCTGCACAAGGGCATTTTCGTGGTATAGTGGACTACACAGAATTACCACTGGTCTCGATGGATTTCAATCATGATCCACACAGTGCTATTATTGATGGTACACAAACGCGAGTTAGTGGTAAGCATTTAATTAAAACCCTAGTTTGGTGTGATAACGAATGGGGGTTTGCTAACCGGATGCTAGATACAACATTAGCAATGGCAGCGACAGGTTTAAACTAATTGGCGACTGACAGACAGCAGGGCATGATAATGTTATTGCTTTGCACAGCCGCTGATGGAAACTTTATAGAGAATCAACGAGAGGATTCACCATGTCTGTAATTAAGATGACCGATTTAGACTTAGCGGGTAAACGCGTATTCATCCGTTCTGACTTAAACGTTCCTGTAAAAGATGGCAAAGTTACTTCTGATGCACGTATCCGTGCTTCATTACCAACAATTGAAGCTGCTCTGAAACAAGGCGCTAAAGTCATGGTCACTTCTCACCTTGGTCGTCCGACCGAAGGCGAGTACAACGAAGAGTTTTCACTGCAACCTGTTGTTGACTATCTAGCCGACAAAATAGATTACCCAGTTCGTTTAGTTAAAGACTACCTTGACGGTGTTGAAATCGAAGCAGGCGAGTTAGTTGTGCTGGAAAACGTTCGCTTTAATAAAGGCGAGAAGAAAGACGATGAAACTCTGTCAAAACAATACGCTGCATTGTGTGACGTTTATGTGATGGATGCATTTGGTACGGCTCACCGTGCGCAAGCATCGACTCATGGCGTTGCTAAATTCTCTCCAGTGGCTTGTGCTGGCCCACTACTGAGTGGTGAGTTAGAAGCATTAGGTAAAGCATTAGATAACCCTGCTCGCCCAATGGTTGCGATTGTTGGTGGTTCTAAAGTATCAACTAAACTGACAGTATTAGATTCTCTATCTAAAATTGCAGACCAGCTGATTGTTGGTGGTGGTATTGCAAACACCTTTATCGCAGCAGAAGGCAATAATGTTGGCCGTTCATTATATGAAGCGGACTTAATCCCTGAAGCGAAAAAATTACTGGCTAACTGCCAAATTCCAGTACCAACGGATGTGCGTGTCGCTACCGAGTTCTCTGAAACTGCGCCAGCAACCTTGAAAGCAAGTACTGAAATTAAAGACGACGAACAAATTCTGGATTTAGGTGACGAATCTGCACAGCGCTTGGCTGAGATCCTGAAAAATGCCAAAACTATTCTTTGGAATGGACCTGTTGGCGTATTTGAGTTCCCTAATTTCCGTAAAGGTACAGAGATCGTTGCAAAAGCAATCGCAGATAGCGATGCATTCTCTATTGCGGGTGGTGGTGACACACTAGCGGCTATCGACTTATTCGATATTGCTGACAAAATTTCATATATCTCTACTGGTGGTGGCGCTTTCCTTGAGTTCGTTGAAGGTAAAAAGCTCCCTGCCGTTGTGATGCTAGAAGAACGTGCTAAAGCGTAATTAATTGTTCATACACAACAGGCAGCACAGGCTGCCTGTTTACCACAGGACCTTTTCACATGTCTAAAATTTTTGATTTTGTTAAACCGGGTGTTCTTACGGGTGATGATGTACAGAAAGTTTTCGCAGTTGCTAAAGAAAATAACTTTGCATTGCCAGCGGTGAACTGTGTTGGTACGGATTCAATTAACGCCGTACTTGAAGCGGCTGCTAAAGTGCGTGCTCCAGTTATTGTTCAGTTTTCTAATGGCGGTGCCGCATTTATCGCAGGTAAAGGCCTGAAAGCTGAAGGCCAACAAGCTGCAATTTTAGGTGCCATTTCTGGGGCTTATCATGTACACCAAATGGCTGAGCACTACGGTGTTCCTGTTATTCTGCATACCGACCACTGTGCGAAGAAATTACTGCCATGGATCGACGGTCTGTTAGATGCGGGTGAAAAGCACTACGCGAAAACTGGTAAACCACTGTTCTCTTCTCACATGATTGACCTGTCTGAAGAATCACTGGAAGAAAATATCGAAATCTGTGCTAAATATTTAGCGCGTATGGCTAAAATCGATATGACACTGGAAATCGAATTAGGCTGTACTGGTGGTGAAGAAGACGGTGTTGATAACACGGGTATGGATAGCTCTGAGTTGTACACTCAACCAGAAGACGTTGCATATGCATACGAAAAACTGAGTGCAGTAAGCCCTCGTTTTACTATCGCAGCTTCTTTCGGTAACGTTCACGGTGTTTATAAACCAGGTAACGTCCAGTTAACGCCAAAAATTCTGCGTAATTCACAAGACTACGTTTCAGAAAAATATAACTTGCCACACAACAGCTTAGACTTCGTATTCCACGGTGGTTCTGGCTCAAGTGCTGCTGAAATCAAAGAAGCAGTAAGCTACGGTGTTATTAAAATGAACATCGACACTGATACTCAGTGGGCAACTTGGGATGGCATTTTACAGTACTACAAAAAGAACGAAGGCTACCTGCAAGGTCAATTAGGTAATCCAGAAGGTGCGGATAAACCTAACAAAAAATACTATGACCCACGCGTATGGCTGCGTAAAGCACAAGAGTCAATGGTTGTTCGTTTAGAACAAGCATTCAAAGAACTGAACTGTGTTGATGTACTGTAATTAACATTCGTTAAGTTTTTATTTTTAAAATCCCCCAGTGAGGTGACTTGCTGGGGGATTTTTCGATCATGCAGATACGGGGCACTTAGTTATGAGAGTAATTTTAAAAAGAGAGTTTCACTTTGTGTTAGTGGTTTACTCGCCTCGGTGATGGCACATATGCGGTTATGAAAAACAGGAGAATCGTTCATTTCTACCAGTGAGTGGCGAAAATTAATATGAGAAGCATAGTTCTCGGGCAGAATTCCAACATAGTGGCCTGAAGCGATAAAGGTAGCAACGGCCTCAAGGCCAGCGGCTTCAGGACCTCGGCTAAATTCACCCGATGCTAAAATACTTTCAGTGAATGGGTGTGGCCGATAAACCAATGCTAGATTATGTTTGTTGTTGGCCGTATTCGCAGAAACATAAAGCTTATGGTTTTCTATAAATAAGAATTGATAATTATAACGGCTGTTTTCGTGATACTGTCCCCGAATACCAATTTGAATGGTTCTGTCGCTGAGCGCTCGGTTTAATTGGTTATGATTGAGTATACTCAGCTCTAATTTAACATTAGGTGCCGCTTGGGTAAATTGAGCGATAGTGGCAGATAGATGGCAGAGTGGATCCGTTAAAATATGCTCAATAACACCAATCACTAATGTACCTGATAAAATCCCATGACGCTCATCGACTTCAGTTTTGATGTTATCTAATGCTTTCAAAGCAGTTTTTGCTTTTTCGATAACAAATAAACCTGATTCAGTGAGTTTAAAACCAGAAGGCCCCCTTTCACACAACTGGACTCCGAGTTTTTCTTCAATGTCACGAATATGGCGACTTATCGACGCTTTTGACATATTTAATTTTTTTTCTGCAATGGAAAAACCACCGACTTCAGCGACGGAAGTAAAAACACGTAATGATTTTAAGTCTTTTTCAGTTAATTTTTTATTATGCATATTTATACCTATTACGTGAAATAAATCACTAAATACTAATCTATCTTACTTTTTATTGAGATACAAACTGCATAAATAATGTTTGTTTATTTTAATTATTAAAATTATTTTTGTTTTTCATAAAAGGTTTCATTTTATGAAACCATAGGATCAAAAATATCACTTTTATTATTATTAGATACGTATATCTTAAAGTTGTAGTTGTTAATAGATTATTACCAAAGTGGCGCCACAAAATAATAATTAATCCAAATATATATAAATACAAAAGGATTCTCATTTATGGTCACAGATGAATTGTTAACAATAAAATTAGATATGATTACATTTACAGCATTAGGGGCTTTATTATTAATGACTAGTAATGTAATTATAAAGAAATTTCCATTTTTTATGAAATATTCAATTCCTAGTCCGGTGATCGGCGGGTTTATATTTTCTATTGCAATGTGGTTAGCTTATCAGTTTAATATTGTTGAACTTAATTTTGATAATACATTATATGACTTATCGATGTATATATTCTTTGTCACAATTGGTTTAATGACAGGTGTTAAACTCTTAGTGAGCGGTGGGAAAATATTACTGATTTATATGGTAATTTGCTGGGGACTGGCATTTATGCAAAATGGTGTCAGTATTGGTTTATCATATGTTTTAGATATTGAGCCATTAGTTGCCATGATGGCAGGCCAAGCCTCGATGCAAGGTGGTCATGGTATGGCGGCATCTTTAGCGCCGCTGATTGAATCTTTTGGCTACGATCAAGCGTTGAATGTTGGGTTAGCGGCTTCGACGTTTGGTTTAATTGCAGGATCAATTCTAGGTGGGCCTGTTGGGAACTGGTTAATTCAAAGAAATAAATTAAAAATTGAAACTGATCATGTTGACTTAGAAAATTTAGCAGAAAGTAACAACACTGAAGATAAAGTTACGGCTCAAAAATGCATTATTACTGGGGCGGTCATTTTAAGCATACTTGCTATCGGAATGCCGACAGCAAAATGGATAAGTACAGCGACAGGGTTTACCATTCCTGGACATATTTTTAGTTTATTTATTGGTGTCATATTTCACTCAATTAATGAAAGAAAACCAATAATTAAAATATCTCGTAATACAGTAATATTAATTTCTACTTTATCGCTAGAGATGTTTTTAGTGATGGCAATGATGAAATTAAAACTGTGGGAATTATATGAGTTAGCACTACCACTAACTATCATCTTAATATCTCAAGTCATTACAACAATATTAGTCGCTATATTTATTGTTTATCGTGCTTTAGGTAAAAACTATGATGCTGCTGTTATGTCAGCAGGTTTTATTGGTCATGGTTTAGGTGCGACACCGAACGGCTTAGTGGTGATGGATGCTATTTGTAATAAGTACGGTTTATTCTCACGAAAGGCATTCATTATTATTCCAATCGCCGGAACGGTATTAACAGATATTGTTGGTGTCCCTCTATTTGTATTCTTAGCTAACACATTTGGTGGTTAAGAAATAAAAAAACAAAAGAAAGAAAACTAAATCTAAGAAGGAATAGTTTGTATGAAAAAATTAACGACTCCCCCACATGTTGGCCATAAAACATTTTTATATTCAGAGTTAGTGACTGAATTAACCAACATTGAAGCGGATATTGCCATACTAGGGATGCCATTTAGTTCAGCTTATAGTGCTCATGCATTTACCAACGACCAATCTCGTGCTCCACAATATTTACGTGATATGAGTGACCGAATTGTTAGGCATCCAGATCATTATGATTTTGATATTGATGGGCCACTACTCCAAGGCCGTAAAGATATTAAATTTGTTGACTGTGGTGATGTTATTCCTGATTTATCAAAGCCTTTGGGGGAGCACCATCAGCGTGCAGCTGAGGCAATTCGACAGTTATTAAGAGCTAAAGCACTTCCCATTGTTTTAGGGGGCGATCATGGGATCACAACGCCTATTTTGCAGGGATTTGATGAAGTCGGGCCAATTACACTTGTGCATATTGATGCACATTTAGATTGGCGTGAAGAGGTTAATGGGGTGGATACCGGCCTTTCAAGCCCGATCCGCCGCGCTTCTGAAATGAAGCATATAGGTGAAATTTTCCAAATTGGTTTACGTGCACAAGGTAGCGGACGCCCTGCGGATTACCAAGCGGCTAAAGACCATGGTGCGCATGTTATTCCAGCCTATGAACTACATGAGGTTGGGATGCAAGCCATTTTAGATCGGATCCCTGATAATTCGAACTACTATATTAGTATTGATGCAGATGGTATTGACCCGAGTATTATGCCTGGGGTTGATGGCCCAGCTCCCGGTGGAGTGACTTATTTGCAAGCTCGTAGCCTAATTCACGGTTTAGTGAAAAAGGGCCGCGTTGTTGGTATGGATATCGTTGAAATTACTCCAGCCAAAGATATTCCTTCTAAGCTAACTGGGGTGACCGCAGGGCGCTTTGTTGTGAATTTAATTGGAGCATCCATTCGCGCAGGGTATTTTGATAAGAAATAACGCAGCCAATTAGCCAATTAATGTTGTGCTAACAATAAAGTGGGTGATTTATTTCCACTTTATTGTTAATTTGCGGGTGTCCCTTGATGAAACCTTAATTGCCATTGGTTTGCTGAATTTTTTAGCCAAATAGATGAGCGGTTAGTTAGTTTGGTTTTACCCCCATCTTGTTGTTCAAAACTGATATAAGTCATTAACACCGTATTATCACTTAATTGCGAGCAGTGGAAGTTTTCGGCGTAAATCGTTTTAGCTGTTTCATTAGCCAATGACGCTAAGGTATCGAGTTTATCGGTTGAAAAGCCAGAACGACCAAATTCAAAAAAATCCTCATGTAATATCTCGCGAAGAAAATTGCTATTCTGTCGGTTAGTACTGTTATGTAATTTTTTCTCTAATTCAATTAGTTTATTCATCACTCGCGCTCTCCCAATTGTTGTGCCAGTTTTTCGGCGAGTTGAGTCACCGTATCCGAAGTATTTGCTTGGAAATGCATGGCAATTTCCATTTTTTGTGCGGCAGGGAAACCTTCATCTTCTGTTAAAATACGGTGTTGTGGTAGCTTAGCTCGCAGTGGTAGCAAGCTGATCCCTAAGCCATCCGTAATCGCGCTTTGAATACCCGCAAGACTTGAGCAGGTATAAGTAATGTGCCAAGGGCGGTGCTCGTTATCTAATAACTTAAACATATCATTGCGGTATAACCCATTCTCAGGGAAAACAATGAGCGGAACAGAGTCACTATTGAGTAATTGTCGCTGATTGCTGGTTAGCCAGCACAGTGGCTCAGGCCAACAGTAGTCACTCTTGAATTCCCCCTTTTTCTGCTTCACGATGATTAAATCCAATTCCCCATGTTGATAACGTTGGTGGAGCTGGCGGCTTAAACCGCTCGTAACTTCTAGCCGTACATTGGGGTTCGCTTGCATAAATGCCGCGAGTGTTGGGGTGACTTGCCCAGAAGCGAGGTCTTCAGGGAAGCCGAGGCGAATCGTTTGAATGACGGCATTGCCCGTGATTTTCATAAAGAAGGTATCATTTAGCGCCAAAATATTTTTTGCATAACTTAACAAAATCTCTCCAGTTTCGGTTAAGGTGAGTATGCGGTGTCCTCGGATAAATAAAGACTGGCCGACTAAAGTTTCTAGTCGTTGGATCTGCTGGCTCAATGTTGATTGTGTTGAATTTAAATGCTGTGAAGCCACAGTGAAATTCCCCGTTTCAGCGACGGTGACGAAGGTTTTCAATAAAACCAGATTGAGCAACGGATTCATTTTATAAATACCTATCATTTGGTTATTTAATTTTTAAATAGCATACTTTTTCAGTAGATTAAAGAGTCATAAGGGAGATTAATCATGAAAACATTCTTTTTACGTGCCAAATGGTTGGTTCACTTAGCTAACATTCTTATGATTTCATTGATATTTATGGGGAAAGGCATGGCAAATCCACAAGCTAACTCTTTGGTATCATTGGCCGAACAAGGTAATCTACAAGCAGTTAAATCCTTGGTTGAGCAAGGCGCGAATATTGAACAGCGCGATTTACGTCAACGCACTGCGTTGATGGCGGCAACCCATGAAAACCGTGTGGATGTGGCGCGCTATTTAATTGAGCGCGGTGCAGATGTGAATGCGAAGGATAACATGCAAGATTCACCGTACCTTTATTCCGGGGGCGTGGGCTGCAAGATATTTTACTACTAACCCTGAAAAATGGGGCTGATTTAAAAAGTACTAACCGCTACGGGGGAACTGCGTTGATCCCTGCGGCAGAACGCGGACATGTAACGACAGTCAAAACCTTGATTGATGCGGGTGTTGATGTGGATCACGTTAATCGGTTGGGTTGGACTGCACTGATTGAGGCAATTATTTTAGGTGATGGTAGCGATAAGTACGCACAAATTGTCACTGAATTAATTAAAGGTGGCGCAGATGTCAATTTAGCGGATGGTTCAGGGATATCACCGTTGACGCTGGCGAAAAGTAAAGGTTACCGTAATTTAATCGAAATTCTTGAGCGTTCAGGAGCGAAATAATGTCGGATACGCAATTTTTACAACAAGCTATCAACTTAGCGATGGACAATGTGCAAGCTGGCGGACGGCCTTTTGGTGCAATAGTTGTCTGTGATGGGCAAGTGGTTGCAAGTGGCGTCAACCAAATGCTTGAGCTTAATGACCCAACCGCCCATGCGGAGCTGATGGCATTGCGTCAAGCAGGGCAAAAATTGAGCCGCGTGAAATTGGATGACTGTGTGGTTTATGCAAGTGGGCAACCTTGCCCGATGTGCTTAGCCGCGATGCGAATGGCGGGTATTTCGCGGGTCGTCTACGCTTATTCAAATGATGATGCCGCACCTTTTGGGCTTTCTACAGATGCCATTGCAAAAGCGCTGAGGGTCGCTCCTGAGCAGCAATCAGGTTTACGGTTTGAGCAATTAAAACCCAAAGATGAAACGCGCAGTATCCTGTACCAACAGTGGTGGGAACGGCAATCTCAATGAGTAAAACAGCACCATCTTCACTGGCGTTGATACTGACCATTGTCCTAGTCGGGTTGAACTTACGCCCCTTTATGACAGGGCCTGGGCCTGTCATTGACAATATCATTCAAACGACAGGGATGAGTTATCAAAGTATTTCGCTTTTAACATTGTTACCCATGTTATTGATGGGGGTGGGTGCATTGGTTGTACCAATGCTAAACCAGCGTATAGGTGAGCGAGCAGGTATCAGTGCCGCAATGCTATTATTGCTAGTCGGCTCATTTGCTCGTTACTTTGTTGTTGATGGTGCCGCTTTATTATTAACCGCTTTTTTATGTGGTGTGGGAGCGGCTTATATTCAGTCGGTCTTTCCTGGGCTGATCAAAGCAAATTTCCCCAAAAAAATGGCGATGATGACTGGGCTATATTCAGCCACATTAATGGCAGGAGGCGCTATTGGTGCACAGCTTACGCCTTTGGTTGAAGAAATGACAGGTCATTGGCAGAGTGCCTTAGCGTGGCTTGCTTTCCCTGCTTTGTTGGCGCTGTTGGCTATTTGGGCGAATATACATACGGATCGGCGTTCGAAAGCGGATCGGGTCTCAGTGTTGACGTTCTTACGCAAGCCGAGAGCATGGTTGTTGATGGCTGGTTTTGGTCTGATTAATGCAGGGTATGGTACCGTGGTGACGTGGCTGGCACCTTTTTTCCAAGAACAGGGAATGAGTGCTGCACAAAGTGGTTCGTTTGTTGCCATATTAACGGTATTTCAGGCGTTATCTGCACTCATGATCCCCGTATTTGCTTCGCATAATATTGACCGTCGCTTTTGGTTGATTGTCACACTCAGTTGCCAAGCTCTTGGCTTTTCTGGGCTGATGTTATTTGCCAGCGATGCGCCACTTTTATGGGTTGCGTTATTAGGCATGGGGCTAGGCGGCTGCTTTGCATTAAGTATTATTACCGCTTTGGACCATCTACCTCACCCGATTAGTGCAGGGGCATTGACTTCGTTGATGCAGGCAGGGGGATTCATTATTGCCGCTTTTGGGCCACTATGTGCTGCGTGGATACAACAATTGAGCCAGAGCTTTACATGGGTGTGGGCAATGCATGTGGCCTTTGTATTAGTAACATTGATTCTTTATTTGCGTTTGAACCCTAAAAGCTACAGTCAAATCTTCAATTTAAACTGATTAATCTCCCCTTTGTTTGTTGCGAATGATAATTATTGTTATCTTGGCGTTTTTTTGTCACTATACTGTTTATTTATTTGTCTAGGTAAGAGCCTTTATGCAGCAGCGTATCGAAGATAAATTCACTCAAGCGCATTCAGCCCGAGAAGAGCACTCTGTTGGTGAGTTTATTCGGATCCGTCGCGGTGAGTTTCTGATTAACCGTGATTTAGGTATTGAAGAAGAGCAAGCCGCTGGGCTAAAAATTGTGGCTATTCATCAAGGGGCTATGGGGTGCCGTAGTAGTGCTGGACAAAATGTTGAAGTGAATTCGCCTTCTTTGATTTTATCGGGTAGCCAGAAAAATTATCTATTGAATAATCAATTTTATGGCCAACAAACCATGAAATACACCATGATAGATATTTCTCCTGAATGGTTGGATGCGCAGCAATTAAGTTTACCAGATACGTGTTATCACCCAAATTCCCCAAAACTATTACAGTTGGTTATTCCTCCCAATATATTAGCAATCACGCATCAATTATTTGCTTGCCCAACTCATTCGTCATTACGTCAGCTCTATTTAAGCGCTAAAGTGTCTGAAATTACGGCATTATGCTTACATCATTCATTATCTAGTGCGAATTCGGCGGTTATGGGTACACTACGGCAGAGAGATATTGATAGCCTGCATATGGCAAAAACTATATTGATTCAGGAAATAGAATCTCCGCCCAGTTTAGATGAACTGGCTAAGCGGTTAGGGATCAATACCCGTAAACTTACACAAGGTTTCCGTCAATTATTCGGTAACAGCATTTATGGTTGGCTGCAGGAGTACCGCTTAGAAACGGCTTTTCAACTGCTGAGTATGAATGATGCGAATATCTCAACTGTAGCTTACCAAGTCGGTTATACCCCCGCTCATTTCTCTGTTGCATTTCGCAAACGCTTTGGTATCTCCCCGAATCAACTCAAAAAATAATCATCGACGAGCCGGATAACGATAGACAAATTCCGGCAGTCGAAAGTAACCCATTACATTAATTGCTAAATTGATAACAATTATCATTTAACTTTTTAGGGTGGGAAATGCTGTCCGTTTATAACATTAAGTCACGCGGAATATTCCGCTTAACACCTTGCGCCCTTTTGTGTGCAACAGTGAGTTGGTCTGTACAAGCAAACACTGAGTTAGTACAACCGAAACAGGATGTTATACAAGTGACAGCATCCTCAGAGATTGATGATGACTATGTTGCACCCGGTGTAACAACGCTTGGGAAAATTGCCCTTAAGCCGCGAGAAGTAGCACAGTCTGTTAGCGTGATCGATAGAGAGCAAATTGAAAAGCAAAACCTACAAACCCTTGATGATGTCATGCAACGTGCAACAGGGGTCACCAGTGCACCTTATGTGAAATTAACAACCGCTTATTATGTGCGTGGCTTCCAGATTGACTCATTCGAAATTGATGGAGTGCCTGCGTTATTAGGGAATATGGCGAGTTCCCCTCAAGATATGGCGGTATACGAGCGGGTTGAAATTCTGCGGGGCTCGAATGGCCTATTGCATGGTATGGGAAACCCAGCGGCAACTGTCAATATGGTGCGAAAACATGCACCAAAAGAAAATATGGCCAAGTTGAGTTTAAGTGCCGGAAGTTGGGATCGTTATCGCGGAGAAGTGGATGTTGGCGGGCTGCTGAATCAATCTGGTTCGGTGCGTGGGCGGTTTGTCATGGCGTGGGAAGATAAAGATTATTTTTACGATGTGTCTGACCAACAAACCCGTTTGATGTACGGTACGGTCGATATCGATATTACCCCTGACACCTTGCTACGTATGGGCGCACAATTTCAAACCATTGATTCTGTTACCAATATGGCGGGCGTGCCTTTTGGTAAAGATGGCAGTGATTTACATCTGCCACGTAAAACCTATTTAGATGTGGATTGGGATCGTTTCAAGTGGGACACCTCTCGTTCATTTGCGGGTATTGAACATAAAATCAATGATGATTGGCAATATAAGCTTAACGCAGAATATCAACATGTGAATGCCCGATTACTGTATGCAGGTGCATGGGGAAATATCGACCCAGTCACGGGGGATGGGGCGATGCTAATGGGCGGCGCCTATAAATTCCGTAATGAACAAACCAGTGTAGATACCAGTTTAAACGGCAAAGTGGACGCGTGGGGGTTAACTCATGATGTAGTTGTCGGTGCAAGTTACTCACATGCCAGTGAAAAGCAATATAGCGCAGATTTAGACCCCGCCTTAAATGTGCCTGTGAATGTGTATCGTTGGGATCCTCATAGTGTACCAAAGCCGAATATTGGTGCATATAGCTCTGCTGGCGCGACCAAGACAACACAAAAAGGCGTATATGGTATGGGCCGAATTAAAGTCATTGAACCTGTGACTGTGATTGTTGGGGCTCGTGATAGCTGGTGGGATGTGAAAACGCCATCGGCAAAATTCACAGAAAATGGCCGTATTACGCCTTATGGTGGTGTGATTTGGGATTTCTCACCAGAATGGTCTTGGTATAACAGCTACTCTACCGTTTATCAGCCACAAACGGGTAAAACATGGAGTGGCAAAATGCTCAAACCCGTTGAAGGGCAAACGCTGGAAACGGGGATCAAAGGATCACTACTCAATGGTGGGTTAAATCTGTCTGGAGCCGTCTACCAAATCGATATTAAAAATAACCCTCAAATCGACCCAGAACATCCGACCGGCGGCTTTAATAATTACTTTATCAGCGGCGGTAAAGTACGTAGCCAAGGCTTTGAATTGGAAGGGATTGGTTATCTAACACCTTTCTGGGATCTGTCTGTGGGTTATACCTATACCGATACTAAATACCGTGATGACAGCCAGAACAAGGGAGAGTCCTATAACACATTGACGCCTAGACATATGCTGCGTGTTTGGTCGAATTATGATTTACCTTGGGATGAGCGCAAATGGAGCCTTGGTGGTGGCATGCAAGCACAGAGTGCCTATAGTACCAGCAATGGCAAAGTGACCTTACGCCAAGGTGGTTACGCGATTTTCAATGCGCGTTTAGGTTACCAAATCGATGAAACATGGACAGCAGCGGTTAACGTCAATAACTTATTCGACCGTCGTTATTACTCAGGGTTGTTCTCTCCTCAATGGAATAACCGCTATGGTGACCCACGTAATGTGATGTTTACGTTGAAGGCTGATTTCTAATGAAATTAGTGAGTTGCCTAGCCGTTATTGGCACTCTGTTTAGTGGGATCGTGCTATCGATGTTGATAGCACGTTTTTATCCATCAGCAGATCCGCTCGAACGCTTATATGGTGCGATATTTTTAAGTGTTATCACCACGATGGGGTTATTGGTTTATAGCCTCAGTGCATCAGATTGGCGGCAAATATTAGTGCGAAGTTATAGCTGGTGGCCATTGCCATTATTTTTAATGATGGGTGGATGGATATGAAGCATAAGCATCCGCCTTCTCTAGTTCGTCGTTTAGACCAATTACATCGCAGCGCAGGGGCGCTATTTGGCGTTTTTCTGTTTGTGATCTTTTTCACCGGGTGCTGGAGCTTAGGCAGTGACGCACTGAGGCTATGGTGGAACCAAGTGCCACTTTCAGGTGAGTTATTACCACTCGAACAGCTCCTTGCGTTGCAACCAAGTGCAACCATGATCCAATTGCCAGAACAGCACAACCCAGTGATCACTTTCTGCCAAAGTATGGGGAGATGCGAACTTAGCTATAGCGCGATTAACGGTGAATTGGTTGTATTAGACAGCCCGACAATGTGGTTAGTCACATTACATAAAAACGTGTTTATGAGTTTTCCAGGGCGAATTTTTATCAGTTTATTTGGTTTTGCATTAGTTGTCTTATTAATTACAGGGCTAGTGATACAACGTCGTCGAATAACCACAATGTTGCACTTGCCACGGACCACACACTTGAAAGTGTGGCTCCATGATTTACATAGCTGGCTTGGACTATGGTGTTATCCGTGGTTAGTTTTATTTGCGTTTACCGGAGCATTATCGGGGCTAGGCGCACTCGGAACCGTTTCCCTTGGTGAAAGGGCGGCACCGGATAATCCACACATTATCATGAAAGCCCTGATGGGGGAGTTTGAGCCACTAACAACACCCGTACCCGTGGCTGAAAGCTCAATCATCGCAGCAGTCAGTACACTACAGCAAACAGTCCCTAGTTTTCTACCTCAAACCTTGTTCAAACAAGGTGATACGTGGGTAATTGGCGGTGTGCGTAATGGGCAGTTATCGACCTCTAACTTCGAGCAATATCAATTTGATAGTAAACATCGCCAGTTAGTTGCCGTGCGGGATTCTGCACAGCAAGGGATTTGGACACGTGCCTTTATTGCTATCCAACCTTTGCATTATGGGCAATACCAATGGCTACCTAAAATTAGTAACACATTGAGTTACCTGCATTTTATCGCAGGAATGAGTGGGCTGATATTGGTTTCTGTTGGCCTCGCCATGTGGTGCTGGAAAAGAATGCATAGCCTAGCCGCAAGGTTCATTGTGGGCTGTTGCGGTGGGTTGCTGCTGTCCACATGTGTGCTGTTAGCCGTAATGCCATGGTTCACTGCTTTACTGCCAATACACTTTTTTATGGTTTGGGGGATTGCATGTATCGCGAGCTTACTGTGTAAAAATGCCCAGCTTAGCTTAATGGTATCCCTTTTTCTCTCTGCCATTTTGTTGCTATTCGCATTTATCGCCTCTTATTTGTTTGGCTCGTTACCTTTTTCTCGTATCAATCTCGTTTTGTTATGTGGCGGGTTAGGGCTCCTATTTATTTTATTCGGTTGTCGAAAATTGTCATGCACAGCAAAGCGTGCACGGAGTGAGTATGAAAGATCTATTACAAAATAAACAGTTAGTGGTGACGTTGGGGTTACTTTATCTTGCGCAAGGGATACCGATGGGGATAGCAATGGATGCATTGCCTACCTTTTTACGCCATGACGGAGGAGAACTGAAAGCATTAGCTTTTTTACCATTGGTTGGCTTGCCATGGGTGGTGAAATTTTTATGGGCTTCGTTTGTTGATAACCATTGGGGAAAACGTTTAGGTCGCCGTAAAAGTTGGATTATCCCAATGCAAATTATTGTTACGGTAACGATGTTTGCGTTAAGTACCATCGGGTTGTCAGTTGCAAATGCTTTACCCTGCATAGTCTTGTTGTTTGTCGCTTCACTTGCCAGTGCTACCCAAGATATTGCAACAGATGGCATGGCTGCGGAGCAGGTCAGTGGCACAATGTTATCAAAAATTAATGCGGTCCAGATAGCTGGGGTGATGGCAGGCTTTTTTGTTGGTGGTGCAGGATTGATGATCATGAGTGAAAGTTTGGGTCAGCACCTTGCCTTGGGGGTTTTAGCTTGTGTGCCTTTACTCAGTTTAGTGTTTGTGAGTGTGTGCCCATTGAAAACGCCATCAATAACGCAGGAAATGAACGAGAAAGCGAGCCTATTAAAAACGGTTAAACGCCGCGGTGCTCCTCGTTTACTGTTATTAACCTTACTTTCTGCGGTGACGGCGGTTTCCGGTTTTGGTTTAGCCAAATTATTCCTAAATGATGCGGGTTGGTCATTAGCGCAGATTGGTAAAATGGGTATGGCTGGAGGAATGGTAACGTTGATCCTTGGTTGCGGTGGTGGGGCGTGGTTAATCGGTAAAATCGGTGTGTGGCGTGCTTTCTCATTTGGTCTATTATTTGCTTTGTTATCTTCACTGTTATGGTTGTTGCAATCCGTTAATGGTGTTTCTATTTCTTTAGTTGCACTGTGTATTACATTTGGCTCGTTATCTGCGGGGGGCACCTCAGTCGCGATAATGACAGCGGGGATGCAATTTGCATCGCGCTATCAGCAAGCGGGAACGGACATGACCGCGGTACAAAGCACACGGGACATTGGAGAGTTAGTCAGTTCAATGATGCTTGTTGGTTTAACTGCAGCGGTAGGCTATTCAGGCGGGTTTATATTAGGGGCGTTAATTGCCTTTATTGCGTTGCTAGTGACATTTTCACATTACCGCTATATGCAGCGATTAGAAACAGAGCGAGTTTAATATAAATAGATCCGGTGCTATTTTTTACGTTTCTTATTTTGTTTTTTTATTTCTTTATTCGCTTTCTTTTCAATGGAATTGAAGTAGATATCTAAATAATGTCGGTTGCTTAAAAATACAATTAGGCAACTGGCAACAATGACAACCCAGACAAGTTGCAGCTTAATCGAATTTTCAATACTGAAAAGGAGCAATAGTGGGATCATGACCATCATGCTTATGAAAATGGAGCACAATAACGCGCCAGCAATATAGAGCGAGTACTTTTTTAACCCGACTATATTGAGGATGGTAAGCACAACAAAAGTTAACAGTAGCGTACCAAATGTTGCAAACATAATAATCAGCCCAGCCTCTTGCTCAATGAGCCAATCCGTGAAACCAAACCAAGAAAAAGGGATACTTATCATTGTAAGCGCTCCTGTTTACTAAATAGTAGGGGGATATCTTTAAAACGAAATAATCTGGCAAAAATAAGATTGGGGAAAACATGAATATCCGTATTGTAGAGTGTGACGGTTTGGTTGAAAAACTCACGCCGGTCTGCAATTTGGTCTTCAATATGTTTTACTTGGGTTTGTAATTCCATTAACACCGCTTTACTGATTAGTGTTGGATATTTTTCAGCGACAGCAATCAGTGGCTTTATTTTTGATGGGTACTGGTTTGCGGTATCGACTTTGGTTTCAATCGCGGTGCTCGATAAATAGCGCTGGCGGCTTGCCATTAATTCACTAAATAGCTGCTTTTCATGTGCCATCGCTTTATCTGCAACTTGGGTTAATACAGGAACTAATTCAACTTGCTTCTTTAATAACACATCAATATTCGCGAATGCCTTATGGCAATTATTTTTTAAAAATATAATATTATTATAAATATTAATAAAATAGCGTATAAAAACATAGCCAATAACAGCGATAATGATGAAAAAAATAAGCTTTTCCATGTTAGTCATCACCAAATAATGCAATTTGGTCGAAATGCATATTGAGCTGACCATTTTGGTAATCCATTGGGGTCACTAGAATGACACCAATCAGCAAAAGCGCAATCATGGCGGTAATGGCGATATTTCGACGTAATGGACCTGTTTTGTTCCAACGAACAACATAGTCTGAGGGGGAGACACCTAATAGCATATGAGGTGCTTTACGTATAATAATCGACTCGCCTTTTTCGTTAGCGTCTGCTGTACCAATTAATAAATAACTGCGATTTGGTTCAAGTAAATACTCTTTGTAACGGCGGTTACCGCTTTCAACATCCATATGAGGCTCTAAGCCCGGGTAAACGAAATAATCAGGGTCACATTCTACTTTAACAGAGCCTGTATCATCCGTTAGAGTAAAGCTGTGCATGTTGCATTGACTATTTTGTAAGGTATAGCTTTTTTTACCATCTTTATCTTTTGATATTGAATATTCAAAATAAAACGAGCCATAGCAGGTTTTATTACCTAGTTGGCTTTTAATGACAGTGCCTGCCGTGATTTTTCCTTCAACTTCCACAAGCCCCATTGCCATTGAACGTATTTTGGAAGTGGCTAGGTTTTTCTGGAATTTTAAGAAGCGCCTGGTTGGTGTATTTTCAATTGCTTTAAATACGAAGGCTAAGACAAATGCGATAAAAAATACCCGCATGTCGATAAAGAACCCAGCAAATAGGCAAGTGGCGATCAGCATACCTATAAGGGTTTTAAGAAACGCACTAAACTTTGATGAGCCTTCATTTTGTAAGCGTTGATAACGCTGATAGCCAGCTTTGCTCGCTCTGACGACATTGCGGGTAATAAAAAAGGTGATAACGAGTATAATGATGTAATAAATAATACTGGCATAGTCGCCTGTAGAAGGAGAGAGTGAGTACCACATTCCGCAAGCAACACTAATAAACGGGATGATACCCCAATTTACTTTTTTATTTATCGAAAATTTGTTATCGATAAATAAAATTAAAGCCCCAATGGCGGCCCCGAGCAAAAAATACATATTCATGTATTCGTACCTTTACACTGACATCATTTAAATTGGACACCTTGATATTTTTTCTCATCTTCAGAAATATCAAGTAATGACAGAGCTGTAAAACGAAAGGCATTCGCAATCAGGCTATCTGGAAACATTTGTATCGCGGTATTGTACTCTGTTGTTGCATCATTAAAGCTTTCACGTCGTTGAGCAATTTTATTTTCAACTTCACTTAAGGCGATTTGCAGCTGTGTGAATTGCTCTCCAGAGATCAACGTAGGGTAGTTTTCTGCAATGGCAACAAGATTGCTGAGTGCACGGTTCATTTCATTTGATGCCGCAATTTTTTCATTCATATTTTGGGCATTAAAATAGCGTTGGCGTGCATCACTTAATGAGGTAAATAATGCTTTCTCATGTTCCATTGCTTTTTCTGTAATGGTAACGAGTTGTGGGATTTGGTCTGCACGCTGCTTTAAAATAACATCAATATTAGCAAATTGGTTGCTGACTTGATTACGGGCGTTGATTAGGCGGTTATAAATAGAGACCCCCCAGCCTACGGCCAATAATAGCAAAATAAATACAACAATAAGTGTGATGGTCATTTGGGTGCCTTTTAACTCCATGATATGTAGCTTGAATTAAAAATATAAGAGCCTTGTGGCTTATGCAATCAGAAAAGAATGAAAGTTAGGTTAGAATAAAGAAAATCTGATCTTGTTTAATGGCAAGATCAGATCATACTCTTGAATAGTGCTTAAAGATTTATATCTGCAAATGATTGGTTACCATAGACATTTTGTTCGAGGAAATAATCTAGGTCACACTGCAATACATTGGCAAATATACAGAGTCGATGGATCGTAAAATTCTGCGTGCCGCGTTCATAACGGGAGATTTGTTGTTGGCTTAACCCTGATTTTTGGCCTAGCGTATGAGCCGTCCATCCCATTTGTAGGCGACGTTTGCGAAGTTGAAAACCAATGTAGCTATTTGAAATTTCAGTTTGATATATTCTCATGATTTTGTCCTGATATATATGCACTAGGTTAGTGCTAATAATTTTTATATGGTTCTATCTTTACTTTTTTAACTAAAATAGTAAGGTTAGATATTTTAGTTATTAAGTTTTGTTAATGTTATTTTTAATAGAAAGGTTTTTCTCCATTAAATAAAAATAGTCCAATGATGAAAATACCCGCTCCAAAAATAAATGTAATTAGGCTTAAAATAGATGATAGTTGCTTGTTAATATAAAGTATTTTTTGGTTTTCTAATGCAAATGCGGCATCAGAAAAAGATAAGAATAAAATAATAATTCCCCAATGTAATACTGACAGTAAAAAAGGGTATTCAAGATTACTATAAATAATTACTGGTGTTATTGATAATATTAGTGCTAGAGGATAACCATTACCATTTGTTTTATATTTTATAAAAGATTGAAATATGACATAAATCCCCCCTGTTAATAATAAAGACATAAATAATAAGTTGATATATCCGCCACTCATTACCCAGAGTAAAATGTCATTGTGAGGGTGTGGGACAATATACATTTTAGGGCTTAGAAATGGAATTGCTGTCCTTGCATCGTTATCTTCAAATAAAAATGATTGTTCCCATGCGTCATAAGGTTTTTCTAAAAATAAGGTTATGGAAAAACGTAGCATTTGTTTTAAGTGAAATTGGTTAATTACATCAACAGCGATGTATTGAGGACATAATTTTATTAAGTAAATACCAATAAATACTGCAATGGCAATAATAAAGTAACTAGCACTAGTTCTGACTTGGTTTTTTTTATAAAAAAGGCAAATAAAAATAAATGCGCATACGGCAAAGCTTAGCCATACAATGATAGACTGTAATACCACTAAAGCCAGTGTAAACAGTAGAATACAGACTCCAATTAAAACGGCCCTTATTTTTTCATGCCTTTCAGATGATAAAGAAAATTGAGACAAAACCAGTGTCATCAAAGATAACAAACACGCAGTGGCCATATTGACTGATAATATATTGACTTGTTGTGATAGCCCATTTGACCGCATACCAGAGGCAAGATAAAAAATATCGGCTTCAAATATATATTGATACGCAGTAATAAATACTTGGACTACATTGATTATTATATAGCAGTAAACACAAAATGATTGAATAAACCATGTTTTTCTCACTTGTAATCCTGAGATATATAATAATACCCCGATTGTTATTCCAGACCAGTACCAAAAATCAATGTCACTATTTTTCCCTTTCTGTGTGGTGAGTTCAATTATTAAAATAATCAGTGATAAACAATAACAAATAGCCGGTAATGTAATGATGATTTTTATTTTATGATAAAAAACGGTAAGTGCAATAATGGATATTATTAAGCTGATAACTAACCAGCTAATAATATTCTGAGGCAGCGATTGTCTCAAACTACCTAAACTATCGATATAAATAAGGCTGGCAAGGAGCCAAATAATAAATATAGCGATAAAAATTGCACGGGAGAGAATTATCATGTTTATATCATTAGTTAAACTATAAGTAGTTTGCTATTAACCAAGCACTTCCTATATATTTACCAGGTTCAGCATTGGTACCTGAAAGGTGACTCTCAATTTGAATGTGTTTAATTTTCTCAATTGTTGTTTCAATCTTTTTTCCTCTCTGATTACTTTGTGGGTCATACAGAGAGAGTTCTGAATAAATTGTATTTTTACCTGATTTTAGAGGGACTCTTTTTTGTGGGTCATTATCAGTAACATAATCCAAGCTAAATCTGACTTTTACAGATTGTGCGCGCTCACATTGATATGTGGCAGTACTGGTTACTTTACTATCAAATTCCTGAGAATCTAATTGATGATGATTGATGTTCAAATTATCGATGTTCGCTTTACAGTTTGATGAATAAAAAATTGTTGCAGGGGCGAGATTTAACCTTATGCTCGCTAAATCTGCAGGAACATTTACGTCAGGAACCCCAGGGTCTTGGAACATACGGGTATAGCCAGCGAACATCCCCGATGGAATAACAATTTTGCCATTTAATGGTAGCTCCTTTACATAAATGCGTAACTCAAAAGGAAATTGAGTCGTAAACAATGAAGTTGCATGAGTATCACTACTGTGTTTACCAGAGCATGCAAGAGCTTCAATGTTTTGCCAACCTTGGGTAAGACCTTTTTCGGAGTGGAGAGTAAAAAAGGTGCTATTATTGATACGATATGCAGTTAGACCTTTTATGGTAAACCCAGCTTCTGGTTTATAAGGAAAAATACGATGAAAAGCATACTCAGCAGCAATACCGGAGCTCCACCAACCTTGTAAATAATTCACTCTACACTCTAATGAACCTGATGGTTGAGCGCTGTTTCTATCAACGATAATGCCTTCTTGATTAGGGGGCGCGATTAAATATAGTTTCTCACCCGTACTACTTATTATGGGCTCATCTGCGACTACTGGGTTAGCTGGTATTATATCTATCGTATAGGTACCCCTCCATATGGAGCATAGCGACTTGGACCTAAGAAGGCGTGTGAGCTTACGCTATAACTTAATAGCGACAGGAACAGTACGATTAGCAACAAGAATAGTACTATTAAAGATCTTTTAGATATTTTTTTCATGTAAATGACCTATTATTAATAATAATCAACCATGATTGATAATGACGCATTAAATGGGCCAGCTTTGAGTGTTTCAATTGCTTGGCTTGTGACTAACTGAGAATGTAATTGTAATAGAGCTATTCTTCCTCGAATGGTTGGGAAAATAGGCTCCCACATTTGTAAATTAATTGCGGCATCATTATTTTCTTGAGTGAAACGTATTCCTAGCCCTCTAGTTGATGTTTCAAGAACGGTCTCGTTATTAACTGTTAAAATGGAGCCTTCTTTAGGGGATAAATAAATCCCTAAGTTCTTTTTTAAATCACAACTATCAATTGCAATTTCAAAAGATTTTTTTCCTTCACTTAAGAGTTCTCTTTCTACATCAAAAAAATTAATATTTAGAGCATTGCTACCATGTCCAACAGACACGGAACAAGCTGGACGAATTAAATTTGCTTCTAAAGTTAAAAAGACATCTGCTTTTAGGTGGTTTGAAGTGATAAATAATAAAATAATCACCAATTTTAATATTTTCATTGCACTTTCCTTATTGGTAATCTAGGTTGAAAGTTACCAATGATGAAAAACCTCCGGCGATAAGTGGGGAATTAAATGGTTTTTGTGCATATATCCCAAATAACATAGTATTAATTGAGCCTTCACCGGATTCTGTAATTGTGCCTATATCTATAGGTGTATTAAATGTCAGAGGTTGGTGAGTCTTACCATTAATTAAAGCTAATAATACGGTCGATTCACCTGTTGGTTTTAAATATGTGATGCCATTATAAGATTCTATATTTTTGGCATTTAAAGTGATTCTTACCGTTTTATTCAGGTGCATTTCTGCACAATTTACAATATCAAGTTTAAAAGGATAAACATCGGACTGCCCGTGCTTTTCTAGCTCAGAGAATCGTAGCTGCGATAACAAAATAGTTTTTTTAACATCGTTGCTGGATAAATGGCAACGAAGTGGCAGCAAGTTTCCTTCAAAATAGATTGATAACGAACTTGCTAAGCTATTTGAGTTAACAAACAATACAAAAATGATGCTGAGCATTAGCGTCAATGCATTAGTCATAAATCATCTCCAAACGGTGTGTAGAGCGTCCAGTAGGAAGAGAAAACATCATATTTTTACTTGTATTCAGAGTTGATGCTAAATACCGTTGACCTGCAAACTTCAATGTGAAGGGGGACCAAGTTTGGTTATAAGCTGTAGGTAAGCAATGTATCAAGCTGACATTGAGTTGATAAACAGTTGAATTCACATGACTTACATCACGCTGTATTGTTACTTTTGGCTGGCAAGGTGCTGTCACCAGACGTGCGTGGACATACAGGGTACCCGTCGTTTGTAATGGTAGTTCTGCAGAAAGTGCTGGCATTGCTAGTATCCATAACGCTAAGTGATGTAATTTCATATTGATAGTCCTGCTCATTTGGAGTGAATCATTCAGTCACGCTACATTGTGATGCTTGGCACTTGAATGCTAATGATGGTTTTCCACCATAATCATTGATATAAGTTAGATAAGGTGTCGCAAATTTGGCTGATTTGAAGTTATACGTCGATTGTGGTGCAACCATAACGGCTTCAAAATCACTTTGTTCAGCTTGTTTTTGGCTGTTACCTAAACCAATGACAGTAAGATAAAAGCCTGTCGGGTTATGGAGCTGATAACCATTAGATGTTGCTGTTAATGAGATTTTTTTTGTCCATTCTTTCTTACTTTCGGCGACGATACTTTCTGGGCGATAAAATAGCTTTACACGACTCTGTAGCGCAATTTGCAGCACTCCAGCCTCTGTCGACTTTGGTGGGATTTCGCGTAAGTTATAGTAAAATAACGATTCTCTATCTTGAGGTAGCTGACTAATCTCAGGAGAAGTACTTAATCGCACTAGGCTGGTGGATTTTGGCTCCATACGCTGAATTGGTGGCGTAGCAATAATAGGGCCAGTTTCCAATTTTTTTTCAGCATCATTTTCTAACCATGATTGCGCTAAATAAGGCAATTCAGGATTATCATTACGTATTGTGATATTAATGGATTGCTGGGTTCCATCAAAAATAATACGGGTACGATCCAGCGTGACAGCAGCTTGAGCGGATGTGCTAAACCACAAGGCGATAGCTAATACGGTGGTTCGAATATCAAATAGGGTGCTTAATTTCATCTTAGTTCTCTTATTAACGACAAATTAATGTTGGATAGATATCTTGTATATGAATGACATCTGGAATTTGTGTAGTACATCTCTGTTTATTTCCCCAATAAATATTGAGTAACTCTTCAGGCATTACACCAATTATCCAAGCAATGCCTTGTTCTCCAACTATCCCAAGCTCAATGTTATTTTTATTACGCACGCTGGCACCAAAAGGAGGGTAAGAACCATCAGCGAGTTTTAATCGAGCAAATGTTTTTTGTCCTTGGATGACATTCAAGCGGCGATAACCGATTGCACCGCGAGTTAACGTGGCGTCCGTTACCGTTTCCAAAGCTTCAATATTGTTGGGCAATTGGCTGGTATTAATCGATGCGGTTGTTTTCCTGTAGCTACTCACATTCGGTAGAGTAGCTAACCCAAAGTGGTTAGTTTTATATACACCACCAGTTAATGGCACATTACTGACCCCAGGTGTTTCCACAACTAGACGAGTTCCTCCATATGCTGCTTGATGCATGGTGATACCTTCTTTTATTAGGGTAACCCCACCATTAATTGACCCTCCAACACTGTGATATTGGTTTGGTACATAGCTGGCATTGGCAGATAATGAAGCTGATGGAAAATTTTGATTTAGGTAGCCACTAAAGTTCATCTGGTCATTTTGGTATTGTCCAGTTTGGTAACCTATATTTAGATTATAGTTACGTTGTTCACTGTAGTTGCTATAGCCCACATTATGAGTTGCAGAACGATTTCCACTTCTATCTCGAGAATAACCTTCAGAAAAACTTAAACTACTACCAAACGTCAGGGGAACCGAAATATATAAATTAATTGCATCATCACGATATTCTGCTCGCTGAGATCGTGTTATTGATGCTGTTACGTTTAAGTTTTTGAACCCAATTGATGGTAAGTTTAATGCTGTATTTAAATAAGCACCGTATTGCTCTTCAGCTTGGCTATTCCAATAGGTGTTGTAGTGGTAGTTTCCACCAAGAGAAAAATCATCAAAATATTTATTAATATTGACCTGATAGCTCTCTTTATGGGCTTGAGAGGCTAAGCCGGTGCGACGCTCATCGAGTGTTTGTTGCAAAGTACGGTAAGTTTCATCAGAGAACCGATAGCCGGCAAAGGTAATATCAGTTCTTGCCTCATCAAAAGATTTTGAATAGCTTAGGCGATAACTGCGTCCTGTTAGAGTGTTATTTAATAAATTAGCATGGGATTGCGTGACATCAAATGATAGGCTCCCAAAAGTAAATAGGTCACGACCAAAACCTGCAGAGAGTGCTTGGTAGTTTTTGGATAAAATAGAACCACCATAAATAGACCAAATATTATTTAGCCCATATGAAAACTCACCAGAGGCGGTGAGATCTCCCTCAAGTTGGCGGCCATTGTAACGCGGTTTACCTGCTGCAAATTTGTAACGGATTTGCCCTGGGCGTGTTAAGTAAGGCAAAGCCGCAGTGGTTATACTGAATTTCTGTTCTTCACCGGTTTCTTCGCGTACAGTGACATCGAGGACTCCACGAATAGAGCTGTCCAATGTTTGGATTTGGAACGGACCTGCGGGAACCGTAGTTTCTAATACGATACGATCACGGCTTTTGACAATTACGGTTGCATTGGTTTGTGCAATACCAATAATTTCAGGTGCATACCCTGTTAATTTAGGGGGCATCATATTTTCATCGGTTTCTAACGATAAACCGGTATATTGCCATGAGTCAAAAATAGAAGAGTAAAAATAGTTTTCACCCACCGTTAAAAGCGACGCAATATTGGTTAATGATCGATACGCAAAAATACGGCTGACGATAGCATCACTATATTGGCTATTATAATTACCAGATGATTCCCTATAGTTAGCTTGGTAGTCTGCTCTAAGTCGCCATGAACTTATATTCAATCCAGTTGTACCATTAACAGAAAGATAAGTTTCTTTGGAGCCACTATTCTGGCGAGTCAAAGAGCTTGTTAATGTGTAATCAAGTAAAAAGCCATTAACCCCATCTTCCCAACGGGTTGGTGGGATCCAGCTTGGGTCGGTGTACTCTAAGTAGCTTTGGGGTAATACTAACGAGAGTGTTAATGTTGATAAATCAACATTTAAAGTTGTTCCTTCTAAATCTGATAAGTCTATACATTGATCATTGTCGCGATATTTAACTAATTGTAATCCTTTATCATTTAATCCTAATTTACTTAGTGTGTTAGATGGTAAACAGATAATATCAAATAGAGTACTTTCTGCTGATATTGAAGAGGCGACCCGAATATCTTGTGCATTACCTAAGCGCTCATTATTAACTTTAAGGGTTAAGTAGTAAGCACCAGGCATAATAAATCCAGCCTGAGAAAATTGGCTAAAGTCAATATTCTCAGTATCTTCAGTATCTAGCATATCGGTATTAAACTCTACAGAAGAGGCCATAGCAGAGACACCAGATAGATAGGAGATAATAATTAAATAGTGAAAAATATTAAATTTAGCCATAGTTTTATCATTAAAGTATTTTCAATTGGTTAATTTCTGTTTTTTATTAGTCGTAAGTTATATTAAATTTAATAATGGTAAAATAATCACCCGGTTCAGCTTCATTATCTAGGGTGTTTATTTCTGTTTCATATTTTAAAAAACTGGTTTTTGTTTTCTCATCAAAATAGATTGAGCTATTTGAAATGGAATGTGATTTATTTGGTGGTAATAAATTATTTTTTTCGTCATAAATATAAAGTAACACACCAGTTTTTGGTCCCGATAGTTTAATTGCGTCCATACGTGAGTCTTGTGGCGCAAAAAATTTAATGTTCATTCCTTTGTTATTATTAAATTTACTAATACAGTCATTTAACTTAATATTAAAAGGCTTTCTTGTTTCTATTTTTTTTTCGTCAGTATTGGTTGTATTTGTAGATGCTGAGTTATAATCAATATATTGATATTGACTATCTGTTCCTATAGAGCATGGAGATGAAACAATATTTCCTTTCAAAAATGCTTCACCGCGAAAATCATTACTTTCTATGTTTTCTATATAGGCAGAAGTATAATTAGCGAACAAAGTTATCCATAAAAGATATATTTTTTTCATAAAGAACCTTTTATAGGGAGGGGATACCCTCCCATAAGGAATTATTCGTAAGTAATTTTAAAGTCAGCAATAGAGTTGAATTCACCTTCTGTTACTGCTGTTGCAGTATCAATACGTTTTGCTAATGCGGTAAATTCTAAAACGTTTTCACCTTTTTTATTACGGATTTGACTCATAACTGATTTAGCTTCATCAAATTTAAAATCCTTGATTTGAATGCCTACGTTACTTGCTGTACCTGTAGTACCTAAAAATTCCTTATTAGCACCTACATAACTTTTCCCGCCAAAGGTAATTTTGATATCCTTAACAGCGACCCAGTTACTGTCTTTATCTTTACTGAATTCATCAAAGTTACATTCTTTTAATTTGATAGAGATATTTTTTTCAGCGGCATTACCAGCTTCTAATGAAGCACGAGAAAGTTGTCCAAAAGGAATTTCTTGTTTTACACTTTCAGATTCAATATTACATGGTGAGTTTACAACTTGCCCGCTAAAGTGTAATTCACCACCGTAGCCATTAGCTAAAGTGGAAGTAGATATAGTTGAAGCTGCAAATAAAAAAGCAATAGAAATTTTATTCAATTTCATAATTTTACATCCTTAAAAAAATAAATATCTCATTTCAATAGGTCTCTAAATAGAGGGACTGCTATCGAAATAAAAGTTAAATTTGATAATCACAAAACACTTAACGTATTCATCAAATAGTTTTTAGCGTGGTCATTTCGACGAGGGGAATGTTACCCTTAATTTAAGTTTTTCGGAATAAAAATCTTTTGTTTTAATAAAGAATGAGATATTAATCTAATATTGATTTTATATTAATGTTTTTTAATGTTTTTATTCTGAATTTTCTTTTGTTGAAATGTTTTAATGTTTGTAGGTTTAAGGTATTTTAAGGTGATTTAATATGGTGGCGTGTTTTAGAAACAAAAAAAGCATCAAGATATAAAATCTGGATGCTTTTTTTCTACTAATTAGATAGTGCAAATAAAAAGAGGAGAGAAATTTTCTTCAAAAATATAATTTTTATCACTTAACCTTTTTATTTTTACAAAGTAAAGTTGATTAATTTCAGGTACTCCTCGAATATTGAACTTACCTTTCGCCTGGTCACCGGGATCTGTAAATATATCTTCTACGCGTAAAAAAAAATGATCACCTAAAGTTTCTTTTTTAATTAGGTACTTTCTGGAAATATTATAATTTCCCCCTTCGCTATTGATTCTTCCATTCATAACAAAAGTATGCTGGTCAGGTTTGTTTTCATTAGGAATGACACTAAGCAGATAGTAGCCTTTTAAATCAGAGCGACTATCTGAGATGTTTATTTTTACAGTTGCCCTGCAGTTGGGAATGATGGGAGTATTAATGATGTGATAAGTATATAAACTTACAGAAACCAAAATTATAGCTATGGTTAGTAAGAATAATATTTTTACGGGTGATTTATCTGACATAAAAATTCTCACAGCTCACAGTTGTGTTATCTTTAGGTACAGTAGGGCAGTATGATAAAAACAAAAAGTTATCATATAAATTTTTATCATTGGCAATAATGCCTACATTATAATAAAAAACCGTTGCCGATTTTTTACAGTCGATATCTAGCTTAGTTAGTTCATTTTGAATTGTTTCAAAGCTGATTGTTGTGGTATCTGGCTTATGATAACTATTTATGTAGCGGATACTGCATTGATCGATACGACCAACTTCAGGATATTCTGTTCGGTTTGCAAAGAAATAATTTTTAAATAGGTATAATAAACAGAAAATAATGAGTCCAATAAGCGAAATTTCAACATATCGGTTATTTAACATGTAGTTTTTTTTATTTCCAGCCGCTTGGGTTTGAGTACCTTCGAGCATTTCCGATGAAGGGGTTATTTCCAAGTCAGTAGTAAATAATAATTCATCACTATTATCATTTATTTCCTCACGCCCATTCTCAATTTTTAGGCCAGCAGAAAATTTAAACCCAACTTTAGGTACAGTTGTGATAATTTCATCATCAGAAAAAGATGATAAATGGCGTCTGAGTACAGAAACACTACTATTTAGGTTATTATCAGAGACAACTTGGTTATGTTCCTCCCAAACCCTGCGTAATATGGTTTCTCGGTCAACGATATCATGGTTGTTTTGCACTAAAACTAATAACAAGCGATTTAGCGTGGTCGTTAGCTTTAAGGCATCATTAATATCGTCGGTATATAACAGCCCCTGATGACTGTCATAATTAATATGATTATTAATCAAATAGTTCATTTTTAGATTGATTCTATTTATAGTTAAAATATTTATATTATTTGAGTTTATACCTGTTATTTATGTTGTGTCAATTAAGCATATTTGGTGTAACTTTGAACTTGATTAAAAATCAAATGGTTATGTTTTTGTTTACGTATGCTATGTGTAAGAGAGGAAGCGTGGTTTGTTTTTCAGAATAATGCTATTTTTTAATGTTATTATAAAATAGCTAATATAGGTAAAAGAAATTTCAAGATGAAACATTTTATGGGGGGGAATGTTATTAGGTCACTATTATTTTAGTGAAATCATGGTATATAAAAAAATAGCCCCAAAGATAAGAGGCTATTTAATCTAAATACTTTAGCAATTAAGCGGTTGGCTCAAGTATTTGGTGCATAACAGGGTGGAATCTACGTTTGAAATAGACTAAGCCATGGCCTTCATCACGTACAATGATTTGTTTCATTTCAACCATATAGACAGAATGCGTGCCAATATCTTGAACTTGTGTGATCTCACCTTCAAGGTTGGCAAGGGCATTTTTTAACAGGGGTTGCTGTAAAATACCACTTTCCCATACACTCCAGCCGAAACGCTCTTCCATCGTTGAACCTTTCATGCCTGCGAAATGGCATGCGAGGTCTTCTTGTTCATGGCTTAGCACGTTGACACACAGGCGGCCATTCTTTTGAAATACCGCATTCATAGCGCTATTGCGGTTAACACAGACCATCAAAGTGGGTGGCGTATCTGTAACTGAACAGACTGCGGTAGCTGTGATTCCACAGCGACCCTCAGCCCCATCCGTGGTGACGATATTGACTGCTGCACCAAGACTTGCCATCGCATCTCTGAAACGCAGGCGATGTTCATTTTCTAAAGACATTTTGACCTCCTGCTGCCGATTATTTCAGCAGCGAATCTAACTGATTAATATCATTGTTGTTATGCAGGTGTGGACGTTTCCATCCGTGTTGATCGTAGTCTGATAAACAGCGATCAACCATATCTGTCATGGCTTTCATATTGCCAGAACCGTATGCATGACGCAGACATTGCAGACGAATTTCATCTTGGCTCCCTGCGTAGTTAATTTCATACAGTTCGTGGCGGCCACCAAATTCACTACCGATTGCATCCCACATAAGTTTAAGGATCTTGATACGTTCAACGTGATCCATCCCATTAGAGCCGCGAACATATTTAGCTAAATACTTATCAATTTCTGGATTATTCATATCACGAACGCTTGATGGTAGGTAAATCAGGCCACTTGTCACGTTACTTTCAATGATATTCTTGATTTTGGTGTAAGCCATTGGTGCCATAACGCGGTAAGTCTGGATGGCTTGTGTATCTGGTAGATAAGCACCGCCTTCCCATGCTTGCGCTTCAGAGGTCATTGCATCGGTTAATGACCAGAACAGATTGCGCCACGCGACCACTTCACCGAGATCGGCCTGTACACCACGGAAATCAATAACACCTGTACATTCTAAACTTTTTTGTAACAATCCGGTAATGAAGTCTAATTTAACCGCTAAGCGGACACAAGCTTGTAATGGGAATAAACGTGCAAAACCACCTTGAACTGCCCAATTACGTGCCCGGTCGAAATCACGATAAATTAGCACGTTTTCCCATGGGATTAACACGTGATCCATAACGAGAATGGCATCATTCTCATCGAAACGGCTTGATAATGGGTAATCAAATGGTGCGCCAGTGGCACCAGCCACTAATTCATAAGATGCACGTGAGATTAACTTCACGCCATCTGCATCCATTGGTGCAACAAACATCAGGGCAAAGTCAGGGTTATCGCCCATCACTTGTGCGGAACCAAAACCGATAAAATTGTAATGCGTCAATGCCGAGTTAGTCGCAACGACTTTGGCTCCACTGACGATAATCCCTGCATCTGTTTCTTTTTCGAGTTTGATATAAACATCTTTCACTTCATCAGCAGGCTTATGGCGGTCGATTGGCGGGTTAACAATCGCATGGTTAAAGTACAGGCCGCTTTCTTGAATGCGCTTGTACCAATTGCGCGCGTTATCTGCAAATTGACCATAATATTCAGGGTTTGCACCTAAACAGCTGGCGAATGCCGCCTTATAGTCTGGAGTGCGTCCCATCCATCCGTAGCTCTGGCGTGACCAATCTGCGATAGCGTCACGCTGTTGGCGCAGTTCATCGGCACTTTTAGCGAAGCGGAAGAATTTGTGAGTGTATCCACCGTTGCCTGTGTCGGTGTTCCAGCAAAGTTGGTCATGAGTCGTTTTATCATGAAGCGCATCATATAATTGTCCTATAGAAGCAGCTGAATTACGAAAAGCAGGGTGAGTGGTGACGTCTTTTACGCGCTCGCCATAAATATAGATTTCGCGGCCATCTTGTAAGCTTTTTAAATATTCTTGGCCATTAAAAGGGCGTTTAGCATCGGAACGAAAATCTTCTGGTTTCATGTCTACCTCGTTATCTCACAATGAGGGCTTGCATTGATAGGGCACAAAGGCTGCAAGCTAAATATGTTAATTTTATGTTTGTTTTGTGTTTCTTAATTGAATCGCTTTACGAGGAGGTTTTAAAGAGACTTTCTAAAGGTTTACTGGTACTTTTCGTTGAAAGGCGATTTTTGTGGAAGAAATGTGATTATCTCGATGTTTTAATATTAATATAATGCTCTGTGGTGTTTATAACGTGTTGATTGTAATTGTTAAGTTGATTTATTTCTATGTTAATGTTGTATTTTGTTTTAGTATGTTATTGTTCTTTTTTCAACCTGAGAATTCACTTTTAGTTAAGCATTGTTGGCATTTTTATAAAATTAAAACAAAATGTATAAAACATCAAAAATGTTTTTAAAATGTAAAATGTTTTGAGGGGTGACAGTTTGTAGGGACAGAGGAAAGATGGTTTGATATGTAAATAGAGAGGCTTGATGATTTTTTATCTAAATATAAGAATAAAATCACTAAGGATCTCTTTTAATGAATATTTTGTTCTCGCCATAGGCTCGGAGAGCACCCGACTAACCGGTTAAAAAACCGCGCAAAATAGGCGGGGTCTTTGAAACCGAGTTGGTAAGCAATCTCAGAAACAGGGCTATCGGAAAATAACAACATTCGTTTAGCTTCACGTAATATTCGGTCAAAAATCAATCTTTTCGGTGGCCGGTTAGCAAACCGCCGGCACATATCTTTAAGGCGTGACTCTGTGACATCAAGTTTTTTGGCATATTCAGGTACTGCAAGGTGTTCATGATAATGCAAGTCAATAAGCTGATTAAACCGCTGGAATAGACGATGTTCGCCTCTAACCCCCATTGTTGGGTGTTCATCAAGTGGAATCGAGCGCAGCAGAAACGTAAATAACGCTTGGGCTAAAGAAGCGAGGGCTTGGTCTTTACCTATATAGTTATTAGCCGATTCACGTGCCATCAATGCCCAGTAATGGTTAAAGGTATCGATATCATCAGGTTTATCAGCAACAGATAAACATATAGCTGGAATATCCACTAAGTCGGGATTTGCTGGGTATAACGACCCCAGTAATGGCGTAATTAAATCCTGTCTTACGGTTAATACATGGCCATCAGTGTCTTCTTGAGTGAAAAATGCATGGGCAACGGATGGAGGCGTAAGAATAAATAATGGGGCTTGAACGGAATAGCGCGACTCATCGAGCTGCAAAGTAATATGGCCCGTAACCAAATAATGCAATTGGAAGAAACCGTCATGGCGATGCGCTTGCATATCACGACCAAAGAAGGCCGCCATATTGCCAAAGGTTTGGTAGTGGACGTCGTCGGTGCCTTGGGTTTCGTCGTAGTCTGTACTGATGTCAATATTCGTAATTAAAGTTGAGTTACCCTTCATTCTTCGGCTCGCAGCGTTGTTGGCCTCACAAGCCAACCCTAGTCACATACTTCAGTATGCTCCTAGGGATTAGCTTGCTTGCCGCTTAGCTGCAACTCGAATTGCTCTTCATTCTTTGGCCCGCAGCGTTGTTGGCTTCACATGCTAACCCTAGTCACATACTCGTGTATGCTCCTAGGGATTAGCTTGCTTGCCGCCTAGCTGCAAGCCAAATTATTTTGAGCAATATCCATGGTTATTGAGTTACAGCACTCTAATTTATTAAACCTTATATTTTTAAGGTGTTGCCCTTGGTCTTGAGTTTTTCATTGGGATAGCAATGACTAACAGCGCGCCGACCACCAGCAAACCAGCCACAAAATAGAGGCCTGAGTTAAAGCTACCGGTTTGGTCTTTTAGCCAACCAATTAACAGTGGACTGACGGCAGAACCTATATTACCCGTTGCGTTGATAACCGCAATACCGATGGCACGAGCACGTAAACTGATTGATTGGTCTGGGGTTGTCCAGAACACGGCCATCGCAGTAAATGAACCTGTTGATGCCATGATAATACCAATTAATTGGATGACGGGATGGCTTGTCATCGCAGCGAGGATCCAGCCCGCTGCCGCAAATAAGTAGGGAAGTGCAGTGTGCATTTTCCGTTCTTGTAATCTATCAGAGCGACGACTCCAATAGATCATCCCGAGAATAGTACAAAATTGTGGGATAGCGGTTAATAGCCCAATCATGGCATTACTACTGCCTTCATTGAAGCTTTGCATGATTTGCGGTGTCCAAATATTAATCGCACTTAACGTATTGGTTAAACAGAAATAAGCAACGGTGTACATCAAGATCACTGGGGTGAAAATTTCTTTCCATAAGCTTTTGTTCTGCAATGCGGTATGGCTTTTGGAGCCATGCGGCTGCACAAGCTCTAATTGGTCTTGGTCCATCATTTCTTGCAGTGTGTCTTTGTCTTCTTGGGTCAGCCATTTGGCTTTCTTTGGCGAATCATCAAGGTAGAACCAAACCAACACACCGAGGATCACGGATGGGAAGCCTTCCAGCAGGAACAGCCATTGCCAACCTTTTAGGTTTAAAATGCCATCCATACCTAGAATATAACCGGATGCGAGTGAACCGAATGCCATGGTGACAGGCATCGCAATCATAAACAAAGCATTAGCACGAGCGCGGAAATAGGCCGGGAACCAGTAAGTCAGATAAACTAAAATCCCAGGTAGGAAGCCCGCCTCTGCGACTCCCACTAACATCCGCAGGACGTATAAGCTCGTTGGCCCTGTGGCAAACATGGTAGCCGTAGATGCGATCCCCCAAAGTACCATGATGGTGGCTATCCAACGGCGAGCGCCAACAATCCCCAACATAATGTTACTGGGAATACCAAAAATCACGTAAGTGGCGTAAAACAAGGTAGCCGCTAAGCCGAACATGGTGGACGTTAGACCGATGTCTTTCCCCATGGTTAGACCCGCAAAGCCAATATTAATACGGTCTAAGAAGGAAAAAACAAATAACACAAATAAAAAAACAATCAAACGTTTAAATAATTTATTAATTACCCGTTGCTGCGGCTCGGTTAAATTTTTATGTTGTTCAGCAGGGTTAGTGCTTGCAAGTTGTTGATTACTCATATTGTAGGGCCCTCAATTCTTTCTTTTACAGATTATTATAGGTACAAGGGACGAGTAGGCAGTCATGGTGCTGTCTGCCCAATGTTGCGATATTGATTTCTTATTTATCTAATTAAGTTATTTGTCTGTAGGGTTAAAATTAACTTATTTAGAGATAGTGTAATTAATAAACGCTTGGTGTACTTGAAGTCACCTCTGAGACGGTTTTACCAAACTTTGCGGCTAGCGCTTCTGCGGTACGAGCCAGTAGCGTGGTATCAACCCCGACGGCAACAAATAGTGCGCCGAGTTTCAGATAATGTTCAGCCACATCTGGGGCTGCCATCAAAATACCGGGTGCCAAGCCAGCCTCACGAATTTGTAAAATTGCCTTTTCGATTGCGGCTTTGACTTCAGGGTGGTTAGGGTTCCCTGAAAAGCCCATATCCGCACTAAGATCTGCAGGGCCGATAAACACACCATCGACGCCTTCAACTTTTAGGATCTCGGGAAGGTTATTCATGGCTTCACGAGTTTCAACCTGTACTATCACACACATTTCATCATTGGCACGGGTTAAATAATTAGGCACTCGGTTCCAACGGGAAGCACGTGCTAAAGCACTGCCGACACCGCGTATACCCGCTGGTGGATAGCGTGTTGCGCGTACCGCTTGTTTGGCTTGCTCTGCGTTTTGTACCATTGGCAGCAACAACGTTTGTGCGCCAATATCCAGTAATTGCTTAATAATGACCGGATCATTCCAAGGTGGGCGTACCACGGGTTGTGAAGGGTAGGGAGCAATCGCTTGTAATTGAGATAATGTCGTTTGCACATTATTTGGTGCATGTTCACCATCAATTAGTAACCAGTCAAAGCCTGCACCAGCAAGTAACTCAGCACTATATGGGCTGCACAAGCCAAGCCATAAACCAATTTGTGGTTGCCCACTTTTTAGCGCTTTTTTAAATTTATTTTCTAAAATATCCATGCCATTTTCCTTACACGAAGCGGCAGCTAATTGAACCCATATTGCCGTAATCAACGTGAAACACATCACCTTTACGAGCAGGAACAGGGCGTGTAAATGAGCCACCTAAGATAATTTGGCCTGGCTCAAGTTGCACATTATGCGGTGCTAATTTATTGGCTAGCCATGCCACGCCATTCGCTGGGTGATTGAGTACAGCAGCGGCTACGCCAGATTCTTCAATGACGCCATTACGATAGAGCAGGGCGCTAATCCAGCGCATATCCAAATCGCGTGGTTTGATTGGTCGGCCACCTAAAATCACCGCGCCATTCGCTGCGTTATCTGAAATGGTATCGAACACTTTACGTGGTCGATTGGTCTCAGGGTCGATGTTGTGACAACGCGCATCGATCAGCTCAAGGGCTGGGATCACATAGTCAGTGGCGTTATACACATCAAAGATGGTGCAGTTTGGCCCACGTAATGGCTTTGCGAGTACGAAGGCTAATTCAACTTCAATACGTGGCACGATAAAGCGG
Source organism: Providencia sp. PROV032 (assembly GCF_028484875.1). Taxonomy (NCBI): domain Bacteria; kingdom Pseudomonadati; phylum Pseudomonadota; class Gammaproteobacteria; order Enterobacterales; family Morganellaceae; genus Providencia; species Providencia sp. PROV032. The sequence goes on from NZ_JAMPSX010000004.1 coordinate 290,939, forward strand.
TCTGTTGGAATATCACAGCCATCATCAAAAAACATATCGTCAAGAAGCGCGCCGTAATCAGGTTCATCAATCTGTGAACTAGCCTGCATGGCTTTGGATGTTAACCCAATCTTATGGCCTTTGAGCACACGTCCTTCAGCAATTTTCACGCCAACCCACTCTTTTTGAATAGCATAAGCGTCGTCGATCGTCATTTCTGGGTGATCGAGGGATATTTGACGAATTTGCTCACGTGACTTTTCAGCCTGATTTAGACGCTGCGCGATTTGTGAGATTACATCTTTTTGTAACATGCTGTTAATACTCCTATTCACCTATTCTATTTCGAGAGCAGCGTTGCACTAAAGCGCTTCGCTGCCACTCGAACTATTCAAGGTGTAAATTGAATGCGTACCCAGCGGTACTCAATTTAACTAATTGGAAAGACCACCAAAGCAGAGGTATTTCACTTCCAAATAATCTTCAATTCCGTAGCGTGAACCTTCACGCCCCAGACCAGACTGCTTAATACCACCAAATGGGGCTACTTCGTTTGAAATAATGCCTTCATTGATACCCACCATGCCGCTTTCTAATGCCTCTGCAACACGGTAGATACGACCGATATCTTTTGAATAGAAATAAGATGCCAAGCCAAATTCAGTATCATTTGCCAGAGCAATCGCTTCTTGCTCATCGCGGAATTTAAATAAAGGTGCCAGTGGGCCGAATGTTTCTTCTTTAGCGACTTTCATGGCTTCAGTGACGCCAGTGATAACGGTAGGCTCAAAGAACAGCCCCCCTAATTTTGCCGGTTTGCCCCCAGCGATGACTTTTGCACCGTGGGAAACAGCATCCGCAATATGCTCTGTGACTTTATCGACCGCGGCTTGGTTAATCAGAGGGCCTTGCTGGGAGTCAGCTTGTGTCGCAGGGCCAATTTTCAGCTCATTCACGGCTTTTGCTAAACGAGTTGCAAATTCATCGTAAACGCCTTCTTGGACTAAGATACGGTTAGCACATACACAGGTTTGCCCACTGTTGCGGAATTTAGCCGCTAATGCACCTTGCACGGCTGCATCTAAATCAGCATCATCAAACACGATAAATGGTGCGTTACCACCGAGTTCCAGAGACATCTTTTTCACCGTATTGGCGCACTGTTCCATCAGCAATTTACCGACTCGCGTTGAGCCCGTAAATGTGAGTTTGCGAACAATTGGGCTTGAAGTCATCACGCCACCAATAGCTTTAGCATCCGTACCTGGAACAATGTTAAACACACCAGCAGGAATACCCGCTTCTTCCCCTAACGCTGCCAACGCTAATGCAGATAATGGTGTTTCTGCCGCGGGTTTTAATACCATCGTACAGCCTGCTGCTAATGCGGGGCCGACTTTGCGAGTGATCATGGCATTTGGGAAGTTCCATGGCGTGATAGCCGCAACCACACCCACAGGTTGTTTTATCGTCACAAGGCGACGCCCCGGTAAAGGTGATGGGATGGTTTCCCCATACACACGTTTACCTTCTTCTGCAAACCACTCAATAAAGCTGGCACCATAGGCAATTTCTCCCATCGATTCAGTGATCGACTTACCTTGTTCAGCACTGAGTAATTCAGCCAATTCCTTTTGGTTATCCATCATTAAACGGAACCATTTGTTTAAAATTTGGCTACGCTCTTTGGCGGTTTTAGCGCGCCATGCGGGGAGTGCTTTTTCTGCGGCTTCGATAGCTTGTTGGGTCTCTAACGCACCGACATTGCTGACGTTAGCGATAACCGCATTATTTGCAGGGTTAGTGACCTCAAACACACCTTTATTTTGGGCATCAACCCATTGGCCGTTGATATAAGCTTGTTGGCGAAATAATGTAGAATTGGTATTTATGCTCATTTTTCGTTGTTCTCCGAAGACACTGATTGGACTTGTGGGCGGATATTTTTAGCTGATAGCTGTTGGCTAACAAAACTTAACCCGGCACACAGCGCCATAACAAGTGCCATAGCGAATGGGGATTCATCTTGTAATACAGAAACTGCAACGCTGGCGACAGCCGCTAAGGCAAACTGAATGGAAATCGCAAGTGCACTGGCACTTCCTGCGATTTTCCCGCGATGTTGCAGTAAGAGTGACAAACTGTTGGTGCCGATAGCATTGACCATCGATAAGAACAGCACGACTAGAATAACAATTATGGGCAAACTTTGTTGGTAAAATAGGAGTAACAGCAGACCAAATGCTAATTGAAACCCACTTTGCATAGTCAGTATACGCGTTAAACTATAGGTTTTTAGCAGTTTAACGTTCAGCAACAACATGACAATCATCCCCAAGATGTTACAGCCGAACAGCAAACCATAATGCTGTTCAGAAACACCGAAATAATTGATGTACACAAACGGTGAACCACTGATAAAGGCAAACATACCGGCAAAAGAGAATGCCATAGTGCCAATAATACTCAGTGCTTCTCGGTCTGTGAGCACCTGTGCATAATTCTTGAAAGCGACACAAAGTATATTTTCAGAACCGCGCTGGTGGGTTAGCGTTTCAGGGAGCAAGAAAAAAATGGCACACACCGAAGCCAAGCCAATCACTGCCAGCAAATAGAAAATCACTTGCCACTGAAAATGAACAAGTAAAAACCCCCCTAAAAGTGGTGCCAGTAACGGGGCTATCATGGTCACAAGTGTCATTAATGACAGTACTTTAGGTAGCTCATGGGCAGGATAAACATCCCTTGCAATCGCTCTAGCCATAACAATGGCCGCTCCACTACCAAAAGCTTGCAGCGCTCGGAATACAATCAAGGTATTTGCGTTGGTGGCTTGTGCGCATAACAAACTGGCAATAGTGAAAATGGCAAGGCCACTTAACAACATTTTCCGCCGGCCAAGAAGGTCACTTAATGGGCCATAAAACAGCATTCCCACGCAGAAGCCAGCAAAAAAGGCGCCAAGGGTGTACTGCATTTGCCCTTGGGTGGCGTGTAATGCCATTCCCATTTGAGGAAGGGCTGGAAGGTACATATCGATAGACAATGGACCGAATGCCACGAGTGACCCCAGTAATGGGATCAAATAGTGCGGTATGTGTTTATCGAAATTTTTAACCATCTTGCCCTCTCAATAAAATGAAGAATAAAGCTTTAAACTCTTAGCCCTTAAACAAGGCATGAACATTGTTCTGTTTATAATTTAAAACAGGATCAAGCTCTTCCATGGTAAAAGACAGCGCCAGATAGCGTTTTGCCATTAAATCGGCAAAATGGACTTTGATCAGGTCGAAAATCATTTCCCCCGTTTTTTGCCTATCTTCAAGAGAGCGCCCGGCACCGATTTTTAGCGTCATATGGACAAATGCATAATCGTGTTTGCCATCAGCCATTTGCCAAGTATCTAGCCAAATTGCACGGCTACGAATGCCGCCTAATGGAAAAATACCGGTAGCAGCAAGGGCTTCATTCACTTGAGCAAACAGCTCTGGAAGTTTCGCTTCTTCACGAATGTTTTCTGTACATTCTGCATAAAAATGAGGCATAACCGTTCCTTATGCGTTGGCAGCTTGTTTATCAGTGATATAGCTAGGAAGCGGGAACACGGCATTAATTTGCCCGGTGCCTGAGCTGGCAAACAAGTCAGTTAAAACTTCCACTTTTTCAGCGTATTTATCCCAACCTAACATACCTAACAGCATCACGGTGTCGTGCATATGGCCTTCGCCATAGCAGTAATCGGCATACTCAGGCAACATTTTGCAGAACTCTTCAAAACGGCCTTCACGCCAAAGTTTGACGACGCGTTTATCCATTTGCTCATCAAATTCACGTGTGTAGCTATTCATACCGTCTTCGGCTTTTTGGTCATCAATAAAACGGTGTGATAATGACCCGCTCGCCAGTACTGCAACGGTTCCATCGTATTTTTCAATAGCAGTCAGTACGGCTTCACCTAATTTGCGGCTGTCTTCAAAACTATGAGAAGTACAGAATGCTGAAATTGAGATAACTTTAAAGTGGCGGTCACTATTCATATAGCGCATAGGCACTAATGTCGCATATTCGAGGGTTAAGCTTGGGATTTCATGAGCTTGAGCACGAACGCCTAATTTACGTGCTTCTTCACCAATCATTTGGCCTAATACCGAGTTCCCATCATATTCATATTCCATATCACGAATGAAATGTGGAAGTTCATTACTGGTGTAAATACCTTTGAAATGATCCGCACAGTTAATGTGATAGGCGCTGTTGACTAACCAGTGTGTATCAAAAACAATAATGGTATCAACGCCTAATTCACGACAACGACGGCTGATTTCTTTGTGCCCATCGATAGCGGCTTGGCGACATCCAAAATTTTTACCTGGTAGTTCTGATAGGTACATGGATGGGACGTGTGTTATTTTTGCGGCGAGTGCCAATTTACCCATTTCATCCTCTCTTACCCGTTATATTTTGAGCTGTAGCGGTGTTGGCTTCACAAAACCACCCTAATCACATACTTATGTATGCTCATAGGGATGATTTCGCTTGCCGCCTAGCTACAACTCAAACTATTTAGGGTAAGGAACGCATTACCAATTATTTGTTGTAGCTATTAATTTTTTATGAATCATTTACAGTTCAAATTATTACAGGTTGTTTAATTGACTAATTGAATAAAAACTGTTTTCAGTAACCTATACACCCCAGCGAGGGATGTTGTGGTCTCCGTAGGAGATACAGACGTTCTTCATTTCTGCGAACACTTCGAAGCTGTATTCACCACCTTCACGGCCAACACCAGAGGCTTTGACACCACCGAATGGTTGACGTAAGTCACGCACGTTTTGGGTATTTACAAACACCATACCTGCTTCGATACTGCGAGAAAGGCGTAAGATCTTGCTGACATCTTGCGTCCAAATGTACGAGGCCAGACCGTACTCCACATCGTTCGCCATACGGAGACCATCTTCTTCAGTCTTGAATGGGATCAAACAAGCGACGGGTCCAAAGATCTCTTCTTGAGCAACACGCATGCGGTTATCGACATCCGCCAGAACGGTTGGGCGCAAGAAATGACCATTTTTCAGGTGTTCAGGAAGATCCGTTGGCTTATCTGGGCCACCCGCTAACAGGGTTGCGCCTTCTTCCATACCAATGCGAATATAACCGGACACTTTGTTCCAGTGTTGCTGGCTGATCAAGGCACCGACTTGTGTTTTCGGATCGTTCGGGTCACCGACGATCAGGCGGTTTGCGCGTTCAGCAAAACGTTTTACAAACTCAGGGTAAATGCTTTCTTGAATGAAAATACGGGAGCCTGCGGTGCAACGTTCACCATTGATAGAGAAAATCGTAAACAGCGCAGCATCCATTGCGCGTTCAATATCCGCATCTTCAAAAATCAGAACTGGGGATTTACCACCCAATTCCATTGAATATTTTTTTAGCCCTGCGTTTTGCATAATGGTGCGGCCTGTTGCCGTACCTCCGGTGAATGATACTGCGCGCACATCGTGATGTTTCACCAGCGCATCACCTGCTGTTGCGCCATAACCTTGGACCACGTTCAAAACGCCCGCAGGAATACCAGCTTCTAGAGCCAGTTCACCAAGGCGATTCGCTGATAATGGTGATAACTCAGACATTTTCAGCACCGCAGTATTACCTAGTGCTAAACATGGGGCGGTTTTCCACGTTGCGGTCATAAATGGCACGTTCCATGGGGAGATTAACCCACATACACCGACAGGTTGGATCAGGGTGTAGTTCATCATTTTGTCGTCAACCGGATAGGTGCGACCATTCATTTGTTGGCAAATTTCAGCAAAGAATTCAAAGTTGTGTGAAGCACGAGGGATCAACACATTTTTGGTTTGATGAATAGGTAAACCAGTGTCTTTGGTTTCCATTTCCGCAATTTGAGGAACGTTTTCATCGATTAATTCGCCCAGACGGCGCATTAAGCGGGCACGTTCTTTCATTGGGGTATTAGCCCATTTGGGAAATGCGTCTTTTGCTGCGGCGACGGCTTGATTGATTTCATCTTGCCCACCCGAAGCGACTTCAGCGAGTACTTCGCCAGTTGCTGGGTTGGTGGTTTGAAAATACTCTTTGCTAGCAACGTTTTTACCGTTGATCCAGTGATTAATCTTAGTCATTACACACGTTCCTCATACTCTTTTTCGCTGATAATGGTGTTGACCAATCTGCCAACGCCTTCAACTTCAACAATGACTTCGTCACCCGGTACCACGTCAGACAGCCCTTTTGGTGTCCCCGTCGCAATCATGTCTCCCGGTTGCAGTGTCATAAAGTCACTGAGGTAAGCAATTAAAAATGGAATATCGAAAATGAGATCGGCCGTGGTGCCTTTTTGACGTAATTCACCATTAACATAGGTGTATAAAGCCAAGTTATGGGGATCTTTAATGGCGTCTTTATCGACGATCCAAGGGCCGATCGGCGTTAAGGTATCGCGGCTCTTAACACGTAAATTTGGGCGATAATAGTTCTCTAAATAGTCACGGATCGCATAGTCATTACACACGGTGTAGCCTGCGACATAATCCATGGCATCTTCTCTTGAGACCTTATGAGCCGTTTTTCCAATCACCACCACTAACTCAGACTCATAATGCATATATTCAACATTATCAGGGCGAACAGAAACTTGGCGGTGACCTGTTAAGCTACTTTCTGCCTTTAAGAAAATTAAAGGTTCTTCAGGCGGCTTAAATTCTAATTCGGCAGCATGGTCTGCATAGTTCAAACCAAGGGCAAATAACGTCCCTTGAGCAGGGGGTAACCATTCAACATCAGGAGAATCACCCGCGATCACATCCCCATTAGGTAATGTAATGGCTTCGTTATCACCAACAGTGACGGAATATTCAGTGCCTTTAAAAAGGATTTTGGCGCGTTTTGTTATAGTAGACATTATTTTCCTCCTGCTGCCACAACGGTATTTTTCAGGCTAGGAAAGCCTTCCGCTTGGATAACCACGTCATCACCGGGTTTGATGGTGACACGTTGCTGTGGTGTGCCGAGTAGGATCACATCCCCTTGCTTTAAGGTGGCAAAGTCACTTAATGCAGCCACTAACTCGCTAGCATCGCGGATCAGATCTTTAGTTGACCAGCGATCTACTTCTTTGCCATTTACTAGGGTGATGATATCGACAGGCGTATTTAATGACGTTGCGACCATTTCGCCAATTGGGCAGAAAGTATCACGGCATTTTGCTTTAATTGCAGGGCGATAGAAGGTGTCTTCTGGCAAGCTCACTTCATTTGCCAGTGCAAACCCAGCAATATACTGATGAGCATCAGCTTGACTGACTTTGCGTGCATTTTTTCCTATCACCAAGGCTAGCGTAGCGCCACTTTGTACTTCTTCACCTACAGGGTGCAAAATTTGCTCGCCTGAATTGATACGCGTATTACGCGGCTTAATAAACCACACCGGGGTTTTGGGTGGGGTCTTATAAGGGGCTTGCTGGAATGCCTCAAGCCAATGGCTAAGCTGGCTTTGATGATTGAGGGCAACGGCAAATACAGTGCCTTTCATTGACAACTCCTTAATGAAAAGAATTCAACTTTCGAGTAATTATTAACATATTAATAAAGTATAATTTTTAAATTAGCAATAGGTTTATGGAAATGTTAATTTTAATTGTGATCTCATTAACATAATTGAACTGTCTTTCTGTAAGGTGTTGTTATAAATAAAATTATTATTTTTCAATTTTTTTTTAGTTTACAAAAAATTAACTTTACAGTTGGGTTTTAAATTATTTACTCATTAATATTTTAGGGTTTTTCTTTGAGATTGTTATTTGGCCGTGCTACTCTTAAATAAGGCAAATTGGCGATGTGGAAATTTATGGTGATAATCAACGGGTTCACTAAAGCATTGTGCCAATAAAGCACTGTGGCAGCCGCTATAAAATACCTAAACTGGGCTAAATAACGTTAATTAAGTGGTGAGTTTTAAGCTTATGCATGAATCATTGACAATTGCATTATTGCAGGCAAGGGAAACCGCAATGGGGTTTTTTCGGCCGATATTAAAGTCGTATAATTTGACTGAACAGCAATGGCGTATCATTCGAGTTTTAGCTGATAAGCGTTCAATTGATTTTCATGAATTATCAGTCCAAACCTGTATTCTGCGGCCAAGTTTAACGGGGATCTTAACCCGCATGGAGCGCGAAGGTTTAATTTTCCGCTTAAAACCGTTGAATGATCAGCGAAAATTATATGTCTCTTTGACACCAGCAGGGCAAGAGTTGTACGACAAAGCTCGGCAGGAAGTGGAAGAAGGCTATCAAAAAATTGAGCAGGCTTTCTCGCCAGAAAAAATGCAGCAATTGACTGCATTGTTGGATGAGTTAATCGCTTTAGAGAGCCCAGATTACAGTAATATCGCTGCTGATAAGAGAAAGAGCGCCTAAATTTTCGTCATATTTCGAACTCTAGCTGTGTTGGCTTCTTTCGGCTATTTGGGTCACATACTGGTGTATGTGGCCTAGAACCACTTCAATTGCCACCTTCCTACAATTCGAATTATTTTGAACATAGTTATTACTTAAATAATTCACTTTTCCCTTTAGATTCACTGAAGTTGAACTTCATTTATACTTTTAGTTAAGTAGCCAATCCCTCACTGTCATATCTTATTTGTAATTGTGAAATTACCTATAGGTTGCTTGTGACAAATTCTTCAGAAAAATCATTCCTAATAAAATCAAATGATTGATTTTCAGTATATAACGTTAGACTTTATCGTTAATTGCAATTTGGTCAAATTAATACAGTGAAATAGCGCAAAAAAACAATATTAAGAATGAAAGTATTAATTTTTAGTCATGGTGGATTTTTTTTATCTAAAAACAGTTAATGAGAATAAGTTACATTACGGTAAATTTACTGTTCGTAACGAAAATTTAGATAACATGACAAAATATCAAATTATGTGGCGTTTATTATACTTATCGTTGCTTATGATTTCGCCTTATGGCTACACGGAAAATCAATTATTCCCTTCCACGAATGAAAGTATTCAATTTGAACAGAAACAACGGTTAGAGTCGGAGTTAATCCAACGTAATCTATTGGAAAAACAAAGCACTATTTCCATTGAAGATGCATTGCCATCTCCTTCCCAAAATGAAATATGTTTCCTTATCAGTGAGATCCAATTTGTCGGCGCCACACAGCTCACGACTAAAACTCAAACTCAGTTAACCTCATCTTATTTAAAACGTTGCCTTACACTGAGTGAAATACAAGAGCTCACCAAGCATGTAACTAATTACTATATGGAACAGGGGTTTATTACCTCTCAAGCCATCATTCCTGAGCAAGATTTATCCTCACATCAATTGTTATTACAAGTGATTGAAGGGCATGTTGAAACTATCGAGATTGAAAATTCCCCTAAGCGTTTAATTCACCAAATATTTCCTCATCAACAAGGCAAAATATTAAATCTACGGCATATTGAACAAGGGTTGGAGCAACTCAACCGGTTATCGTCCGCTAAGTACACTATCGATATCCAACCAGGAAGCCAAAATGGCTACTCTCGGGTTATTATTCATCAACAAGGGAAAAAATGGCCTATCACGAGCCAGTTGAATCTCGATAACTCGGGTATGGAGGCAACGGGAAAACAGCTGCTTACCGGCGGTTTAACGGTAGATTCCCCATTAGGGTTTGGTGAGCAGTGGTCAGTCTCGGGCAATACCGATATGGATGGAAGTGTATCCCACCATAACCGTTATATCGTTGCGAATGTGAATGTGCCTTATGGTTATTGGTCTTACCGTTACCAATTTTATCGCAATAACACATTACAACCATTTCAGGCATCGGGCCAGCAATACCGTTATGAAGGCAAAAACACCAATCAGCAATTTGATATCAGTCGCTTAGTTTATCGTGATGGGAAGCAACGATTTACACTGCAAAGTAGCTTAAAACATAAAAATGCCCGCACTCAGTTAGCTTCCCAAACTCTGAGTATCAGCAGCCCAACCTTAACCTCGCTCTCATTTACCCCACAATACAGTACCGCGCTGGGACAAGGTTACTTCACGTTTAACCCAGCCGCTGAATGGGGGATATCTGCCTTTGGTGCCTCACCTGATACCCTCGCGAAAGATTCACCGCGCAGCCATTACCGCAAATTCAGTCTAAGCAGCAGCTATCAGTATTTTTTCTCTAATGGTTTGACCTATTTAACCTCATTTTACGGTCAATATTCGCCCGATAACTTATACGGTATTGAACGCATAAGTATTGGAGGCCAGTACTCTGTCCGTGGCTACCACGAGCAGTCTTTAAGTGGTAACCGAGGCGGATATTGGCGTAATGAAATTAATAAAGACATCGCCAATACGGCAATTGGGCAACTGCGTTTTATCGGGGCTTTAGATTACGGGTTTATTGCCTCAGATAAATACCACGTTGAACATGACACCCTAGCGGGGGGAGCCGTTGGCCTCTCTTTTACTGGCAATAGCCTAATTTATTCTCAGTTTCTACTCAGTAAACCTTTGCATTATCCCTCACAACTTAAACCAGACAATTGGTCGGCTTATTGGTCGGTCTCATTTTCTCTGTAGCTTTACGTTTTTAAAGGATTATTTATGCTAAATGAACAGTTGCCTTCTCGCTCTAAGCGGATATTAAGTTACACCATTATTTTCTTAACCGTTGTCTACCCCTTACATCCCGCTTGGGGAGCCGCTATGACGGCAGCAGATAAAAACACCCAAGTTAGCCAACAAAATAACGTCCCGATTATTAATATCGCCACGCCGAATGGGGCGGGAATATCCCACAATAAATTTCAACAATTTAATGTCGATAAACAAGGGGCGGTACTCAATAACGCCACCACTAATGTGAATTCCCAAATTGCAGGGCAAATCAAAGCCAATGCGAATTTAAAGGGAAATGCCGCTAATCTGATTATCAACGAAGTTACCGGCAGTAGCCGCTCAGAATTACAAGGTAAGTTGGAAGTAGCAGGTAAAGGGGCGAATGTCTTAATTGCTAACCCGAATGGGATTACCTGCAATGGCTGTAGCTTTGTGAATACCCCAGCGATTACCTTGACCACGGGAAAACCCATTCTGGATAACAAGGGGGCATTGTCTGCGGTTGAGGTGAAAAAAGGCAGTGTGGTTATCGGCGCCAATGGCCTAAATGCCGAAGCACAAACCTATGCCGATATTATTAGCCGCGCCACCGAACTAAATGGGCAAATCAAAGCCAAAAACTTGACCTTGATGCAAGGCACCAACCGTGTCGATTTTCAAAAAGGCATCGTAACACCGATTGCGGGTGAAGGGGCAAAACCCAGTATTTCCGTAGATACCAAAGCACTGGGTGGGATGTATGCCAACCAAGTGAAATTGGTGAGTACTGAATCAGGGGTGGGGATTAACCTCAGCAATGTGCAAGCCAACCAACATGACCTGACGTTAACCGTCGATGGGAAAATTACTCTTGCGGGTAATATCCAAGGGAAAAAAGACATTAATGTCAGCACCAAAAACCTGCAAATTAACGCCAATGCCAACGTGAATGCCGCCAAAGACATCACATTAGCCACCAACACCCTCAACAATAACGGGAAAGTTATCGCTAGTAAGGACATGCGAGTCTTTGCTGATAACGTCAGTAACACAGGAAATAGCGCACTTATTCAGGCACAAGATAATTTGTGGATACAAAAAAATGCCAAGGGGGATTTGAGTACGCTGATTGAGAATAAGTCAGGGACGATAAAGACCAATGCGGGGGACTTGGTTGTTAGGACAAAAAAACTGACAAATACGGCGAATGCATCTCCCATAAAAACTTCTAATATCAATGCAACAACTAATTATAGTGAAGATTTTGTCTCATCTTACTTTGGAAAAAGGCAAGGTGTTGTCTCGATTATTTCACTCTATCCTCGATTAGAGAGCTTCTCCTATAAAAAATGGTTCGGAAAAATTGATTTAATCAACAGTGACAGCATTAATGTTGAGCGAAAACAATATCTAAATCAAGGGAGTATTGGCGTTATAGCATCAGGGAAAAACGCCTATATTAATGCAAATGATTTAGTTAGCGATTTTGGAAAAATTGCAGCAAAAAACAATGTGATATTGACAGGACAAAATGCATCAATATCCTCTTTTAACTCAGGCAAGTTAGATCTTTGGTATAAATATGATACATCTAATGTAGATTTAGGAAAATTTGCAGATGAAAGTGATGATGATGGAACTTATGATATTTTTTATGTTGGTGAGCCGGTAGACTTTAAATTAATCGATAAACTTTATTCTTGGGCTCCCGAAGCCTTAAATTATAAAACGGTATCTGCTGGAAATAATGTTGTCCTCGATTTTAAAAACGCCATTAATCTTGAAAGTAAGCTTCCTAGCACCGAAAAACCTATAGCAAAAATAGTACAAGCAGGTAATCCATCTTTTGCCGTTACCGCAAAAAATATTGTCTTAAATTCTAATAATATAAATATTTCTACCAACTTACAGTCTGAAAATGATCTGTCTATTATCGCTGGTCAAAACATCAATATTCATGATGCACAACTGGTTGCAAAACAATCACAGAGCCTAATTGCCAACAACGACCTTAACCTTAAACAGGTTAATTTAACGGCTAAAGACAGTACCTTGATTGCGAAAAATGGCAATCTTCAATATAGCTTAAATCCTGTCTCTGCGTTTAAAGATAATGTCTTATCTCCTCCGGTTATCAACGCCGCAAACTCGTTACATATCCAAGCGGGTAAAAATATCACTTTTGATAATGCGCAGTTAGCGAAAACGAATAAACTTACCCTCAGTGCCAATGACAATATTGTTATTCATCGCGATGAATCCAATTTCATGAAACTCGCGGTTTCAGAGCCTGTCACTAATATTAATGCGTTACTCACAAAAACAGGAAATTGGACAAGTTCAGGGGAAATAAACCTCACCGCAGGTAAAAATATTGAAGCACATGGCATAGCCTTCAACAGTGGAAAATCACTGACGTTCAATGCAGGCCAAGATATTTTGTTAGGCTCAAAAGCGATTAAAGATGTTGATAATGTATTTAAAACCAATCGCTACCCAGAGCTACGCTCTCAACTCATCGCGGATGGTAATATTACGTTAAATGCAGCCCGTGATATTGATTTGCAGTCGGCTAACCTTCAATCCAAAGACAAAATCATTGCACTTTCCGGCCGTGATCTTAAATTAACCGCAACCGCCTACTCTGCCATTCCCAACCCAAATGAAGATAACCAAGATGTCCGTTATGTGACCTCGACACTTTCCGGTGACAAAGGCGTCACACTGGCCTCCAATGGCGCACTCACTGCACAAGGTAGCACAATCAAATCCCTAGATGACATCACACTCTCAAGCGGTGGAAATGTACGCTTAGAGTCGGTCAAAACGAACTATCGTAAGCAGTCAGGGAAAAAATTTGAAGAGTTATATCGCCAAATTGGCACTGAAATTAACAGTGGTAAAACGCTGACCATTTTGTCTGAGGGGAGCATTCTTTTCCAAGCGTCTCGTCTCGTTGCCAAAGGTGCGATGGATATTGCGGCAAAAGGTGGGTATCTCTATGCCCAAGCCATGGAGGAAAGCAGTTACTTCGAAGAGTATAAAAAGAAATGCAATAGATGGACGCTTTGTATTACGAAAAAGGAAGTGAGAAAAACACGCAGTGATAAAACCAATAAAGTCACTGAATTTACTGCTGGTGGCGACATTAACTTATTGGCAAAAGATGATGTCACCTTAGAAGCCACCAAAATTAATACGGGCAAGAATGCCAAAATCACCAGTCAAACCGGTAAGGTGAATTTTAAAGCGGTCAAAAATTCGCAATTTGAACAGGTGATTACAAATTCTAACGGTTTTTATATCACCCAACGTAATAAAGGCTATACCTCAGATAAATGAGTTTTACCTGCATTGCATATTGGTGGAAAACTAACAGTTGATGCGAATAAAGGGATCACTGCGGATGTTAAATCGAAAAATGGTCAGAGCCTAGAAAATGCCTTAGAGGCTCTTGGTCAAACAGAAGGTACACAGTGGCTTGCAGGCTTAAAAGACCATGAAGATGTGCAGTGGAACTTAGTTAAAGACGCCTATGACAGTTGGGATTATAAAAGCCAGAGTTTAAACCCGGTTGCTGCTGCGCTGATTATGATAACCGTTGCAGCGATGACGTCAGGTACAGCAACTAAATTTGCGGCTTGGGCGGCATCCGGTAGCAGTGGTACGAGTGCTGCGGTGATATCAGGCGCGGCTTACTCTGGTATGACGGCTCTTTCAACACAAGCAGCAATCGCACTGGCTGAAAACCAAGGAAACCTATCGAAAGCGCTTAATTCACTAGGTAAAAGCGAAACAGTTAAATCTATTGTTGCTCAAATGGTGATCTCCGGGGCGCTTAATGGTTTAGATGTCAAAATGGGATGGACAAAAGGGAATCCGGGAAATGCTAAGTTACCTTTATTAAGTAATGGGGATTGGAATAAGGTTGCTCAGCGTGTTGCCGCGCAATCTGTGATTAGTTCAACCGTGAATACTACGATCCAAGGTGGCAGCTTTACCGATAACTTTAAGAGTGCCTTACTCAGTAATATTGGCAATCAGGTGAATGCGGAAGGTGCAAAGTTAATCGGTGATAACGGAGAAATTTTAGGGCATACAGGCAAATTATTAAGTCATTCAGTTGTTGCAGGGGGGAGATGCCAAAGGTGCAGTTGTTGGTAGTCTTGCTGTTCAGTTCGCAGGGATCACACTAAACAACAATTTAATCAATGAAAAAGAATGGCAAAAAGATTCTGAGAAATACGCTCAATTATCCCGCGTGTTGGGGGGATTTGCGGGTGCAATATTCACAGGTAATGCAGGAGGGGTCTACAGTGGTGCGGACTCGGGAGAAAGTACCTTCAGGTTTAATCATTTACTCCATGAACTTGCAATGGATTTTGATAATGAAATGCAAAAGTGTGCTGGTAATACAAACTGCGAAGCTACACAAATAAAAAAATATGCTATGTTCAGCTTAATAAACAGTGGCAATTTAGATTTAGAAATAACTAATAACCCATTAGTTACACAAGATATCACTAAAACGAGAATATCAAATGCATTTGATTTAGCTAAAAGGCCTTACTGGGCTAGTTATCTAGGCTTTGATGTCATGCAAAATGACCTAGCAAAACAATACTTAATGTATTGGAACTCACAAGACTTAAATAAAATAAACGCAAAAACACCGGGTTGGACAAAAGCAGCAGTATTAATATCAGATCCTGAAATACAAGCCTCAGTTATTTCATTAGGTTGGATAGGAAAACAACTTATACAAAAGAGTGTATTTACAGTGTCAAAACTAGGTTCTGATGAAATAACATTAATGATAAAAAGTACACAAACGGGCCTTAAAAACCCTAGTCAAATAGATCAAATGAAAATAGATATGCTCAGCAATAACTATAGATTTACTGCATCAGAAGGTATTATTGCTGGGTACGTCGATAAAAAAGGTATTCATTATATATCAGAAGGCAATCATAGAATGGTAGCAGCTAAAGAAATATATGTTAAAACAGGTGACTCGCAGTATATTAATAAATTGATTGAAAATGGTAGATGGACTGTAGTTGAATCTGCTCCTGCTGGAGCAAAACCATTACCATCTAGAAACTAATAGGGTAATATCATGACAAAAAATGAAATATATGTAGACATGTTATTTTGGATCCTTCCATACATAAGAAATATTCAATCTCAGGATAAAAAAATAAAATCTAAGGATTTATCATGTTATTATGAATCTGAGCTAATACATAACTTACCAAATAAAATTCTAACGAATGAGTTCACTAGTAGTGATATATCATTTTTAAACTACCAAGCTAAATACTATTATGAAAATTGCACTCCGAAAATCAGTGTGCTTTACTCAAAAAATATAGAATATATTAAAATGTTATTTATTTTAGTACCTGATGAGTTAAAAGATCAACTAACTTGGTCAGGTCCACAAAATAATTCTATAGTTAATCAAGAAACGAATTAGCGTAAAATTTAATAGTTATTCATTCATTGTGGCGTTAATTTAAATATCCTAAATATTATATGGAGAGTGTAGTGGTACAGTGAACTTAACTAGTTAAAAATAAGTCTAATATATTGTTTTTAATGAATTTTAACTCCTTGTATCCATGATGGGTTCCGGTGTGGAACCTATAATGGGGAGCAGACCCCGAAAATCAACTTCTTCTTGTGAGTGGTAGATATTTAGCAAAACGATTAACTGATTTTACTATTAATTACTTTAGTCGAAATTCGTCTATAAAAACAATATCAACCTCAGAGATTGGGATGAAATGGTATTTACAAGGAGAGGGTAATACTCAAGAAATATTATGTGAAGATACGATCGCTAAAATCTTACCAGACTTAGCTAGCGTAAGTAATTTATTATCAAAAATGCAAATGTCATAAAATAGGATTCTATTGCATTAATAGACAATTGAATAAACACAGGCGGCTATAATTTTAGCCGCCTGTGAATTCTTATCGACACATTTTAGGTAATGTTTCTTTTTTGGGACTACTTACCCAGTAAGTGCAAGAAATGAATATGTTTTTCATATTGGTCTAGGATATCGTGAATGATCTGCTCTTTTGCCCAGCCGTAGTCTTGCCGACCTTCTTTTAAGTGAATCTCAGCACGATAGTAGCGTTGTTCTTCGCTCTTTTCTTCATCTGTTTCAGTCCCCATACCCGATAACGCAAATGGCAATATCACGTTAAATGCCGCTCGCGATATGGATTTGCAATCTGCTAATCTTCAATCCAAAGACAAAATTATTGCACTTTCAGGCCGTGATCTTAAACTATCCTCAATTGTCGCCTTGCTAGAGCTCGAATTATTTTGAATATCAATTTGTTTTCGTCATATTTCGTATTGTGACATTGTTGCTGGCACTGGCGTGCGGATATACCTAATCGTTATGTTTTTATTGCTTTATGTGAAAAAAAATGGCTTACTAAAGTCAAATGCTACATAAGGAAATCACATGAAACGCAAAATGATCATGAGAATAATTGGGTCTGAACAGGAGATAATCACGAAAGATCTTTCAAATTCAAAAAATGATGCAGTCCTAATTAATTCAATTAGTTATTCTAGAGAAAAAGATGAAAATGGCACTCCAATTCTGCGATTGACGATTGATAAAGACTGGGATCATTCAACGGCCTCAATCTTTGACGCGATCAAAAACGATGAAAAAATAGATATTACGATTAAATATTTTATTGAGGGGGAAGAACCTTCTATTATCAATTATAACAATGTCATTATTGACCGTATAAAATCGTTATTTTGTGCTGACGGATTCAATTTCGATGATAACCTTGCGATAAGACAAGGTAAACTGTATGAATTAATTCAAGTTATTTCATATAATTAAATTTATCAGTGGTATTCTATTGCCATCTTTTCATTACAAGAAAACTAATTATGAATGATAATAAATCAGAAGAAATCATTAAAGAATTAAAAAAAGAGGATTTAGATAAATTATCTTTAATTTACTCCTCTAGAGAAAGGAATATGGATTTCCAAACATGGATATACAATCTATTTGTTAAAACAAAAATGTTGTTTCCATTTTTAATGGCATTCTCAATCAATGAAATATCCATCATTTTTTTAACTGAAAAATACAAATTAATTTCTACATTAATATTAATCATCGCATATTCAATACCTATGTTAATAATTTTATTTATATATTCAATAATAAATAAAATACCTTTTGTTTTCTACCTAAAAATGAAAATAAAGTTATTTTTCAGATTGAAACCGTTCAAATTTTAAAAAATTAATTGTTTTCATACTGTTCTAAAATTAATTTAAACTTAGCAATTGAAGATCCAGCGGCAACGGCTAATAATATCTTGTTAGATGTATTAAGTTTTCTTTTATAATTTTCGCGAGTCCATCTAAAAATTCGAAAACCGGCATTATCAGGAAAAAGTCTTTCAAAAACAGTAACTCTTCTTAATCCACTCTGTGTTTCTGTTGGTAAGTTTCTTATTTGATTTCTTTTTTGTGGATCTACAACTTTATATGCTGCAAACCCCATATAAAGAGAAGTTATAAAATCCAGCTCATAATATACTTTTTTAGCAGTTACTTTATCCCCTCCAACAAGGTTAACGCCTCGTTCTATACCTAAAAGTGTTATATTATCTCCTATATTAACTTTACCCTCTGTAAATTCATATACAATATCAGATAAGCCCTGATGAATTTTCCCTCCTCCTATCCCCATACTTAATATTCCAGCGCCTTTCATTGTAGTACTACGTATTCTTGAACCAACTTTATATGTAAAAAAACCAGTAGCTGTTTGTAATGCACCACCAAGGATATCTCCTGTTTTTTCTCCATAAAAAGCCCATCCTTCACCTGAAAAACTCTTTGTCTCATTGTAGATATTTTTGTTTTTCTTTCTTAGTTCAGCATAAGCTAATTTTTCTGATTCATATTCGAGTTTAATTTCCTCAGTGTATTTATATATATCAGGCCAATTTCCTGTTGAATCTATGTTTTCTTTAACCCAATCCCTTGTGCCATCTATTCGTTGATGCCTAGCGTTGTTATTATATAAAGCAATATTAAAATCAGATCGAATCAACCTTATCACTTCATTTATTTCACTTCTGTAACCTTGTTTACAGTAGGGGTCGTCAAGAAAATACCTTGCAGATAACTCAGATATTTTTCTTAATTCATTTGCATACCATTCAAAGGTCTCTTCTGGGCTAGAGAACATTAAAAGCTCCTTTCTTCCCATATACTGTATGTACTAGTACCAGCAATAACATGCTCCCAGGTAACCGATTTAAATCGAAACGATACAGACTCTTCTGGTTGGGCTTGATTGTGAGTAACAGAATTAGGATAAAAACAATTTAGGTCAACAATTGAGGCATCTGTCAGCTTTATTTTATAATATAGCTCTAACCCACCATTCATTGATGTTCTATAAAAAGCAAAGTCGCACGTTAATATCTCACTCGATGTTAATGATTGAGAAAGTAGTGGGGAAGACTTATCAATTGGCTTACGAATACTAATAGGCTGAAAACTGACATTTTGATGCATCGATAAATTAGAAGATAATTCATGAATAAGGATTTCATCTTCATGTCCCTTTTGATACTTATTCCCGATAGAATCTATCGTTGAGCATCCTTTCGAGATTAAACCTTGTTTATTTCCTTTTAGCGTAAGATAAATTATATTCGCCATTTTAAGCATTCCCTTTGTCATTAAAGTTCAATATAGATAGTTCACAATACCATATACATTACTTAAGTTAAATATCATGATTTAGCATAGATTGCGTTTACCTTGATTTTAAAATTTCCATAAGACCTATTATGTTAAACAGGCGAACTTAGTGTCTAAAACACCCGTTAGACATCATAAAACCGCCTCAGCGCGTTTTTAGCAACACTGGGATTGAATGCGAAAACACACTGAAATCGTAGAAAAACATAAACCTATTTTGTGGTGATTAACGATTTAACCAACCAAGTCAACGCGGATGGTAACCGAATCAATTAGGAAAAAGACACTTGGTCATGTCTGTCTATTTGAGGGATAAAACTTTCTTCTACTATGCCAGATTAGCTTGTGAAAAATATTTAAAAGTTCATCCTGAAGCGCTTAGCTAGCGTCAGTACTTTATTATCAAAAATGCAAATGTCATAAAATAGGATCCTATTGCATTAATTGACAATCGAATAAACACAGGCGGCTATAATTTTAGCCGCCTGTGAATTCTTATAGATACATTTTAGGTAGTGCTTCTTTTTTGGTCTACTTACCCAACAAGTGCAAGAAGTGAATATGTTTTTCGTACTGGTCAAGAATATCGTGGATGATTTGCTCTTTTGCCCAGCCCATCACATCGTAGTCTTGCCCACCTTCTTTTAAGTGAATTTCAGCGCGATAGTAGCGTTGTTCTTCGCTCTTTTCTTCATCTGTTTCAGTTCCCATACCCGATAACGCAAATGATGGTTGAATATAGTAACGAAGGCGAACTTCGTATAAAAAGTTCATATCGTCGCCTAAATCGACCTCAAAACCTATTCGGTCATCTTTATCGGTATGGATATGGCATACCGTACCTTGCTTAGCCAGTTCTTCAGAGACCATTTCCATCGATGGCTTCACAGATTCTTCCATAAAGCGTTTAACATGTGCACGTTTAGGGAAATAGACAATGTTACGTAAACGTCGTTGCCATGGAATAGGGTTACGGCTCGCTGTAGGAGCAATCGTTGCTAATTGCTGGCTATCGCGTTTATAGGCATCAACGCGTAACGCTTTAAATAACCCATAAATAGAAATTAATAGTACGATTGCAAATGGAAGTGCGCTAGCAATAGTCAGTGTTTGCAAGGCTTGCAATCCACCTGCTAATAACATTGTAATGGCAACAACACCCATTAAACCTGCCCAAAAGATACGTTGCCAAACTGGCGTGTTGGAATCGCCGCCAGAGGCTAGTGTATCAACAACCATTGCACCTGAGTCAGCTGAGGTCACAAAGAATACGATAACCATCAACATAGCAAAAAAAGATAAAACTGATGAGAACGGGAAATAATTAAGGAATTCAAACAAAGCGAGAGACACGTCTGCTTGAACGGTTTCAGCTAATAGTGTTGCACCTTTATTTTTAATTAGATCAATCGCTGTGTTACCGAAGAATGTCATCCACATCAATGTGAAACCTGCGGGGACAAATAGTACTCCCATAACAAATTCACGAATGCTACGGCCGCGAGAGATACGGGCAATAAACATACCGACAAATGGCGACCAGGATAACCACCATCCCCAGTACAGTAGCGTCCAACCACCTAACCAACTGCTTGATTTGGGTTCATAGGCGTAAAGATTAAACGTTTTACTAACTATTTCAGATAAATAACCGCCCGTATTTTCTACAAAAGATTTTAATAGTAATACAGTAGGACCTAAAATAACCACAAGGAGTAACAATAGAAATGCTAAGCCAAGGTTTAGCTCGGATAAAATACGGATCCCTTTATCTAATCCTGAGACGACAGAAATAGTCGCTAAACCAGTAAAAGCAATAATTAACCCGACTTGTACCATTTCATTAACGGGTAAACCAAATAAATGGTTCATCCCAGCATTGACCTGTAATACGCCAAACCCTAATGAGGTCGCGACACCAAATACGGTACCAACAACAGCAAACACATCAACTGCATGGCCAATAGGGCCATAAATACGCTCCCCTATAATAGGATACAGAGCGGAACGTAAGGTCAGCGGGAGGCCATGACGATAACTAAAAAATGCTAAAATTAATGCGACAATGGCATAGATAGCCCAAGCATGTAACCCCCAATGGAAGAAAGTTAAACGCATCGCTTCTTTAGCAGCTTCAACGGTTTGTGGTTCACCGACTGGCGGATTGAGGTAATGCATTACAGGTTCAGCTACCCCAAAAAACATGAGCCCAATTCCCATACCAGCGGAGAAAAGCATAGCAAACCATGACACATAGCTAAAATTAGGTTGAGCATGGTCTGGCCCCAATTTTATTTGCCCATAACGAGAGAGTCCCAGATAAGTCACACTCAGAAGAACAATAGCGACAGCAAGAATGTAGAACCAGCTAGCGTTATTAAATAAATTTTGTTGAAGATGACTTAGATGAGATTCTGCGACTTTTGGCATTAAAGCGGCAAAGCCGACAATAACCAGAATAATGATGGCAGAGCTATAAAACACAGGGGGACTTATTTTAGAACGAATTTTTTTAGAATCAGTATCAATTTGACTCATAACAACCTTCTTTTGTTTTATTTTATTTTTGGCATACCGATATCGACAAAGTATGCAGCGAGCTGTCCTTCTTTATGAAACAGTGAATAATGATGAAAAAGTTCCCTAAGGAAACGAAATAGAAAGAACAATAATATGGTGTTGATGACAGACTAAACTGCCTAATATAGTAATAAAAATCCGAGCTTTTCTTACCCTCATCAGTTAAAAAATAGGCGGTTATACTGCCATGATATGGATGAATGATCAATATAAACGGGGAAATAAGATTAAGAAGAGTATGGAAATATCATGTTAATTATCATTTAATTAATAATTAACAATGTAATATTTACATGTTTTACCAATAAGTTAACGTCAATGAGTGAAAGTGAGGACTAGATAAGTAAAAACGACAGATAAATTGGAAGGAAAATGTAATTAGCGTAATTGACTATCCTTACTGCCACGCCGGTTGTAGCCACTAAATGCAGATTGTTTTTTATCTAATTCATTTTGGCAGTTAATGCAGAATTTAACACCCGATAATGCTAAACGGCGAGCCTCAGGAATAGCCACCCCACATTCCTCGCAAAACTCAGCGCTTTCACCGGAGTGTAATTGGCGACGCGCTTTCGCTACCGCATCATCAAGAGTGGCATCGATTTGTTCTTGAACCGCATCTTCATTTGCCCAGCCATTTGCCATCATTCACCTCGACTTGATTGAATATTGACCTTATATCAATATAGAGGTAAGAAAATTTAATTCAAGGGCAATTATTGCTCTAAAGATAATGTCATGTAAATGTGGTCCATTCCCTCTTCATCATACATTTCACCTTCTATTTGATATCCAAGAGTATGGTAAAAATTAATGGCAGTATGTTGTGCAGAGAGTGTGATCTTACTGTAATGATGGGAACGACCATATTGCTCTACAAATGTCATTAATTCACGTCCAATTCCTTTACCGCGATGTGTTTTTTGAACTGCTACGCGGCCTACTTTGATGAGGTTATCGTCAAGTAGCACACAACGTAATACCGCAGTAGGCTGCCCATTTAAATACAAAACGACATGTAAAGCGGACTCATCATATTCATCGATATCGATATCAGCGGGGAACCCTTGCTCTTGAGTAAAAACTTGTTGGCGTAGGTTGAAGGCATCGGTGAGGAGTTCTGGGTTTGCATACCCAATGCTATGTTTAATTTGCATAAGTTTTCCTGAGAGCTAACGAGTAAGATGTGCAATTATATCGTGGAATGGCGAATTAGTTAGGAGGGTTTTGGTGCTTTTCTGAGGAAAATAAGAATGCAGGCATTTAAAGCCCACATTCTTGAAGGGGACCGGGGGATAATTATTTTTTATCCGCTTCAGCGTCATTCTCTGCCTTGAGTGATTCCGTTTTTTCTTTCATATCGGTTGCCACTTCATCGGCTTTATTAATCGCATCTGTTTTGACTTCTTGGCTCAGCTCTGATGCATTTTGTTTCAGCTCTTCGGCTTTATTTTGAGCATCTTCTGTCAGCTCATTAGCTTTTTTTTCACCATCTTCTTTTAATTGCTGGGCTTTTTCTTCTGCTTGTTTAACGGTGTCACTTGGTTTTGATGAGTCATCACAGCCTGCGATAACTGTAACCATTCCCGCGAAAAGAAGTGAAGTGATGAGTTTTATATTCATAAACATATCCTTAGCACGATGCTGGTAAAAATGGTATTGAAGCTCGATATTGGCATAATCGCCAATGTGTATATTTAACTATAGTTGAAATTAAGTGAGTTATAAAACAATTAGATAATCAATTGAAGTTGTTGTGTTTTTTCGTTGTTAGAACAAATGGATGACTATTTTTTTGAAAGTCATCTCTTGTTCCATGCTATAGAGTTATAAAAGATAGAGAATCAAGCTAAACTGATTAAACTTATTATTAAATAAATAATGAAAAAAATGTATGGCTTAGAAAATAAAGGAATAGCATTATGGCGTACTATTATTCGTTGATTATTTTAAAATTTATTATCGGTTTTGCCATTGTTATCACTCATATGAATCTATCGGGGAAAACACAGCTTTCCCAAATGACTCCTATTGATTTTATTGGTAATTTTGTCTTAGGGGGCATTATTGGTGGGGTGATTTACAGCGATACTATCCCACTGTATCAATATGTGACTATTTTAATTATAGGCGTCTTGTTTATTAGTATTTTGAACTTTTTAACGAAAAAATTTAACTTTTTTCGTAATGTGGCGATTGGTAATCCCATACCCATTATTAAAAAAGGCCAATTTATAATGGAAAATATTTTAGAGAAGGCTAATAAGATAGACCTTATCAATATTTCATCTAGAATTCATGCACAAGGCATTCATTCCTTTCAAGAAATTTATTATGCACAAATAGAACCTGATGGGCAGCTAACTATTATTTGTGATGAAAAAAATATGCCATCAGTGATCCTGATAAAGGAAGGGGTTATTAGAAACTATGATTTGGAATCCATTGAAAGGGATGAGGCTTGGTTAATGCAACAAATTGAATTACAAGGTATTGAATCAATAAACGATATTTTTTTAGCTGAGTTTTGGCGTGGTGAAGTCACGTTTATTTTGCGGGATGGTAAAATAAACCGCAAGGGTACACAGCATCTGAAAGTTATAGCTTAAATGAATAAGTCGGTGAAATGCAGATAACATTTCACCGACAGAGACCTAATTATTGTTTTAAATCATCATAAAGCATTAATGAGGATTTATTATCTGGGTCACCAATATAACGAGGCTGAGGCTTAAATGCCTCATTAAACAGGCTTTTTTCGGGTTCAAACCCGGTATAGTTTAAACCTGCTAAATCAGACCACGCATAGATAAAGTCCATATTACTGAATGGTCGGGCTGTTTTATCATTTAAATCAAATTGATGTGTCGCTAACCACTCAGGTGATTGCCAAACAAGGAAAGGTACATTATAAATAATCCTACTTGGCTTACCTTCACTGCGGCCTAACATTTCATGGGGCGGGGTATCATAAACATCTTCACCGTGGTCTGAGAAAAATACCAAAAAACCATTTTCTTTTGAAGAATCAAAGTCCTTGATTAATGTTGAAACAACATAGTCGTTATAATATTGCGCGTTATCATAAGCGTTATAATCTTTTACTTCGTCATCATTTAGATTAGCAGGAACCACGCTGTCTTTATCTTTGAAAATAGCTTTATCTTCCGGGTAACGGAATTCATAGCGCATATGTGTCCCTAACAGATGAACAACAATAAATTTCTTTTCTGCAGGGTCTGCAAGCGCTTCCTTGAATGGAGAAAAAACCACGTCATCATAAATACGTGAGCTTTGCGCCATGTCATTGTTCAAATAATATTGCTTATCTGTTTGGCGAGAGAACGCCGTTAACAAGGTATTACGCTCAGTCATTGTCTGCTGGTTAGTGATCCAAAACGTTTTAAAACCTGCTTGCTTCATCATGTTCATGATAGAAGGGCGTGAATTGAAAAGTTCAGGCTCTGTTTGTGTCGCAAACGTCAGAATTTGCTGTAGTGCTTCAATAGTATAAGGTCGCGACGTCACAACATCATTGAATACGGATAAATTAGCAGGATAATCGTTAGCTAGCTCATCTAACTCAGGGGTAGTTGGGCGCGAATAGCCATATAGACTCATCCTATCTCGGCTAGTGGACTCACCAATCACCAACACAAATGTGCGGGGAGTGTCACCGTTTGCATCGACGAAGTTTTCTAATGGTGGAATTTTACTGTTGTCGCGGATTAACTCCTCCATGTTTGCCAGCTGGTTTTTATATAAAAGGTAACCACTCACAAACTGCCATGGTGCAGCATAGGCGAGCTTACTATTTAAATAAGACGCGACATTAGCTATTGGTCGGTCTTGTTTAATGCCTTTGTTATAATAAGGAATTCCGAACAAAATAACTAAAATCAGCAACGAAATACCGATGCGTCCTGGTTTTGGTAATGTGACTGGTTTCAGGCGTGTCCAAAGGAAGATTGCAACGACAGTGTAGGCGAGTATGACACCTAACACTTCGAAGCTAAAATATTGCTTAAGGAATTCGCCTGCTTCATTGGTATTGGTTTCAAACATCACAAACATGACACTTTGGGATATTTGATGCCCATAAACCACAAAATAAGCGAGAGCAACAACCGAAGAAAGCCATAAAACAATCCCAATCAGCCCTGCAACTAGCTTAATTTTTTTAGGAAATAGTAAGGCAGGAACCAACCAAAGAGAGCTATAGAGTAGTGAATCTCTTAGGCCGATGGAATTACTTTGCCCTGTTACTAGCACATACAGTTGTAATAGGGATGAAAAATACCAAAAGTAGATCAATAACCAGAACAGCGAGGCCCAGCTAAATTTTTCCGAGTGTGTAGTGTTACTCATAGGTTTTTAAACTCTTGTTTTCTATTATTGTTAAATCGAATTGAAAAATAATTGAGAAATCGATTTTTAGATATAAAGACGTAGTTTAAGTTCCAAAATATATTCTTTATAATTAATAATTTCTTAATCATTCTGTAATGTTATGTTTATTCAAGTTTTTTCAAAGAACATGTTTGATGTTTATGGCAGTTTTCGTGATATTCCATTATAGACGATGTTTGGCTCGCTATTAGCCAAAATAGTAAAATAGCTCGTGCATTTGTTATCGTCTTTACGCCATTGATACTATCCTTTGACCTATTTATGGTATATAAGAAAATTTGGTGAATGCACTGCGTGAAGGGTGAGAGCAATACATGTTAGATAACTCATTTGTGGCTTTTTTGAAATCACCCCTATCAATTAGGGTGCTTCTTTCATTGCTAATTATTATTGATGGCGCAATGATTTTAAAACCCGTGTTAAGCGCTTACACCGACTATATTGATTGGCGTGAGTCTGGGCTAACACAGTGGTTGAAATCGCTGGGTTTTATGAAATTGCTGGATATCCCGCGATTTTTATTGGGAATTTCACTGATTTTCCTATCGCTATTTATGGTTAACGGAGCCCGTATCGCTTGGGTGTTTTCACTATTTTTACTTGGGATTATTTCATTTGTTGACCTGAGGTTAACACAAGAAAACATACATCAAGGTTATTTTTCCCTCTTTTTATTGGTTGCTTTGTGCCTTTTTTGGAAGCTATATCATCACCATAGCTTAACCAGTGCCGGGTTTGTGGCAATAACCTGTATTATTGCATTATTGCTGTATTCCATTTTTGGTACTTTATATATTGGTGATGAGTTTTCACCAGTCGTTAAAGACGGCACAACGGCCTTTTATTTTGCTTTAGTCTGCATGACAACGGTCGGGTTTGGTGACATTGTCCCGGTTACGGTTGATGCGCGTGTATTCACAGTGACAGTGATTATTTTAGGGATCACAATTTTTACCACTTCAGTGGTTTATATTGTTGGGGTGTTAGCTAAAGGTACGAAAGAAATCGTGCGTAAGAGGTTTTCTTATATGAAAAATCATTATGTGGTGATTGGTAGCACACCAATGGCCGTCAATGTCTATCAAGGGCTGAAAAACCGAGAACTGCCGGTGGCCGTGATTTGCCAAGAAAACCATCGCAGCCATTACCCTGAAAAGGATAATATTGTGACCGGTGACCCAACCAGTTCCGAATTGCTCGCCGCAGCTAATGTTAAACATGCAAAGTGTGTGTTAGTGATGACAGATAGCGATTCGCTCAGTACTTTCGCTTTATTGGGAGTGAAAGAGCAAGCAGGGGAAGGTAGCTCGGTAAAAACCGTGGTGTTAATTAACCAAGAAAACAATATGGATAAAGTTCGCTTACTTAAGCCTGATATGTTGTTTTCATTATCTACGCTAGGTTCAGAGGTTTTGATGCAAGTGCTTTGCGGTGAAGCAATATCGAGCGACTCGATTAGTGATATGCTGTTGAACAAAGTTGCAAAAAGCTAACCTTTAAAATAAAAACAACAGGAATTGTGCTGCATGCTAAGTGCTCAAGATGTGAGTTGCCTTCGGCAAAATAGGGTTCTATTTCACCAGCTAAATTTTACCGTTCAGCCCAGTGAGATCTTGCAAGTTGAAGGGCCTAATGGTGCGGGGAAAACCACCTTGTTACGCATGATGGCGGGGCTATTAAAACCTGATGAGGGTGCGGTTTGTTGGAATAATCAATCGATTGAAAAACTGAAAGAAGAGTTTACGCGTCATCTACTTTATTTAGGGCACAAACCCGCAGTGAAATCATTATTGACCCCGTATGAAAACCTCAAATTTTATTACCGAATGCATAATAAAAGCAGTGAAGGTGACCGTATTTGGGCCGCTTTAGAGGAAGTTTCGCTAATTGGTTATGAAGATATCCCTGTAAGTCAATTGTCTGCGGGCCAACAGCGGCGTGTTAATTTAGCGAGGTTATGGCTTAGCGAAGCCCCTCTGTGGGTACTTGACGAGCCTTTTACTGCAATTGATGTTGCGGGAGTGGCGCGTTTAACAGAACGTTTTCATCAACATGCAGAGCAAGGGGGGATTATTTTGTTTACCTCTCACCAAGCGATGTCAGGGCAATTTGGCTCACTAAAACTGACGGGTGGGGTTGAAACATGTTTTGGTTATTAATTAAAAGAGAACTTAAAATTGCTTTTCGTGGTTTTTCTGAATTGGTTAACCCGTTGTGGTTTTTTTTAATTGTAATCACACTATTTCCTCTTAGTATTGGTCCTGAACCTCAGTTATTAGCACGTATTGCGGTCGGGGTATTTTGGGTTGCCGCTATTTTGTCTTCGCTGTTATCGCTAGAGCGCTTATTTAAGGATGATTACCTCGATGGCTCCCTTGAACAGCTGCTTTTGGCCCCACATCCCTTATTTATTACCGTTTTTGCTAAAGTCATTGCACACTGGTTAGTCACTGGGCTGCCCTTGATCTTGCTATCCCCTGTTGCTGCATTAATGCTGTCTTTCAGTGCAGATACGCTATTGGTGCTAGCCGGTACGTTATTACTGGGGACGCCAGTATTAAGCTTTATTGGCGCGATAGGCGCGGCATTAACGGTTTCTTTAAAAAAAGGTGGCGTTTTAGTTAGCCTGCTAGTTTTACCGCTGTATATTCCTGTGCTTATCTATGCAACAGGTACAATGGAGGCGCATAGCTTTAAAATGCCGCTAGATGGCTATTTTGCCATTCTCGCAGCGCTGTTTGCCGCTAGTATTACTTTTTCGCCACTTGCGATAGCTGCTGCGTTGAAACTTAATATTAGCAATAGTTAGCCGCTCACCTCTTCTCATCAATGGGTAATTAGGGCGTCGGTATGCCCTAATTACCGATCTTTCCTACCTTCTTTTTTATAAAGTTGTAATAATTTATTTCAAATGTAATTGGTTAGATTTTCTTTACTCTTTATAAGGGAGAGAGCACTACAACTATTTGATTTTTAGTCACTAAAAATTACGCCTTAAGGTACATTTTTGATGTTTATTTGGCTTGAATAAAAGATTCCCTACAAGTTAAACTTGTTTTTATTTTTGTAATCAACTGATATATAAGATTATTTTATTTTTATTGAAAGTGATTGGTTATTTTAAAATTAAGTAGACAATTAACAAAAAATGCGAAGCAATTGGATTGTTATTTAAGAAAAAGTATGTAAAGTTGCGTATATTAACTTAATCTAAATCCAAATTATTAAAAAAAACTAATGCTTAATATACGTACCTTACTGAACGGATCAATTTGTTTTGCCTTTTGTTTTCCTGCTCTTGCAAAAGCGTCATTATTGAAACCAGATAACACAGATAACTTGTTCAATCGTCAAACGCATCAGCAACAAACGTTACAACAGCAGTTTGATGCAAAATCTCCCGATGTGAACTTATCTGCCTCCATTGCAAAAACACGTCTGCAATTTCCGCAAGAGACCCCTTGTTTTTTAATTGAGCAGGTTATTGTCAGTGGACAAGATACTTTCCCACATTGGGTACCTATCGAAAGGCTAGCGGGTCAGGCTGTTGGTCATTGTATTGGTGTTGATGGCATCAATTTATTAGTCACTGACGTACAAAATCGGCTGATTAGCCACGGCTGGATCACCAGTCGTGTATTGGTTCCTGAACAAGATTTATCAACAGGCGTTCTGCAATTAGTTGTCATGCCAGGCAAAGTACAAAAAGTCATTTTTACTGATGACTCATCACAATACAGTACGCTGTATACCGCAATGCCAGCCCATTCAGGTAATTTATTGGATTTGAGGGATATTGAGCAAGGCTTAGAAAACCTACAACGTTTGCCAACTGTACAAGCATCGATGGAAATGATCCCCGGTGATGGCCCGGGTGAAACCCAAATTGTGATCAACCGTCAGCAATCACGCTATTGGCATGCGGGCGCGTGGGTGGATAATACGGGTTCAAAAAGTACCGGTAAAAACCAAGCGGGCGTGATGCTTGCATTGGATAACCCGACTTCTCTCAGCGATCTTTTCTATCTTACAGCGACTCGCGATTTAAGCTTTTCTAGCGATAAAGACACCACCAACTACAGCGCGCACTACTCGGTGCCATTTGGTTATTGGCAGTTTGCCACCACCGCGAGTGATTATGAATACACTCAAACTATTGCTGGTGCAAATAGTGATATTGAATATCGCGGTAAAAGTAAAAGCTTGAATTTGCAACTGAGCAATGTGCTTTACCGTGATGCCACAGCGAAAACCACCGCGACCTATGATCTGAATTTGCGCGAAACCCGTAACTTTGTGCAAAACACTGAAATTGAAAATCAAAAACGGCGCACTACAGCGTGGAAGTTAGGTCTAAACCATCGCCAGTATGTGGGGCAATCAACCATTAATGTGGGGGCAAGTTACCAACACGGGACGCGTTGGTTTGGCGCTATGCCTGCTTTTGAAGAGTTTCGTCGTAAAGACTCTCAAGATTATGCGACAGCCCTCGCGATTGTGATGCAGTTTAACGCATCAGCTAGCATTCCTTTTACAGTAGCCGAACAATCGTTGCGTTTTGATACCCAGTATTCGCGTCAAATAAGCGACCGTCCCTTAACGCCTCAAGATCAATTTAGTATTGGTAACCGCTGGACGGTGCGCGGCTTTGATGGTGAGCGTACACTCAGTGCGGATGAAGGCTGGACACTTCGTAACACCTTATCATGGTCACTGCCTATTCCTGCTCAAGAGCTCTACGTTGGCGCTGACTACGGCAAAATCAGTGGGCGTTGGACTAACCAGAATCTAGGGACTCACCTTGCGGGTGGGGCGATTGGCCTACGTGGGGCAATAACCCCTGCCAATTTGAGTTATGACTTATCTATCGGTACTCCCTTCTCTAAACCTGATGGTTTTAGAACCGACCCTGCCACTTTTGCTTTCTCTGTAAACTGGAATTATTAAGGACTCTCAGGATGAACAAGTTATTTTACCGCCTAATTTTTAATGCTGCTCGCCAAATGGTGATGGTGGTTTCAGATATTACTCGCAGCCATCGTGCGGGTCCTGCGGGTTCGAGTGAAAATCACGTAGAGAAAGCAACAAGTTGCCGAGTGCGCTGGTCAGTTAAACCGATAGTCACTTCTTTGTGGTTTACATTAGGCATGGTGAGCTTTAGCGTTTCGTCATCGACCATCGTTGCAG
Organism: Providencia sp. PROV032; assembly: GCF_028484875.1. NCBI lineage: Bacteria > Pseudomonadati > Pseudomonadota > Gammaproteobacteria > Enterobacterales > Morganellaceae > Providencia > Providencia sp. PROV032. The sequence goes on from NZ_JAMPSX010000004.1 coordinate 322,507, forward strand.
ATGGTAAGGCTCCGGGTAACCAACAACCGACCATTGTTAATACGCAAAATGGTTTACCGCAAGTTAATATTCAAGCGCCTAACCGTGATGGCGTCTCTCGTAACCAATACAGCCAGTTCGATGTTGATCATAAAGGGGCGATCCTCAATAACAGCAGCACCAACACGAACACACAACTTGGTGGGATGATCCAAGGTAATGATTGGCTCGCTAAAGGGGAAGCCAAAATTATCCTCAATGAGGTAAATAGCCGTGACCCGAGTCAACTTAATGGTTTTATTGAAGTGGCAGGGAAAAAAGCGGATGTGATCATCGCCAACCCTGCGGGGATCACCTGTAACGGTTGCGGGTTTATCAATGCCGATAAAGCTTTGCTATCGGCGGGAAAAACTTTAATTGAAAACGGTAAAATCAAAGGATTTGAGGTCGATAAAGGCAGCATCAATATTCTTGGGAAAGGCTATAATGGCAATGGTACCAACTACACAGCGTTGATTGCCCGCTCAGTGAATATCAATGCGAAATTGCATGCCAAAGATTTAGCGATCACGACAGGGAAAAATACCGTGGCAGCGGATGGAACAACCATTCTTAAAACGGATAATTCCTCTGCCGATGATAAGCCTGAATTTGCTTTAGATGTTGCCGCATTAGGGGGGATGTACGCCAATACTATTAAAATGCGTGGGACAGAGCACGGTGTAGGCGTGCGTAATGCGGGGCATATTGGGGCACAAGCCGGGGATATTACCCTGTCAGCGGATGGGAAAGTAGGTAACTCTGGCGTGATCACCGCTAGCCAAAATATTGCCCTGACTAGCCAAGATGCTATCAATAATACCGGTACTATACTGGCGCAAAACGATATCCAGCTCAAAGCGAAACAGGCAATAACTAACACCGATAAAGGCCAAATCGTTGCAGGGCGTGATGCAGCAGTTCATGCAGAGCAAATTAACAGTGATCGTAGCGCTTTATTAGCTGCAGGGGTTGATAGCAAAGGTAAGCTGACCTCCGCGGGTTCATTAACAGTTAAAGGAGATAAATCGGTCGCATTACAAGGGGATATTGTCGCCAAAGACACCTTAACCGCGACAGGTAGCTCACTTGATTTGTCTGATTCTAATACCCAAGCCAACAATATTGTGTTGACCTCAACGACAACCGATATTCGAACGAAAAATGCGCACCTAAAAGCCACGAATAAAGCCACATTGACGGCTAAAACGGGCATTGATAATCAGCGCGGCGAGATTGTTGCCAATGAGCTCACGTTAATTGCACCTGAGTTAATTGATAATCAGCAAGGCAAATTGGTTCAAACGGGTAACTCAAAAAATACCTTAAATACCAAGCTATTAAACAATCAGCAAGGGGAAATTAACCTTGCAGGTGATACTTCAATCACGACGCAGCAGTTAAATAACCAGTCTGGGCAGTTACTCAGCCGTGATGGCAAGGTTGATATTCAAAGCAAAAACCTGAGCAACCAACAAGGCACGATACTCGCATCCGGTAAACAAGGCCTGATCATCAAAACAGATACGCTTGATGGGCAGAAAGGGGAAATTCTGACCAGTGGTGCACTGGGGTTAACCGCAAAATCGGCCAATCTTGACCAAAGTACAACACAAGCAGAACACATTAATTTACAAGCAAATACGTTATCTCATCGTCAAGGCAATATGCTGCAGACGGGTGATAAAACGCTGAAACTCAATGTAGCTAATGGATTGGATAACAACCAAGGGAGTATTGCATCCAAAGGTGATCTGAATTTGCAAGCAGGGGCCGTTGACAACACGGATGGTAAAATCCTCACTAGCTCGAACCATCGTTTAGACCTAACATCTGCTGGTGAATTGAATAATACTCGTGGGGTTATTCAAACCGATAAGTACCTGATGATTAAAGCCGATAAGCTGATCAACCAGCAAGGTAAAATGAGCAGTTTATCCGGTGCTGCTTTATTAACGGCAAATCGTTTAGCAGGTGAAAAAGGGACTATTTATACGCAAAATGCATTGCGCATAGAAAGTGCCGATATCAATTTAAACCAAGGCTTCACGCAAGCAGGCCAAGTTTCTATTTTAGCCAACAACTTTACCCATCAGGGTGCCACCTTGCTGCAAACTGGGGAAAGTAAAACTGAGCTACATATTCAAAACCAATTTGATAACCAGAAAGGTGAAATTTCCAGTAATGGCCAAATTGATATTGTGGCAAACGGGCTAAACAACCAAGACGGCAAAATTATTGCGGCAAAATTAGGCCATTTGACGTTGGCTATTCAACAGGCGCTGAATAATACACAAGGGACATTATTAGGCAATCAAGGTATTCAGCTAGCAGCGGAACGCTTAATTAACCAATCCGGTAAAATTATTGCCAGCTTTGGTGATAACCAATTGACACTTAAGCAGTTGGATGGTGAAAAAGGGGAAATTCTCTCAAAAGGAAAACTGGCTTTAACGGGGGATGAACTTAATCTCAATGACGCGGTGACGCAGGCCGATAACATCCAAATTGAAGGAAAAAACCTGTCTCATCAGCGTGGGAAAATGCTGCAAACGGGCAGTGAAAAAGGGCAAATCAAGCTTGCTCAAACCCTTGATAACCAGTCAGGGAATATTAGCAGCCAAGGCACACTAAGTCTTGATGTCAATACGCTTGCTAACCAGCAAGGTGTTGTGGTCGCGGCAAAAGTCGGGGCACTAATCCTAAATGCGAAGCAGAGCGTAGATAACACCCAAGGCACCTTATTTGCCGAACAAGACTTTACCCTTAACACACCGTCGTTCACCAATATTGACGGTAAAGCCATTAGTAAACAAGGGAATATGCTGCTGACCACTGAAGAATTGCAAGGTCAGCGTGGTGAAATCATTGCTCAAGGCGATTTATCACTAAGTGGTAAAGGCATTGACCTAACAGCTGCAAACACACAAGCACAGCACATCCAACTCACTGCGAACCGCTTAATTCATCAAAAAGGCACCATGACCCAATTAGGTGAACAACAGGGGGTCATTGAGGTATCCCAATATGTTAATAACAATGCTGGGGATATCAGTGGTAACGGCTCTTGGCTGATCAAAACTAATACCCTTGATAATCAAAAAGGTAAAATATTCAGCGCAAGAATGGGGCAGCTTGATTTACAAATTCAACAAGTGCTGGATAACACGGGTGGAGCATTGACCGGCCGGCGGGGTGTATTTGTGGAAACCCAATCATTGATTAACCGCACAGGTAAAGTGATTGCTAGCATGGGAAATATCACCTTAAATAGCCAATCCATTGAGGGTGATGAAGGTGAAATACTGGCAGCTCACGCCTTGAATATTGAAAGTGGAACGCTTTCGCTAAATCAGGCTGTCACCCAAGCGGATAACATCTTAATCACGGCGGATACCCTCGATCACCAAGGGGGTAAATTATTACAAACTGGCGATAAAGCTGGGAAAATTAATTTACAAGGGAAGCTGAATAACCAAGCGGGTGAAATAGGCAGTAATGGCGATTTTTCATTAACCGCCAATAGTCTCGACAACCGTGATGGGCAAGTTATCACCGCAAACAAGGGTCATCTTAAGGTTGATTTAACCCATGAATTATTAAACCAAAGCGGGGCACTGATTGGTGAGAATGGGCTGAGCATAGCGGCCAGTGATATCGAAAACCGACAAGGAAAACTGGTTGCTCGCCATGGTGATGCAAAACTGGATGTGGCTAATGGTATCAATAACCAAGCAGGGTTAATTGCCGCAGAGCAACTGTTGCAGATGAGCAACCAAGCACTACAAAACCAGTTGGGTTATTTACAAGCAAATACCATTGATATTAATACCCATAACCAGCGGTTTGATAATACACAAGGCTCGTTGTTAGCCCAGCAAACATTGACGTTAAATAGCGGACAAATTGACAACCTACAAGGCTCCATTCAGTCTGGTAGTGACATGCTGATTGATACTCACGGTGAGCAGCTTAATAACACTCAAAGCGGTGACAATAAAGGCATTTATGCACAAGGCGGGTTAACCCTAACAACCGGTGAGCTCAATAATGAGCAAGGCCGACTTGTGGCGAAAAATACGCTTAAGCTGAACAGCCAAGGTGTTAATAACCAGCAAGGTTTAGTGGGCAGCCAGTCTGAGCTCTCAATGTCAACGCAGCAACTGGATAACCGTGAAGGTGTGATTAAAGGCCACTCGGTGAGTATTGATACACAGGGCCAGAAACTGACGAATCTTGCGAAAAAAGCCGATCAAGGCATCTTTGCTAGCCAAAATCTAGCGATGACAGTTGGAGAGCTAATCAATCGCCAAGGGCAAATACAAGCGAACCAAATCTCCCTCGATAGTCAGAAAAAACGTGTTGATAATACGGAGGGGGAAATTCTTGCCGTCAATAATTTAACGGCAAACACGGGGGCACTGGATAACCAACAAGGTCGACTTCAAGCAGGAAAGCAGCTCACACTCAACACCCATGGTGAGCAGATAAACAATAGCTTTACGCAAAAAAATGGTGGTTTATTAAGTGGGGGCGGTTTATCGATTGACAGTGGCAAACTGCTTAACCAGCAGGGGCAAATTCAAAGCTCAGGAGCGGCATCACTCACCACGACAGGTATTGAGAACCAGAACGGACAAATTTTCGCTGGGCAGTCGATGGATATCAATACCCAGCAGCAGGCATTGCTAAATCAGCAAGGGACATTAGCGAGTAATGGCAAGCTTGAATTGAATACTGGGGATTTAAATAATACCCAAGGTGTGGCTCAAGGAAAACTTGGACTCACAGTGAATGCTGAGCAAATTGATAACCAAAAAGGGTTATTACTGAGCCAATCGGCGTTAAAAGTGACAGGAAAAAACCTCGATAATACTGAGGGGGTTGTTCAATCTCAGGGGAGTACAACGCTGGATATTCATCAACGGATTGATAACCAGCAAGGGCAAGTTTTGTCCGGTCAAAACCTGAACGTAAATACCCAACAACTCAATAATACGAGTGGTGTTATTCAAGGTCTAAATAATGTTGAACTGGTAGTCAAACAGCAAATTGAAAACCAGCAAGGCTGGATCAAAGCCAATGAAAACCTTGATATTTCTGCGGAGTCTATCGATAACAAAAATACAGCTCAAGCAGGTAAAGGCCTTGAAGGGGCAAATGTTAACCTCAGAACCACACATTTAGATAACCAAAGCGGGGCGGTTCGTGCAGGGCAAGCGATTGAAGCGAATATCGCACAAAGCCTGAATAACATACAAGGGATGCTATCTGCGGGAACGGATTTGAATGTAACCGATAAAGCGCAAGGTAAAGTCCTAGCAGTATCAAATCAGCAAGGGGTGATAGTCAGTAATGGCTCTGCCACGATCACGGCGAACCAGTTAACAGGTGAAGGTAAACTTATCGCGCAAAAAGCGTTATCGCTCACCTTCAATCAACTATTTGAAAATACGGGACGCATTCAGGCAGGTGAAAACCTAACGGCTAATTTTGCTCAAGGTTTTACCAATAAAGGGTTAATTTCTAGTCTTGGCGAGCTGGTTTTAAACACAACGACCGTTATTAACCAACTTTCAGGTGAGATCAGTGGGCAAAGTACTCGTATAAAAGCCAGTGGTCAGGTACATAACACTGGGCTCATTGATGGCGTATTAACCCATATTGTTGCTAATTCCTTAAGTAACTTAGGAACAGGCCGCATTTATGGTGATTTCCTAGCCATCGCAGTAAATAGCTTAGTCAATGATAAACAAGGAGATAAAGCGGCGGTTATTGCTGGGCGTAAAGAGGCCAACCTTGCAGTTGGTGAACTGTTGAACCGTGATCACGCTTTAATTTACAGTGATGGTGATTTAACCATCGGTAGCCAATTAAACGACCAGCTAAAAGCCACCGGTCATGCTAAAAGCGTGAAAAACCACAGTGCTAACATTGAAGCGGCAGGTAACCTCACACTAAAAACGGATTTACTTGAAAATAAAGATATCCATTTACAACTGACTGATGAAGCCGTGGAAGTGAGCCGTGAACATTTTGATTGGTACGATTTTGGTAATGGGCGACGTTATAAAATTCAGCCGCGTAATGGCAACCAAACGCGTTACGCTATTAATGAAGATGGTACGCTGAACAAGGAAGTGGGTATTCATTATGAAAAATCTAATCGCTGGCGGATGTTTGAGTATGGTAACTGGACTAAGAATTTTTATGAATACGATTACGACCGTATCATTTATGAAACCCAAGTTATCAAACGCGATGCCGCATTGATTACGAGTGGAAAGCACTTGACGATTGATGGTCAGCAGCTGAACAATGAAAATTCGCGTGTTGTTGCGGGGCAAAACCTGATCTTAACAGGCTATGATCTCAACAACGAAGAAGCACAGGGTGTTCGCCGTATCTTTGAAGATGGAAATACGATTTATCGCTATAAAGGCGGTGGTAAATGGAAAACGCGTACTAGCACGTCAAAATACCAAGGGGTTAATAGCGAAGAAGATTTAGCCTTACATCTATTAGAAGTTGCCGAGAACGCGGGGGGGATCAATAAAACTCAGCTCGATTCAGTCAAAGTGAACCAACTGGATGGGCAAGCCGAACGTGTTTCTGACGCTAATCAACAAGAAAACTCAGGTGCAACTGTTACTGAGCTGGCATTAAAAGACGGTAAAAACACGCCACTAGACCTGAAACCTGGTCAGCAAATGGAAGTGGCTCAGTTACCTGCAATTTCAGACAAAGTGGATGTTAAAGACGACAAATCGGTTGACTCATCATTACACGTTGATGATGCCAACATCGGTAACGGAGCTGACATTCAAGGGCAAACTGATGTAGGCAAAGGGGAAAATATCACTGCGGAGACAGGGCCTCAGGGGAAAGACAACCTCGATACCGTGATAAGAACCGTTGGGCCAAACACTCAATTACCCGACAATAGTCTGTTTAACTTAACACCGGGTAGTGATAGCCAATTTTTGATTGAAACCGACCCGCGTTTCACTAACTACAAGAAATGGTTGTCGAGTATTGATATTGTCACCAATGAGCAGCTCCATAAGCGTTTGGGGGATGGTTACTATGAGCAACGTTTAGTTCGTGATCAACTGATTGAAACCACAGGACAGCGCTTATTAGGCAACTACAATAGTGATGAAGAGCAATATCGCGCGCTGCTAACTAACGGTGTTGCGTTTGGTAAGCAATTTAACCTGACTCCGGGCATTGCATTATCACCAGAGCAAATGGCGAACTTAACCACAGACATCGTGTGGATGGTGAATAAAGAAGTCACACTGCCGGATGGCCGCGTTGAAATGGTTAGTGTTCCGCAAGTGTATGTCCGAGCCCGTCAAGGGGACTTAAACGGTAATGGCGCATTGTTAGCGGGGCGTAATGTTTCCGCCAACATGACCGGTAATATCCTTAATAGCGGTGAAATCAGTAGCCGTGAACTGACCGATTTACGTGCTGAAAATATCGAAAATAGTGGGCGCATTCAAGGTAAAGATGTACAACTTGATACCCTAAAAGATATTAAGAATATCGGTGGGGAAATTCGTGGATTAGACAGCGTTTCTCTTTCAGCAGGTCGCGATATTCTCAGTGAAACTGCGCAGCGTGGAGATGGCCAATCACAATGGCTCGATCGTCCTGCCAGTATTTATGTCACAGGTGATAATGGCCAGCTTACCTTAAAAGCGGTACAAGATATCAACTTGATCGCCACAGATGTCGGCAATTTAGGCGTTGATGGCAAAACTTCCATTATTGCGGGACGCGATATTAGTTTAGAAACTCGTGATGTCAGCTCGGCATTTGATTACACGCATAATTCAAGTAATTACTATCGTGGGGCTAATAGCACTGAAGTCGGCACGCAAATCCAAACTAAAGGGGATTTAACCTTATCGGCTGGGCAAGATCTTTCCGCTCGTGCAACGACTGTGACCAGCGGTGGAGAGCTGGCGATCAATGTTGGACGTGACATCAATATTTCCTCTGGTATTGAAACTAGTGACTATGCGAAACACACAAAAAGCACGGATAAAGGCTTTTTATCAAGCACGACAAAAGAAACTCATGATGAGGTGAACGAACGTACCGCTATCAGTAGTACATTTAGCGGCGATAGTGTGAAAGTGACTGCAGGGAACAACGTCAATATCGAAGGGAGTAATTTACTTGGAACCAACGATGTCAATGTTACCGCTGGAAATCAGTTAAATGTGACCACTTCTGATGAAGCGTCCCATGAAACACATATGTCGAAAACAACCAAGTCAGGCCTGATGAGCACTGGCGGCATTGGTTTCACGGTTGGTTCAAATTCACAAAAAGTGACCACCGATACGGATAGTAACCAGAAAAAAGGCAGTGTGATTGGGAGTACGGCAGGCGATGTGACATTGACCGCAGGTGGTACAGCAAGCATTCATGGTAGTGATGTAATCGCGGCGAAAGATATCAATGTGATCGGTAGTGATGTGAATATTACGGCGGCTGAAAATAGCCGTACCGATATCACCACAGTGGAAACCAAATCCAGCGGGTTGACGGTTTCCCTCGGCGGTGCAGCGGGCAGCATGTTAGATGGAATGGCGCAGACCGCGAAATCGGCAAAACAAGAAGATGACGGACAATTAGCGGCCCTTAAAGGGATGAAGGCAGGTCTACAAGGCGTTCAGGCTCAACAAGCGGGTGAGCTAGCAGGTTTGAAAGAAGGCGGCAGTGTGGCAGATGCCTTTGGCGTTAATGTGTCATATGGCAGCAGTTCGTCTAAATCGACCACCAAAACCGAGCAGCATACGGCGTCAGGTAGTAGTTTAAGTGCGGGGGATAACATCACCCTTACTGCGACGGGTAAAAAAGAGGGTAGCCAAGGGGATCTGACAGTACAAGGTAGCCAACTGGATGCGGATAAAAACGTCACGTTAACCGCCAAAAATGATATCAACCTGACCAGTGCCACCAACACGCAAAAAGTGGATGGGAAAAACGAAAGTAAAGGCGGCTCAATCGGTGCGGGTATCAGTACGGGCGGTTGGAATGTCAATGCGAGTGTGAATAAAGGCAGCGGCTTTGAAAAAGGTGACAGCCAGTTCTACACCGATACGGAAGTGAACGCAGGCAAACAACTGACCCTCAACAGCGGCAAAGATACCACGCTGACAGGCGCACACGCGAGTGGGGAAACTGTTAAAGCCAATGTGGGCGGCGATTTAACGTTATCGAGCCAACAAGTTACTGATAAGTATGACTCAAAGCAACAGGGCGGCAGTTTAAGCGGCAGTATTGGAACAGGCTTAAATACCACCGCTTCGGTGAATGTTAATAAAACCGAGATGCACAGCGATTATCAATCCGTGGATAAACAAACGGGTATTAATGCAGGCAAAGGCGGTTTTGATATCACCGTCGGTAATCATACGCAACTCGATGGGGCGGTGATTAGCAGCACTGCGGACGCTGAAAAGAACAAGTTGGATACGGGCACGCTGGGCTTTGGGGATATCAAAAATAAAGCTGAATACAAGGTGGATAGCCAAAGTGGCGGCTTTAGCACAGGGGGTTCTCCATTTGCAGACCAGCTTGCGGGTAATGCCGCAGGCTCCTTGTTGACCAATGTGAATAACAAAGGGAAAGACAGCAATACGACACACTCAGCGGTGTCAGAAGGCGAGATTACAATTCGAGATAAGGATAATCAGAAACAAGATATCAACGAGTTAAGCCGTGATACAGACAATGCCCATGAGAAGCTCAATACGATTTTTGACAAAGAGAAAGAGCAAAAACGGATAGAAAAAACACAGTTAGTGGGCGAATTAGGTAAGCAGATTACTGATATAGCGGTGACGAATGAGACGATTAAAGCTACGAAGGATGTAGATAGAGAGCACCCTGAGTTGAGTGGCAAGGAAAGAGAAGATGCTATTCAAGCTCAAGTTAACAAATCTGAATGGGGTGTCGGAGGGGATAATCGCCGTATAGTCGAGTCAGGCACCTCTTTGATTCAAGGGCTTATCAGTGGAGATGTGAATAAAGCGGTGGCGAATGCGAGTGCGCCGTACATTGCGAATGAAATCGCCAAAAATATTCCAGAGAAGAACAAAGAAGGACGCATCATTGCCCACGGTATTGCGAATGTTGCATTAGCGCTGGCAAAAGGTGAAAATGCAGGGGCACAATCGCTCGGTGCAATGACAGCGGAAGCGGTTGGAATGTTATCTGAGAAACTGTATAACAAACCAGCTAGCCAACTGACGGAAGACGAAAAAGCGACAGTCAGTGCATTTGCTAGTCTGGCAGCGGGTATTGCAGGCGGTTTAGTGGGTGGAGATACCTCGAGTGCAGGGAATGCAGCCCAAGCAGGGAAGACGACGGTTGAGAATAACTATCTGAGCGACTCAGAGCACCGCCAGAAGACGTCACTGGAGCTTAAAGAGCAGCAAGGAAAGATCACTGAGGTCGAGCAACAGAAGCTTGCTGAACTGCGGATCAAAGATACGGAAACAACCCAAAAACTGCTTGATACTTGTGCTGGCGGTGTTTCACCTGAATGTACCGCCGCCAGAAAAGACGCATTCGAAACGATAGATACCTATGTCAGTTTGACGTATCAAAATCCAAAAACAGCGCAGGCAGGTTATCAAGAAATCGAGCGCTTGTTGAACTCCACCTCACCTGAAGCACAACAAGCGTTTAATTTGCTGGAATCTTATACTGAGGCGTTTAAAAACTTCGGTTATAGCGATGAAGAAGCACGCGCTCGGGCAGTAACGTATGTTGGCTCTATTTATCTATTAGGTGGAATGTCAGCTATTGCGAACTCAGGCGCTTTAGTTAAGCAATTTGGGAAAGATGTTGCGAAGCCGAATGTGAAGCCGGAGGTAACACCACCGAAAAACTCTGAAACGTATTTTAGAATTGAAGGAGGCGGCAGTGGAACAAAAACAAGTCAAAATAGAATTAATGTAAATGCCGATGGAAGCGTAACAATAAATTCAGGGTGTAGCGGCCAACTTTGTGTAAGTACTAATGGGCCAAATCACGCATCTTATTACCTAACAAATAGAAGGCCTGATGGCTCGGTTGTGGTATTTGAAGTAGATGCAAGTTTACATAAACAAATTATGGATGCTGCTATACCTCAGCGACCTATACCTGGTATCCCAAGAGACCCTAACGCACCTAAAATTGTTGACCCAGGAAAAGGCGATCCCAGCATGTCCCTTGAGTTACCTAAGGTGTGGGATAAATTAATTGAGCAAAATTCGTCAAAAGCGAAAGTGTTAACCAAAGAGGAATTTCTAAATGAATTTGGAAAATAATTATCAAAGCTTGCTCAATTACATATTTAATGGTGAAAGAGAAATAGCTATTTTTGTTGTTAATGGGGAACATTACTATGTTATTGATAATAAGGATAATTTCTGTATTGATGCTAGACCTGAGTATAAATTGTATATAGAAAAGGGTTGGATGAAAGAATCCCTTTATAATGAAGCGATTGCTAAATTTAGAGGTGGAATTACTATTTTAGACAAGAGTAATTTTAAATATTATATAAATCAAAGTAATGTGGAAGTTTATTCTATAAGCTGGATGAGATCGTTTTTTAAACTAAATCGTAGTGATGACGATTTAGTAGAATTTTATTCTTATATAGAACAATTTTTATCTACATTAACAGAAGTAGTATCTGATGAGTGGGACAAATGGAAAATGCGCCTCCCTAAATTTTATATTAATTTCGATAAAAAAATTTATCGCCATACAGATTGGGAACGTAATCATGAAAAATCAGCGCCTTCAGATTGGAGTGCTCAAGCAAGTAATGATTTTGGGTTATTGGTTCCTGATAAGTATCAATACTGGCTTGTTAATGGTATGAATTTCTGGAAACTACAAATGTAGTCATATAGAAATCCCAGCCCCACACAGAGATCTCCTTAGCCGCCTCACTCCCCCTCAGCCAACCGGATAATCAACTGTCCGGCTTGGCGAGAGAGGGTGTAGTGACTGCCTACCTCAAACCCCAACTCATTCAGCCACTTACCGCTTAAAGTCAGTTGTGGGCTGGGGTTGGGGTTACCTCAGTTCGGGGTGTAACCCACTGTATAGTGTCTGGTTTTGACCACTTCTTCTTTAGCTGTCGGTGTTTTTCCACTACAATCGAGCTTAGCGATGGTGACTACTTCGTATAGTTGTTGTGGTTAGCGACTGTTGTGAGGTGTGAACTCATAATTGCCATGCGTTCTATCTCAACGTTTTATGCAGTTAGATCTCGTTGAGATCCGTTAGATGTATTTCTGTCATAATCCGAATCTAAATGAAAAAAATTAAAGGTTTATTAAGTGTAGAGAGTTTGGTTTACTTTTAATTATAAATATCTTTATATTTCACCAAATAATGTGATTACTATAACGCTTGAAATACAAGTTAAAAATAAATATATAATAAATCAGTTATATATAATTATAGTTTCTTTAAGTCAAAAAAATATTGATAGCAGTTGAAAGCTATTTTAATCATTTGTTTTAAATCATATTTACATGCATTTTATGATGGGTAATAAGTTAATTTATTGATTTTAAATAATAATAAAATTCCCAATAATATTGATCAACTAATGGATAAGAAGTGATATATTATCGAGTATATTGTTTCTGTATGTTAGTTCAGGATAAATTGATAAAAAGGCAGCATAGAATGCACAATATCTTATCGCTAGATAGTGATAATTTCTCGAGTACACTTTACCCCCTAGATCAAGATGAGCAACAAACTGTAGTTGTTTATTTTTCGGCATCGTGGTGTTTACCTTGTAAAAATATGAAACCTATTTTCATTAAACTTTCTGAATGTTTTCAAGGAAGTAACATCATTTTTGGCATTGTTGATATTGCTCAATCGCCCACTTTAGCTCCTCGATATGGTATAAAATCAGTGCCGACAATTGCGGTTTTCCAAGATACTCGGTTAATCGATATTATTGCAGGAGAAGTACCATTTAATAGGGCATTAATGGTATTGGAGAAAACGCTCGGTAAGCGTTAATATTCAGCGAATATATTTAATAATAATGATAAGAAATTCATAATGTTAATATTGATATTAGAAGGGTTATTGATAGGCTGTCTACTCGGTTTGACGGGAGCTGGCGGGGGAATTCTTGCTGTTCCTGCTTTAATGGCAAGCCAAGGTTGGAGTGTTGCACTCGCTGCGCCTGTTGGGCTTCTAGCAATTACAATAGCGGCTTTTATCAGCGTTATTCAAGGGCTTATAAAAAAAAGTATTCGTTATAAAGCCGCAATTTGGATAGCATTATTGAGTATCCCTTCTGCTAAGTATGGTATTTACCTTGCCCATATTGTACCTCCAGTTTGGTTAACGCTTATTTTTAGCCTTGTTATGCTTTATGTCGGGGGGCGTATATTTTTCAATAGGGTTGATGAGCAAAATGATGCACATTGTTTAATTAATACAGAAACTGGGAAATTTATTTGGAACACTAAAACAGCGTTAATCTTTGGGGGGATTGGTGTCATTACAGGATTACTTACTGGTATGCTAGGTGTCGGTGGTGGTTTTATTATTGTTCCTGCATTGCGAAAGTTCACTAATTTGAATATGAAGAGTATTATTGCAACATCGTTAATGGTTATTTTCTGTATTGGTAGTATTAGTATTTTTATTAATGTTTTGAATGGGTTTCAATACCCTAAAGAAATTAGTATTATATTTATTGTCTCTTGTGTCATTGGTTTATTAATCGGTCGATTAATAATGCATTCTATTTCCAATAGAACCATTCAAATGCTATTTTCAATTGTTGTTATTCTTGTCGCTTTAGGATTGATTTTATCAGTGCTGATTGAGCTAAAAGTTATTTAAAATATATTTTAAATGTCAATTTGTTTATTTAACATTTCTAATTCATGCGGTATGTCACTATTTTGAATTATCAGTCATTTATTCTTCTTAAAGAAAGTGAAATTGATTTATCTTCAAGCTCAAAACGGTATAATGAATAATCGCATATTTCTCCCTGATAATAGCCAAATGGATTACTAGCCTATTCTTCAGGGGATTCATTAAAGGTTGACTAGTATAATTATGACAAAACAAGATAGCTCAACAACAATAATTGATATAGCAAAACGTGCCAATGTAACCGATATTACCGTCTCTAGAGCATTTAATCATCCTGAGATGGTAAAGAAGGAAACTCGGGATAAAATATTAGCTATAGCACAAGAACTCAATTATGTGCCAAATCTTTTTGCACGTAATCTGAAAAATAAAAATAGCCGTATAATAGGTGTGGTTACTGACAGCACATTTAACCCATTTTATGTTGTGCTTATTCAAACAGTCTCACGCTTAGCGAAAGAAAAAGGCTATCAAGTCATGATTTTTGATTCAGATAGCGATGAAAAAGCAGAGAAAACAGCAATTGAAACGTTAGTCAGTTACAAGGCGAGCGGTATTCTATTATCCCCCGTTCGTGACGATAAAGATTACCAACCAAGTTATTTATCATTAATTGATAAACATAATGTGCCTTTAGTCTTTGTTGACCGGTCAATTTATGGCTATCAAAATAAGTACTCGGGTTTATTTTTGAAAAATTTTGAAATTGGTGCCTTAACAGGAAAATTTCTTAGTCAACAAAATAGCGAAAATACACTTATTGTTTCAGGACCAGAAGGTTCTGAAATTAGTTTGTCTCGTTTAGCGGGTATATATGAAAATTTTCCCAATAGAAAAAATATTAATGTCTTATACAGCAGTTATATGTTTAACAAGAATGATGAAGATTATCTAAGAAGAAAAGTTCAAGAGCTTTATACACCTAATATGTACATCGTTGGGTTAAATGGAATTATTACCGCTGGGATGTATAAAATTATTATAGAATTAGGCCTCTCTTGCCGTTATTTTTCTGTTGATTTACCTCCTTATGCAGATACTTACCATTTATCTATTTCAGGTGTACATCATGACTCGGTATATCTTGGTGAATTAACGACTGAGCTATTGTTTTCTGAGATAGAGCGAGACTCCCATAAAGGTCATAAAACTAAGCAAATATTTGTTGATGGGAAACTTGTTGTTTATGAATAATAGTTAAAGTGTAAATACAAGTAGGCAGGTAATGATACCTGCCTACTTTAATAGTTATGAGGGGTAATTCATTTAGCGTTTCATTGAGCTAATTAATGTCGCCCCCCAAATAATTAGTCCTTTTACAATATATTGAACATAAGGTGAAATACCTAATAAATTTAAACCGTTATTAAGTACACCTAAGATCATTGCGCCAATGAGTGTGCCAATGATCATACCACGGCCTCCTGCTATTGAGGCGCCGCCGAGTACGACCGCAGCAATCGCATCTAACTCAAAGCCTACTCCTGCATTGGGTTGCCCACTCATTACTCGAGAGGTAAATATTAACCCAGCGAATGCAGCAGTAAAACCGCTAATAACGTAAACTAACATTTTATAACGTTCAACGCGGATACCACTGAGGCGTGCTGCTTCTTCATTACCACCAATAGCGTAAATATAACGGCCAAAAGAGACATGATTTAGTACAACATAGAAAATAAGATAAAGGCCAAGCATTAATAAAATAGGAACTTGAATTCCCATTAATTCTTCTCGTCCCCAAAAAGCAAACTCTTGAGGTAATCCTGAAACTGGGTAGCCACCGGTATAAATTAAGGCTAACCCTTTAGCAATAATCATGGCGCCTAAGGTGACAATAATTGGTGGCATTTTACCATAAGCGGCTAAAATCCCATTAATAAAGCCAAAAACAACACCCGATAATAGTCCAAGAGCGATGGCTGCATAGGGGTCCATTCCATAATATTTCATCAAGCCAGCCATCAAGGTTCCAGACAGCGCCATAACAGCACCAACGGACAAGTCAATTCCACCTGTTAAGATAGCAAATGTCATACCGATAGCGATAATGGCATTAATAGAAACCTGACGAGCAATGGTCGAAAGGTTATTTACAGTTAAAAAATGTTCATTAAAAATGGACATGCAGACAAATAAAAGAATTAAACCAACAAGTGGTAAAAATGCAGGTATTTTTGTTAGCTTAGAAAAACTAAATTTATTTTTAGTTAATGGAATTGCACTTTGATTAGACATAGTCGTTATCCTATATAATATTGCCGGCCGCATGTACCATGATCTGAGTTGAGTTTATTTCGTCTCCAGTTAACTCAGCGGCAATTTCACCATCTCGAAAAACCAAAACTCTATCACTGACACCAATAACTTCTGGTAGCTCCGATGAAATCATAATAATGGAAATTCCTTTTTCAGTTAGAGAGCGCATTAATTGATAAATTTCTGATTTTGCCCCAACATCAATACCTCGAGTGGGTTCGTCGAAAATAAGAATTTTGGCTTGTTTATTTAGCCAGCGAGCAATAACAACTTTTTGCTGGTTTCCACCGCTTAAAGTAGAAACTGCAGTGTGAGGCTCTGGTGTTTTAACTTTTACTTGGGAAATTAAATCAATAGATAAAGTGAGTTCTTTTTTGTTTTGAATTAAAAATAATTTTTGAGCGTGATTGTTTAGCCATATATTTTCTTTAACGGAAAACGGCAATACAAGACCTTGAGTTTTTCGGCTTTCTGGTAATAAACCGATACCTAATTGCAGTGCAGTCGCAGCTGATTTAACTTTAACTTCTTTGCCTTCTAAAACAACTTTTTTCTTGTAAGCCTTATCAGCACCAATCATGGCAAGAATAGTTTCTGTGCGACCTGAACCGACTAATCCAGCAAGCCCTAAAATTTCACCTTTTTTTAGTTGAAGGTGGTTAGTTGGGCTATATGAAAAACGCTGAACTTCCGCATCTAAGATGACTTCTTGCTCGTTAAATTGGCGTTTATGAGGGTAAATATTTTCAACTTCACGGCCAACCATCATTTCGATAATAACGTCTAAATCTGTTTCATCGACCTTACGAGACCCTATATATTGTCCATCGCGTAGTACACTGATGGTGTCACAGATTTCATAAATCTCTTCTAAATGGTGGGAAATAAAAAACATTCCAACCCCTTTAGCTTTTAAATCTCGCATTACATCGAATAAATGGTTTGCTTCATTGGGGGTTAATGTCGCAGTTGGCTCATCTAACACTAAAATTTTAGCATCCAAAGACAGTGCTTTTGCGATTTCAACAAACTGTTGTTCTGCAATACTTAAATGGCTAATGGGTTCATCAATATTGATGTTTACACCCAGCTCAGCTAGGATTTCCTGCGATTTTTTTCGCATTAATTTTCTATCTAATAAACCAAACTTATTTTTCAACTCTCTATTTAAAAATATATTTTCAAAAGCATTTAAATAAGGAATAAGAGAAAATTCTTGGAAAATAATACCTACGCCTGCTTTTATTGCATCTCTGTAGTTATGAAAGGTGTGTTCTTTGCCTTCAATCAGAATTTGTCCGCTATCAGGTTTATGTATTCCACATAACACTTTCATTAGCGTTGATTTACCTGCGCCGTTTTCACCTAATAATGCGTGAACCTCCCCCTTTTCTAGGGAGAGATTAATATTATCTAACGCCTTAACCCCAGGGAAAGTTTTACTGACATCTTTTAATGCTAATAATTGCATCATATTGCTTCCCTATATTTCTCAACTGCTTAAAAATGGGTAACAAAGCCATTTGGAATTTTTATTCCAATATGCATTTAATAATTAATATTTATGAAAATGTATTGCACCGAACATCAGAAATACAGGTGCAATACATCGGTTATTGATAACTAACGATTACCAGTGAAAGTCTTTAGCATTTGTTTTGTCAATCAATTTAACATCAATTGGGACTTCTTTAGGGACATTGGCGCCCCAGTATTTTGCTAAGCCCATAGCTAAACCAATACGAACTTGGTCACGAGGGAATTGCGCCGAAGTAGCAATAAATGGCGAGTTACCTTTGGCAATCTCAGCAACCGCTTCAGGAGAACCGTCAACACTCACTAATTTGACATCACGGCCAGAAGACTCAATCGCTGCTAATGCACCTAAAGAACCGACATCGTTAACACTGAAGATCCCATTGAGGGTCGGATTTGCTTGCAACATGTTTTCTGTCACATTCATCGCAGTATCGCGTTCTTGTTTACCGTTCAATTTAGTTACGATTTTAATATTTGGGTATTCTTTCATTGCAGCTTCAAAGCCACGAACACGCTCAAGAATTGGTACAACAGGGATACCATCTAAAATTGCTACTTCGCCTTTGCCGCCTAATGCTTCACCTAAACGTTTGCCCGCCATTAAGCCCGCGTCATAGTTTTTAGAACCGACGAAAGAGTCAATTGGGCCATTTGCTTGTGCATCAATGGCGATAACTACAACTCCGGCTTTTTTCGCAGCCAGTACAGCCGTTTCAGCACCCACGCTATCTGCCGGGTTAATTAACAGAATATCGATTTTTTTCTGTAACATATCTTCGATATCACTGGTTTGTTTTGATACATCATGAGCCGCATCTGAGATATATAGTTGTGCGCCCATATCGCCTGTAGCGCTCTCTAAGGCTTCCTTCATGGTGACGAAATATTCATTGTTTAATTCTTGAAATGACATGCCCACTGAAACTGGCTTAGCGGTAGCGTTAAATGCCATACCTAAAGTCAGTACACTTGCAGCGACAGCTAACTTTTTAAATTTACTCAGCATAAGATGTTCTCCTAAAAGAGCGTTTAATTATATGTAGGGTTTTTACTTATTTAGTGTTTATTTGAATTATCAATTATTACTGCCAGTTAAAACATGTTTATGGCTTGATGACGACTTTAATTGAGTCTGCCGATTTCGCCATGACAAAAGCTTCTTCCCACTCATCGATGGAATAGAAGTGAGTAACGATATCATCAGCGCTAACTAAGCCACGGCTAAACAGGTCTATAGCAACTTCATAACTATATGGGCCTAAGTGGGCTCCGCGGATATCGAGTTCTTTGCGGTCACCAATGATTGACCAGTCAACAGTTGTTTCTTTACCGAATACGCTAAATTCCACGAAACGGCCAAGTTTGCGGATCATTTCTAGTCCTTGAGTAACACCAATTGGCGCGCCCGTTGCTTCAATATAAACATCACAGCCATAGCCTTCCGTCATATCTTTAACTAATTTAATGGCATCTTCTTTCAGTGGGTTGATAACAACATCAGCACCAAATTTCTTTGCTAATTCAAGGCGTTCATCAATCGCATCGATAACAACCAGTTTTTTCGGTGTTTTTAATTTGGCGACTTGGATCATACACAGCCCTAGTGGGCCTGCACCCGCAATGACGACGACGTCATTTAAATCGATATCACCACGGCGTACAGTGTGGATAGCACAAGCCATTGGCTCAATTAATGCGGCATCTTTATCGGATAGTTCATCAGGGATTTTATGGATAATAGCGCGTTCTGAAAAACGCATATATTCAGCCATACCACCGTCGGCAACTTCTTTTTGGAAACCGTAAATATCATGGGTTTCACACATCCAGTATTTACCTGATTTACAGAAACGGCATTCCCAACATGGGACAATTTGTTCTGCTAAGATGCGATCGCCGATTTTCAATTTGAATTTTTCAGCGGAGCCTTCACCTAGCTCAGCAACGCGGCCATAA
Organism: Providencia sp. PROV032; assembly: GCF_028484875.1. NCBI lineage: Bacteria > Pseudomonadati > Pseudomonadota > Gammaproteobacteria > Enterobacterales > Morganellaceae > Providencia > Providencia sp. PROV032. Next base: position 342,223 of record NZ_JAMPSX010000004.1, read on the forward strand.
AACTCATGGCCAGGAACTACTGGGGCTTTGATCCATGGGTCATCACCCCAAAACATTTGAGCACCATCGTTGGCTTTACAGTCACCCGCACAGATCCCGCATCCATCAACTTTGATGACAACTTCTCTAAATCCTGGCGTTGGTCTTTTAATATTTTCAAAGCGATAATCATGTGGGCCATGACAAACAACTGCTTTCATTTTTTCAGGTAGGTTACTCATGTTCTAAGACCTCTTTCTAGTTGTTAACCCTAATGTTGACGTCAACATTAAGCGTTTTTTTATAACGCATTTGCTTTAGTTTTTTAACGCTTAACTATCAATATTGATATGTATGTAAGAAAAATGGTTGTTTAATGTTATAGATAAAATAAATTCTTTTTAATATGACGACGTCGTCATTTTTGAAAGTAAGTATCTTAAAAACTAAAATTTGTGATTTAAGCCCTAATTTTAGTCACTTAGCTGAGTACTTTCATTGGGAAATGAGACTGCCGAAACTGACTTTGTAACATGATGAAAATCATAATAAAAATATTAATTCATTCCTTATTCTGTTTTTTTAAGAAATGAATATGAAGCCGAGTATAATTATTTTAACTATTTTCAGAAGTGGATATTTCATGCAAAAACATTTCAGCTCACACTTTTGAATGAAAATAAATTTTAACTACATTTAATAAAGAGATATTGAGTGGTTAACAGGACATTATTTTTAATTTATAAAATTTAATTTAAAAAATTAAATAGAGTAATGAGTCATTTTGATACGCTGTCATAATATTTTTTGCAGATATACCTATGGGTATGAAAAAAATAGCTTTATACCTTGTAATTGTATTTTTCCAATTAAGCAAAGTATAAAGCTAAATAGAGCCAAAGTTTAACTTCATTTTGTCAATAAAATCATTTTATTACAGCGTAAGGGGTGTGAGGGAGACTCACACCCTTGTGCTAGACAATCATTGGTGCAATGATAAAGCCGAAAGCGACACCGGCAATAATTCCACCTAGCCCTGGTAACATAAAGGGATGATTTAAAATATATTTTCCGACTCGAGTAGACCCAGTAGAGTCGAATTCAATGGCAGCTAATGATGTTGGGTAAGTGGGTAAGACAAATACCCCGGTGACGGCGACAAAAGAGGCCAAAATTGCCCATGTCGGGACATCTAAGGCAATGGCTAATGGAATTATTAACGGTGTTGTGGCACCTTGCGAATATAACAAGGCACAGGTCAAGAACAGAACTAAAGCCAATAAAATAGGATATGCAGATAATACATCTCCCGCGATGGCCTTGATTTGGTCCATATGGGCATCAACAAAAGTGGTACCTAATGTCACAATTCCGAGGATCACTGCAAGAGAACTCATTCCTGAACGGAATGTTGGTGCTAATACAATGGAATCCGGTGATGTTTTACAGAAAACCACCATCAAACATGCTGCACTTAGCATACAAATGATGATGATATCTCGTGTTCCCATCGGCTTACCGATATCAAAACCGGGACGTAATTGTGGGAATGCAGCGAGGATCACGATAGCAATCGTGGCAATAATAAATAGAACAACAGAGAATTTTTCTCTCGTTGTGCTCTCGCCTTTTTTCTCTTCGTATTTATGAACTAAGCCTTTTTGTAAACGTTCTAAATATACCTCATCGTTTTCAAGTTCGCAGCCCTGACGTGATGCAATAAAAGCGGCAACCATGGCAGCAACAAAAGAGGCGGGTAAACAGACTGACATAACCACAATAAACGTGATGCCGTTACCTTCCATAATGGTCAGCATCGCGGCCATTGCGGCACTGATTGGAGAACCGGAAATCGCAATTTGTGAAGCAACCACTGAGCCTGCTAATGTTCTAGATGGTCGGATGCCCGAATCTTTCGCAATTTCTGCTATCACAGGCAGCATAGAAAACACAATGAAACCTGTACCAGCCATGATAGTCATCACCCAAGTGGTGATTGGCGCTATAATGTTTAGATACTTAGGATTTTTACGCATAAATTTACTGGCTAGGCGGACTAGATAATCCATCCCGCCCGCAGCTTGTAATGCAGATGCTGCTACCACAACTGTCATAATAATCAGAATAACATCAACAGGTGGTGAACCTATAGGTAAACCAAATCCGATAGTTAATACCGCTAATCCTAACCCACCACAGAGTCCTATACCTATTCCGCCCATGCGTATACCAAAGAATATTGCACCTAATACAACAATGATTTCTAGCCAAACCATAATCGTCTCCAATAGACAATATATTGTCATTAGTAATATTAAAAAATTAATTTTGATATTTGATATAAGTTAAATATTTTTATTTATCATTAAATTTTGTTTTCCGACTCTGTTTTCATACCAGTGAATACTTGCTCTGACTAATGAGCTGGTTGAGTCGATATATTTATCTGGATAACTATTAATTTCATTTTCAAGAATAACGGGAACCTCGGTGCAGCCAAGAATAATAATTTCAGCGCCTCGGGAAAATAAAATTTCAGCTTGCTGTTTCATAATGGATTCAGCAATTTTTTTATTTCCTGATTTTAATAAATAAATGCTTTCCATTACATTTTCTTGGCTTTTTTTATCAGGGGTAATGCAGTTTAAATGTTTATTCTCTATATTTTTTTGATATAGTCCCATATACATAGTGGCATTTGTTGCAAGTAATCCGATATTTTTTTTCTTGGTTGCTAGTACTTCTTTCATTGTCGTCTCAACAATGCTTAGCATGTCGACATGGCAAATTTTTTTTAGTTCACTAAACCAAAAATGTGCTGTATTACAAGGTATAACAATACATTCTGCCCCGGCACTTTCTAGTTTCTTTAAATAGTCAGTCATTAAAGGTAACGGTGATTCACCATGGTTTAATAGCGCTTCTGTTCGATCTGGTATATCAGGAATAGATGATATAATTAAAGGGATATGCTCTTGGTCTCTATTTGCTACGGTATAGCTTACAAATTTATTAAATAAATCAACAGTAGCGGCAGGCCCCATACCACCTAATACACCAATTAAACCTTTCATTTTAATACCCCTGCATTTTATTAGCCTTTTTATAAAATAAAAATCAATAAACGCTTATCTTTCTTCATTTATTTAACATATTGGTTAATATTCAAATGATTATTAACTTACTTATTGCTGCTTAACTTATGGTTAATATTTATCAATGTTTGTCTTGGATGAGAAATGCAAGTAAGTATGGTTTGATGCAAGATACGCATTAAGAACTTTTATTCAAAATAAAAATATTTTTATAAATTGCTCTGAAGGCCTGAATAGACTAGGTTTTATGAATTAAATAAATTAAATGAAATTTATTTTTGATTTTTGTTAATGTTTTAAATGGTAGGGCTATGCATAATACAAATAACACAACTACAAATCTAGCTTTGTTATTTAACTAGTCATTAACTTAAAATATCAATAAAAATACGTTTTATTTTTTATATTTTAACAGCAAGTCAATTTAAGGCTTAATAAAATGAAAAATATAGAAACAAAATGGCTATATGATTTTTTAACTCTAGAATCATGTCGACATTTTTCTCATGCAGCAGAACAGCGGAGTATTTCTCAGCCCGCATTTAGCCGTCGTATTAAAGCTTTAGAGGAAGCCATTGGCGTTGAATTATTTGATAGAACGACTTCCCCTTTACAGTTGTCTGAAGAGGGCAAAATTTTTCATTCTCAAGCGCGTAGTTTATTACAACAACTGGAATGTAACTTAAATGAACTATCCGGTCACAATGTATTGAGCCTACCGAATATTAAAATTGCCGCCGCTCATTCGTTGTCACTGACATTACTGCCTAAATTGGTTCATGGGCTGTCTGGTTACGGTGAGGAGTTTGTTTACCATGTTGAAGCCATTGATGTGGTGCAAGTTGTGAACGCATTGAGAGAAGGGAAAAGTGATTTTATTATCTCATTTTATGATGAAGATTTAATGCAATCCCCATTTTCCTCATTGAATGTATTTGAATCTGAATTATACCCAATTTGTGCAGCGGATAAGCATGGTAAGCCGCTATTTGATATCTACCAACCTCAAGTGCCATTGCTGAATTACACCAGTGCTTCATATATGGGAAGGTTAGTTAATCGTCGGTTAAGTGAATTTGGTGCGATCAATTCGAAAACACTTTTCATGTCATCAATGAGTGAGTTACTAAAAAATATGGCTTTAGATGGCCATGGAATAGCATGGTTACCCATTTATTCCGTAGTGAATGAATTAAAAGAGAAAAAGCTAGTTTGTTTGGAGACCCCTGAATTAACAATACCTATCCAAGCGTATATTTACCGCATGGATACACGACTAAATAAAACCGCAGAGGACTTTTGGCGCATTTTGAAAAAGAATATCCCTGAGGATTTACGGAATTTATCGTAGTAGAAGGGGCTTTTTCATTATCACCTCTACAATTTGTTAGGCAGAATTTAATTATAGTTGTCTTATTTTTTTAAGGGAAGTGAACAAATCAGAGGTGGGTAAATCAATGAAATTGTCATTTCCTTGGGAGATCACATGCTATGTCCACCTAAATGGGGCAGATATGAGGGCGAGTTGAATTTAGTTGAGTTGAAATTGGGCGAGTGTTGACCTCAGAGAGGTATAAAGCAAAAACCCGCCTTTTGGGCGGGTTCTTTGAATAAGTGGTGCCCGGACTCGGAATCGAACCAAGGACACGGGGATTTTCAATCCCCTGCTCTACCGACTGAGCTATCCGGGCAACGGAGCGTATTAAACCTGATTTCATTGGTTGAGTCAAGGCGCTTTCAATAAACTTTTGACTGTATGCGCTTTTTTTCAACATGTTAGCTAGTTTTTAATCGAAATAGCATGGAAATACTAGGGTTATTATCAAACGCCAGTCTTCGGTTACTTGGACTGGCGTTTTAATGCACAAAAATTTTAGCGGTGATAATTTTTCTGTGCTTTGTTCACTTTAATGAGGTAATTACGTGACTCAGCAGCTGGGTGCTTAGTGGACAAGGTTTCATACACTTCACCCGGTTCTAAATTATTAATACGCTGCGCGGCTTGCTTTTTATCGCTGTGGAACACCCGCAGAACGCTGCCTGCGCCGCCATTATAGGCGGTAATAACAGCATAGCGGCGTGAGGTTTGGTTACGAATATCGCCTAAGTAGGTGTTTTGCAATATAGCTAAGTAAGCCGTACCCGTATCAATGTTTTTCTCTGGGTCAAATAAATAGCTACGGCTAGGAACACCGGATTTTCCTTGTGAGCGGAAAACATCTTTGCCGGCTGTATTTGGCATAATTTGCATTAAACCAAGCGCATCAGAGCGGCTAACCGCATAAGGGTTGAAACTCGACTCAATTTGCATAATCGCAAGGATTAATGACTCATCTACGCCATATTTGGCCGAGGATTTCTTAATATAAGGTAAATATTTATGAGCCCGTTTATCTAAATGGTTTGGTACTAGTTGCATAGTTACGGACCAAACAATATTCATACCCGATTGGCGGCGCTGCATTTTATTTTCAATCAGATAATCAGCAAACTTTGTGGCTCGCCATTCCCAACGAATCGCTTCACCTGTGTTATCGAGCACTTGGCCAAATAAAAAGGGTTCTTTGCTATGGGGAATGTCATTGATATCAGAATAGAGGTCTATGGAACTGGGGTCGTCTCCCATTAATAAGGTGGTGACAATCGCTTTTTTTAAATACTGTGAAGGTTCTACCGCTGAAATAGTCTCTACAGTAATGGTCCCCGCTTCAAAATTAATATGGCTACGAGTTCGGTACTCATCGGTATATTTAACGTAGTCTTTTGGACCAGCAATTAACACTTCTTTAATGCCCCAAATATTTTCAATATTGTGGGCAAATTGGCCCATTAAGATATTGAACCCATTGGTATCTTTGACATAATCCGGGTTAAAGTCAGGTTTTTGCTTGCTTGAACAAGAGATAATTAGAGGGATCAATAAACTCAGCGCAAATAGTTTTTTCATACGATTCACAGTCTTGGGGCAAAAGTCTACCTACTGAGTAGGTAGACAAACAGATTATTTTTCAGGTGTATAGCCATCAATATGGATGTCATGGCCTTCAAACAAGAACTTAATCATTTCTTGTTCTAACATTTTACGATCATCGGGGTTCATCGTATTGAGTTTCTTTTCATTAATGAGCATGGTCTGCTTAGTCATCCACTGACTCCACGCCTCTTTTGAAATCTCGTTAAAAATACGTTTTCCTAACTCACCTGGGTAAAGCTGAAAATCTTGCCCATCTGCATCACGTTGTAAAAATGTACAAAAAATGGTTCTACTCATTAATTTTTCCTCAAATATCAGGTAGTAAGGCGAGCTGTTTTAGTAAACTTTCAACTGGGGCTGCAAGGCCGATAGTTGCGCCTAGGTGTAAGTTATACCAGAGTCCTTTGCCTTCATCCATGGCAGAATTAAATGCCTGAATGTTAACTTTTACAGGGATAATATCTAAATGAAAATGGCTAAATGTGTGGCGGAAAGAAATTAATTGCTCTAATTGAGAATATTCTAAGCCTGATTCGGCCAGATAATCATTAAGTTGCTCTAAAGAGTCAAACTGTGGGAAGGCAAATAGGCCACCCCAAATGCCAGATGGTGGACGCTGTTCTAGCCATACATTATCGTCGTGCTGCATAATCAAAAACCAAGCACTCCTCTCAGGGATTTTTTGCTTAGGCTTTTTGCCCGGGTAGTTTTGCCATGAATGATTGGCATAGGCCATGCAGCCAAAATTAAGTGGGCACAGCTCGCATTTTGGCTTACTTCGGGTACAGACCATCGCGCCTAAATCCATCATCGCTTGGTTAAAAAACTCGACTCCCTCTTTGGGGGTGACGTCAGTGCTGATTTCCCACAAACGGTTTTCGACTTCTTTTTTACCCGGCCAGCCATCAACCGCATAAGCGCGAGCTAATACGCGTTTAACATTACCATCTAAAATAGGATAATGCTGTTTTTGCGATAATGATAAAATTGCCCCAGCAGTGGAGCGGCCAACACCGGGCAGCGCGAAAACTTCATCAAATGTAGTGGGAAATGAGCCACCATATTGAGTCGCGATCACTTGAGCGGCTTTATGGAGATTTCGAGCCCGAGCGTAATAGCCGAGCCCTGTCCATAAGTGTAAAACTTCATCAAGAGGTGCGTTGGCAAGGGCGGTGACGTTCTCAAAGCGAGAAATAAATTTCTCAAAATAGGGGATTACCGTACTCACTTGGGTTTGTTGCAGCATAACTTCAGATAACCACACATGGTAGGACGATTTTTCCTGTTGCCATGGCAACGTTTTACGACCGTATTTGTGATACCAGTTGAGTACTGCAGATGAAAATTGTTGAGCTTCCATTAATAATTTTATTTTTTATTGATATTTCCAGTCATGATAGGAATTGCAACATAGACGAAGGGGGCTGTAAACCGCTATTGTGTTGTTTAGTGTAAAGTTAGCGAATTATCAACTGCATCCTTGTGGAAGTTTTGCTAAACTCCGATATCCGCCATGCCTCAAGGGTAAAATTAATCACTATTACTTGGGCATTTAGGGCTGTAAATTGATAGGTTTGGTAACAAATCACTTTATAAACTTGATTGTTGGCACATTAACTTAATTGGGCACTCATTTTAGAACCTTTATTATGATCAATAATGTTATCTCCCCCGAATATAATGAAGATGGGCGGGTTATGCGCCGAGTCCGTAGTTTTGTCCGCCGTCAAGGGCGTCTGACAAAACGTCAGGAAGACGCATTAGAAAAAGAATGGGCAGAAAAAGGCATTGATTTTATCAATGAGCCTTTTGATTTTGCCAAAGTATTCAATAACTCAAATCCAGTGACTTTGGAAATTGGTTTTGGGATGGGCGCCTCATTGGTGACCATGGCATCTCAAAATGCAGATAAAAACTTTTTAGGTATTGAAGTTCATGCACCCGGTGTTGGCGCATGTTTAGCATCGGCAAAAGAAGAAAACGTCACTAATTTACGGGTGATGTGCCATGATGCAATAGAAGTTTTAGACTGCATGATCCCAAATGGTAGCCTTATGATGGTTCAGTTATTTTTCCCTGATCCATGGCATAAAGCGAAACACAATAAGCGTCGTATTGTGCAAGTTCCATTTGCAGAAAAAATTCGCAGCAAACTAGCTATCGGTGGTGTTTTCCATATGGCAACGGATTGGGAGCCTTATGCAGAGCACATGCTTGAAGTGATGACGAGTGTCGAAGGGTATAAAAACTTATCACCATCAGGTGATTACGTTCCTCGTCCAGAAACAAGACCAGAAACAAAATTTGAAAAGCGCGGCCAGCGGTTAGGGCACGGTGTATGGGATTTAATGTTTGAGAGGATCAAATAATGGCTAAACAACCACGTAGTCGTCGTTTACGTAAAAAATTACGCTTGGATGAGTTCCAAGAGTTAGGCTTTACAGTTAAGTGGAGCTTTAAAGAAGGTACGCCGATTGAGGAAGTTGACAGCACCGTTGACCAACTGATTGCAGAAGCGATTGAACCGAATGGTTTAGCATTTGAAGCTAGTGGCTATATGAGCTGGGAAGGGATCGTTTGCCTGCAAAAAATTGGTAAATGTACCGAAGAGCACCGCCAAATTGTTGAAAATTGGCTAAAATCAAAAGGGATGAATGACGTCGTCGTTTCTGAGCTTTTTGATGTTTGGTGGGAATAATAATTTTATTGAGTAAATCTCAATAAATAAACTGATTTTTCAGTCGATTGAAGAGGCATCCAAAAGTTGGGTGCCTTTATTTTCTGTTGCAAATACTATCTGGAGTCAACGTTTTGAGCGCCATGTTTTCTAACCAGCTACTCAACGATATCCTAGACCAAGTTCGCCCACTGATTGGGCAAGGTTGTGTTGCAAATTATATTCCTGCTTTAGGTTGCGTACCTTCCCACCATTTAGGCATTGCGGTGTCCACGATTGACGGTGATATTTTCACCGCAGGGGACGCATATCAACGTTTTTCAATTCAATCTATTTCAAAAGTATTAAGCCTCACGCTTGCAATGACACGTTATGAGGAAGAGGAAATCTGGAGCCGCGTAGGTAAAGAACCCTCAGGGCTACCCTTTAACTCGTTAATTCAAATTGAAATGGAAAAGGGGATCCCACGAAACCCATTTATTAATGCGGGGGCAATTGTTATTGCGGATATGCTGCAATCACGCCTAAGCGCACCGAAACAGCGTATGTTGGAGTTTGTCCGAAAGCTATCTTGCGAACCTGATATCAGCTATGACACGGTTGTTGCTCGCTCAGAACTGGAACATGCCAGTCGTAATGCCGCTATTGCTTATCTTATGAAATCTTTTGGGAATTTTGAAAATGATGTTTTAACAGTTCTCGAAACTTATTTTCATTATTGTTCTCTAAGTATGAACTGTGTTGAATTAGCGAGATGTTTTTCCTATTTAACATCGCAAGGAATGTCATCTTGTTCCATTGATCCTATCATCACACCGCTACAATCAAGGCAAATTAATGCATTAATGATGACTTGTGGTATGTATGACGGCTCTGGTGAGTTTGCATTTCGGATAGGAATGCCCGGAAAGTCAGGCGTTGGCGGGGGCATTGTCTGCGTAGTACCAAACCAATTTACTGTTGCGGTTTGGTCACCTGAGCTAGACTCAGCGGGGAACTCTTTAGTCGGCTGTGCGGCTTTAGAATTGCTATCGAAACGAATTGGGCGTTCTGTTTTTTAATTCATGCTCTACTAGGAGATTTTATGTTACGCCGTACATTAATTGCATTTTCACTCCTTGCTTGTGCAACGAGCCAAGCTGCAGACTATAGCTGTTCTGTAACACCAAAGGATGACATCTTTATGACACCTGAAAGTGTGCAAGTCATTGGTGCGAGTGGCGATTTAAAAATTACGCCAAATGGTGATATCACGCTTAATGGTAAAAATATTGCTGCAACAGATGCCCAAAAACAGCAAGCTATTCGTTACCAAGCCGCTATTCGTCAGGACTTACCTTGGATAAAACAAGAATCAGAAAAAAAATTATCAACCTCAAGGGAAACGATAGACAAAGTTGTCGTTAAAGTGGTTGGTAGCGATAGCAATATCCGTAACCGGTTAACAAAATTAGAAAAAGAGCTTAATGGGCAAATCAATCAAATTATTGAGACTCGCCCTAGTGGTTATGTGTTTCACCATGAAGCCATGAAAACTGTTGAAACGAAAGGGCGCGAGCTAGTTAATGAAAGCCTAGGTGGTATTTTACAAGACAGCATCAACGAAATGGGGCGCAAGCAATTGTTATCAGGTGGTGACGCCAGTAAAGCGCTACAAGGCATGTTAGGGAACTTAGGTGGGTTACAGCAAGAACTCGAATCAGAATGGAAAAAACAAGAGAAAAGTTTCCAGCAATTTGGCCAACAAGTTTGTTCTAAAGTGACTTCAATAGAACAACAGCGCGCTTCGTTACTTAATTCAATCAAAAGTAGCTGATAGCGCTAAAATCACCAATAACCTTATGAACAGTAATGTATTTTTTGTACATTACTGTTTTTTTATTTAGCGATATTATCGTCATCATCAATTTGTGTGATATTAATTCCATTAATGGGAATGAAAATGAAATTGATTCTTATTTGATTGACATCTAAGCCACTCACTTTACAATGCGGGTTTGGCTTAATGACTAAATTGGGATCATTTAAATGAAAAAATTCATACCTGCTCTGCTTGTTTCTGTGTTGTCATTCTCTGCGCCTATCGCTCTAAGCGCTGAATCTACCACTTTCACGCCAAATGCGGTGATAGCGCAAGGTGCGGAGAAAGTAACGATCAAACACCTATCAGGTGAAACTGAAGTCGTGAAAAAACCACAAAAAGTGGTTCTGTTTGATTTTGGTGTTTATGACTCAATGCAAAAACTCGGCTTAGGCGACAAAGTTGTTGCACTCCCAACAGGCAATGCTCCCGCTTATATAAAAGGCAGCATTCCTGCATCAATGGAAAATGCAGGTGGAATGAAACAACCTGATTTAGCCAAAATCGCGCAATTAAAACCTGACCTGATTGTGATCACGGGTCGTCAAGGTAAGTCTTATGATGAGTTATCAAAAATTGCACCCACTATTAATTTAGGTTCTGATAGCAAACACTATATTGATTCTGTGAAAGCCAATATTCGTGTGATTGGCGAACTTTATGGTAACCAAAAAGCGGTTGATGAGCAGTTAGTCCAATTAGATAAAGTCATCGCAGACGCCCAGAAGAAAGCGGCTGATTCCAATAAAAAAGTTTTAGTATTGATGCATAATGACGGCAAATTAATTCCAAATAGCCAAGCTGTTGTTTACAGCGTTGTGAAAGCGCAACGCGCTGACCTACCGGTTGATGAAAGTGCAGATAAAGCAAAGCGCCGTGTAGTGGATACCAAAACTATTGCTCAAGCTAATCCAGATGTGATCCTGATTGTTGACCGTAGCGAAGCGATTGGTGCAGGTAAATTGGATAAAACAGTATTTGAAGATAGCAACATTCAAGAAACCAAAGCGTATAAAGATGGCAAAATTACTTACCTGCAATCTGACTTATGGTATTTATCAGGTGGTGGTTTAGTTAGCTTAACAGAGCAAGTTAATGCGGTGGTGAATGCTCTATAACAGATATCTGCCACTGTCTTATTGATAGTGGCAATATGTATTACCTCAATTGTTATTCTTGTCTATTTCGTTTTTACCTCTAAACAAAAAGCCCACTTTAATTTGAAGTGGGCTTTCATCTAATTTACAAGCGAAATGATTTATAAATGAACGGAATAACCGCTATTCTTCACCTAAAAATAACTCTAATAGAGAATTGAGAAACAATTTTCCATGCTCTGTGATCTGCCATTCATCCGCTGTTTCTGTGATATAACCTTTAGCTAAGGCTTCATCAATAGCCGCTCTAACTGTTGACTCGGGTAACCCGGTATATTGGGTAAACTCAGTTCGAGGCATGGCTTCAAGTAAACGAAAACGGTTCATGAAATATTCAAATGGCCTATCAGAGGTGTCAACATCATAAGATTGATGCATGTATCGGCCTTCCATATAACCTCGAGGATGCTTTGTTTTTACGGTTCGTAAAATTTGCCCATCTTCAAAAGAAATTTTTCCATGAGCGCCACAACCAATACCTAAATAGTCACCAAAGCGCCAGTAGTTGAGGTTGTGTTGGCATTGGTAACCGGGTTTAGCATAGGCAGATGTTTCATATTGCTGATAACCTGCCGCACTCAATAATTTATGGCCTTCGGTATAAATATCCCATAGCGTATCGTCATCGGGTAATACTGGAGGACGTGAGCCAAATTGGGTGTTTGGTTCAATGGTTAATTGGTACCAAGACAGGTGTGGAGGTGCAAGTTCAATGGCTTGGCGCAGGTCAGATAAACCTTCAACTTGAGTTTGCGCAGGTAACCCATGCATTAAATCGAGGTTAAAGCTTCTTAAATTAAGATTGGTGGCTAACTGAGCGGCGCGCTTCGCTTCATCAGCGCCATGAATACGGCCTAAAGTGATTAACTTGTCATTACCGAAGCTTTGTACGCCAATAGAAATACGGTTGATCCCCGCTGTTTGGTAACCAGCAAAACGGTCAGCCTCAACAGTACCGGGGTTGGCTTCCATGGTGACTTCCGCATGAGGGTCTAGAACAACTCGCTGACGTACGCCATCCATTAAGGCCTGCATTGACTCTGCAGTTAATAAACTGGGCGTTCCACCCCCAATAAAAATGGTTTTTACCGAACGCCCAGCAACTAATTTTGCATCAATGTCTAAATCGGCTAATAAGTGCGCCACATATTCTTGCTGAGGAATTTCCCCTTTAAGTGTGTGTGAGTTGAAGTCACAATAAGGGCACTTTTGCACACACCAAGGGATATGGATATACAGGCTCAGCGGGGGTAATTTAAGCATTCTTTAGCACATCCAACATCATTGTGAGTGCTCTTCCACGATGTGAAACGGCTTGTTTTTCTGCTTTAGTTAACTCTGCTGAGGTGCAACCTAATTCAGGAACATAAAATATTGGGTCATAACCGAAGCCACCTTGGCCTTTGCGTTCATGAGTTATGACACCGTGCCAGCGACCATGAAAAACCAACGGCGTTGGGTCTTCTGCATGGCGTAAATAGACTAATACACAGTTGAATTGAGCCTGACGTTGGTCATCAGGCACATTTTTCATTGCTTCTAATAGCTTAACTAGGTTTTGCTCGTCTGTTGCTTCTTCACCTGCGTAGCGGGCAGAGTAAATTCCCGGCGCGCCACCGAGGGCATCAACGGAAATTCCTGAATCATCAGCAATTGCGGGTAACCCGGTTTGCGCTGCTGCATGGCGCGCTTTTAGGATCGCATTCTCAATAAAGGTTAAGCCCGTTTCTTCTGCGGACTCAACACCTAATGAGGTTTGAGCGACGATATCCATCCCAAAATCACGTAGTAGGTCAGCTAACTCATTCACTTTTCCCGGGTTACCGGTGGCTAAAACAACTTTTTGCATTATTTAAAACTCGTTTTTACATAATACCAATGGAATACATCATTGCAGTTAATGATGGGTCAATCATCAGTGAAATATCAACACGCAAATAATTCAGAGCGATTAAAATAAACATGACAATCATTGCGGAGAAATCTAACCCGCCCATCGCAGGGATGATTCGGCGAATTGGTGCCATTAAAGGTTCTGTTAATTGGTACAATAAATAATCTACAGGGTTACGGCCTTGGCTAACCCAGCTTAAAATCGCACGGATTAAAATCATCCAAAAAATCAATTTACCAGTATAGGTTAATAATAAAATCAGCCCCATAGGCAGAATGCTTACACCTAAAATTGGGAGTAAGTTAGTTGCCCACATACCGAATATAATGGCTGCAATCGCTAAAATAAACGCAACAACGACAGATGCGGTATCTATCGCACCAAAAGAAGGAATGACTCGGCGCAATGGTGCGACAATAGGTTGTGTTGCTTTAACGACAAATTTAGAAAAAGGGTTATAGAAATCTGCACGTACCCACTGCATCCATACGCGCAGTAGTAATACAAAAATGTACAGTTGGATCAGGGTCGTAACGACGAATACTAAGGTCTGCATGGTGAGTTCCGCGATTAATTTAAAAAAGTTTTTCCATTTCTTCAGCTCTATTTATTGCGCTTTGCATTGCATCGGCAACAATCTGCGGAAGATTTCCATTATAAAATTGCTCTAAAGCCATCGCGGTGGTACCGCCTTTAGAGGTGACTTGTTCACGTAGAGTCGAAAAAGCCGTGTCGTTTTGCGACTTAGCAAGCTCTACAGCCCCTTCAATCGCCTGAAGAACAAGGTCTCTAGCTTGCTGTTTATCATAACCGAGTTGTTCCGCTTTTTGTTGCATCGATTCCATAAATAGAAAGAAATAAGCCGGAGAGCTACCAGTAATAGCAATAATGTTATTGATTTCTTGTTCTTGTTGGCACCAAATCGTTGAGCCGACACTCTGCATCAGTTCTTGTGCAAATTGTTTGTCTTGCTCTGAAACTTTCCCTTGAGCAAATAGCCCACTAACGCCTTTCCCTACCAATGATGGTGTGTTTGGCATGATGCGTACTAAATTCAGCGAATGAGCGAAATAGTCGTTATAACGTTCAGCTGGGATCCCAGCCGCAATGGTGAGGATTAATTTTTGCTCAAAATCAGCCGCATTTTGTAGTGGTTCACATACTTCTTTCATCATTTGCGGCTTAACGGCAAGGACAATCACATCTGCAGCTTTAACAGCGGCTAAGTTATCATCACTGCTGATAATGCCATATTGTTCAGCCAGTTTTTCTCGACGTACAGGCGTAGGAGAACACACCGTGATCATCGATGCTGGGTAGCCATGATTAACCAGCCCAGCAATGATGGCATGCGCCATATTTCCGGCGCCGATGAAGGCAATTTTACGATGTTGCATTCTGTTCTCCTATTTATGGGTGATATTGGCGCGCGCCAAAAATAGCGGTTCCTATGCGAACAAGTGTTGAACCGCAATGGATTGCTGCGCGCATGTCGTCAGTCATCCCCATTGAAAGCGTGTCAACTGTGGGATAAGTAATTTGTAATTGCTTAAATGCCTCATTCATTTGATGAAACACAGCACATTGGCGCTCATAATCCGTTTCAGGTGCAGGGATTGTCATTAGCCCACGTAACACAAGGTTGGGCATAGCCGCGACTTGTGCTGCGAGGTCAGCCACTTCTTCTCGCGTTATACCCGATTTACTGTTTTCATCGCTAATATTAATTTGAATTAGCACATTGAGGGGGGCTTTTTCACTAGGACGCTGGTCATTTAAGCGCTGGGCAATTTTCGCTCTGTCTAAGGTATGGAACCAGTCAAAATGTTCAGCGACAAGGCGGCTTTTATTTGACTGTAACGGGCCAATAAAATGCCAAATAAGGTCATTTCTGTTCGAAAAATATTGAATTTTTTCAACACCTTCTTGAACATAATTTTCACCAAATTGGCGCTGACCTGCCTCAATGGCTTCTAAAATAGCTTCACAAGGTTTTGTTTTACTTACCGCGAGTAGCGTAATGTCTTGTGGTGAGCGCTGACACTCTGCGGCAGCATGCTCAATACGCGCGGTGACATCAGAGATATTATTTTGAATGGTCATTGTTTTATTCAATATAGTTTATTCAATACTATTTTATTCATGTCATACATGAACAGCGACTGTTGACCATAGTGTAAAGCAAATTACATCAGAGCGGCACCTTTGCATGAGATTAAGACGAAAAATAACCTCATATTCGTGTAAATTTAAAGATGTTGCTCAAACCAGCTTTCAAGGATCACTACGGCAGAGGCTGAATCCACTTTGCCCTTACTGAGTGCGCGATAACCACCTTGTTCAAAAAGACCTGCTTTTGCTTCAACAGTGGAAAGACGTTCATCATGTAATTCGACTTTAACACCAAAACGGCCATGAATGCGATTTGCAAAATTACGGGCTTGGCTTGTAACGAGTTGCTCGGTACCATCCATATTAAGGGGAAGTCCAACAATAACCAACTGAGGTTGCCATTCTTTAAGTAACTTTTCGATTTGTTGCCAATCAGGGCGGCCGTCACTCGCTTTTAGTGAGGTTAATGGTCGTGCAGTACCTGTAATTTCTTGTCCAACCGCTACACCGATGCTTTTGGTTCCAAAATCAAAGGCTAACAAAGTTCTTCCAGACATTAAGCATGCCCCGCTTGCATTGAAATGGTATAAATATCAACACCAATTAATTTAGCCGCAGCGCTCCAGCGCTCATGAATGGGGGTGTTAAAAATAAGCTGAGGAGAAGCTTCGACAGTTAGCCAGCTATTTTCCATAATTTCCCGTTCAAGTTGGCCAGGTTCCCAGCTTGCATAACCTAGCGCAACTAATGAGTTTGCAGGTGAGTGCTCACTTCCTAACGTTTCTAAAATGTCTTTTGACGTTGTCACCATTACTTCATCATTTAAATGCAGGCTAGATAAAAAGCCCTTAATTGGTGTGTGTAAGATAAACCCATGCTCTTCTGCAACTGGGCCACCTGCGATGACTGGCTTTTTTAAATTACGATCATCAACTTTATCTGAAATTGTGATTTCGAGTTTTTTGAGCATCGTATCGACGGAAAAGTCATCAATAGGTTTGTTAATCACAATCCCCATCGCCCCTTTTTCGTTGTGCTCACACACATAAACGACCGATTGTTCAAAATAAGGGTCTGTTAAGGATGGCATGGCGATAAGAAAATGGTTTTGCAGATTCAAACTTAGACTCCAGCAAATTTAATCATAATTAATAGAATACAATAAAAGGTTAGATTATAGGTGGTAGAGCAAACTGATGACGTTTACCGTCTAAAAACAGTAAAAATCATCAGTAAAGATAAACCACCGCTATAAATTATTTATTGAGACGGCGTTCAATGGCATCCATTAACATACCGGTAATGGAGATATCAAATGCAGCTTCAATTTCCCGTGCACATGTTGGGCTAGTCACGTTAATTTCGGTTAAACGGTCACCAATGATATCGAGGCCAACAAAGATTAAGCCTTTTTCTTTTAATGTTGGTGCAACGGCTCGTGCAATGGCCCAATCACTTTCACTTAAAGGACGCGCTTCCCCGCGTCCACCTGCAGCAAGGTTACCTCGGGTTTCGCCTTGAGCTGGAATTCGCGCTAAGCAATAAGGAACAGGTTCACCATCAACAACTAAGACACGCTTATCACCATCTTTAATTGCCGGCAGAAAGTTTTGTGCCATGCAGTAGCGAGAGCTATGTTCTGTTAGCGTTTCAATAATCACACCCACATTTGGGTCATCTTGCTTGAGGCGGAAAATCGAAGCGCCACCCATGCCATCTAGTGGTTTAAAAATGACATCGCCATGTTTTTGGTGGAATTCTCTCAACTTTTGTGGGTTGCGAGTGACTAATGTGTCCGGTGTTAGCTCAGCAAACCAAGCAGTGAAGAGTTTCTCATTGCAGTCACGTAGGCTTTGTGGTTTATTCACAATTAAGGTGCCAGCTTGCTCCGCTCTTTCTAGAATATAAGTCGCATAGATAAACTCAGTATCAAAAGGCGGGTCTTTACGCATTAAAATGGCATCAAGAGAACTTAGCGCAATATCTTGCTCTCCTTGAAACTCATACCATTTTTCTGGGTTTTCTTCGACCGTCACGATTTTGGTTTGTGCGCGAGCTTCACCTTGGTGTAAATACAGGTCATTCATTTCCATATAATGGATTTCATAACCACGACGCTGAGCTTCCAACATCATTGCAAAACTGGTGTCTTTCTTGATTTTGATGGATGAAATAGGATCCATCACTATACCGAGCTTGATCATTTTTTCTCCTTACCCCAGATCACCTAAGCGCACTTGCAGTGCTGTGATAGCGGTTAGCGCAGTCGTTTCTGTTCGTAATACTCGAGGCCCTAACAGTATATCGGTAAATTGATAATTTGCTGTCATGGCAATTTCGTCTGCTGACAAGCCACCTTCAGGGCCAATCAACAATCGTACTTTCTTCAGTTCAGTGGGTAACGTATTAATACTTTCTGTTGCCCTTGGGTGCAAATTGACTTTAAACGCGCCGTCATTTTCCGCGCACCAGGCTTCAAGGGGGTGCACTGGGCGAATTTCTGGAATTCGGTTGCGGCCGCATTGTTCACAGGCTGCAATTGCAATTTTTTGCCACTGCAGTAATTTTTTTTCGAGCCGTTCACCGTCTAAGCGAACACCACAACGTTCTGATAATAAAGGTGTTATTGTATTAACACCGAGTTCAACAGATTTTTGGATGGTAAATTCCATTTTTTCCCCACGAGACATGACCTGCCCAAGGTGTAAATCGAGTGGGGATTCTCTATCGTCAATTTGGCTATTTTCAATATGCACGAATACATTTTTTTTAGTAGCTTCAGTAATTTCAGCGCTAAAGATCTGATTGCTGCCATCAAAAAGTTCGAGTTTTTGGCCCGCTGTCATGCGTAGTACCCGACCTACATGGTTTGCAGCATCATCACCAAGAGAAATCGTTGTCTTTATTTGAAGAGGCTCAGGGTGATAAATGCGTGGAACGCGCATAGTTTTTCCTTAGTACAGACTGGGTTAATAAATAATATAGCTTTGATGAATATGGGGGTTGAATTGTTAAACTCAAGCACTGCTACCTAGTTTATAACGAAATACTGGCCTTTTATAGTATGTCTGTGCCATAAGGGACATCATTAAACAGTAATGAAAGTGAACTAAGTGATAATAATATTCGAATAAACCGACTTTAATCTACGGAATTAAAGTGTTTGGACTAGATGAAATTCACAGTATATTTATTTTTATCTCCATAAAGGAATAAGGAGCTAATATGAAGGAACTAATCTGTGTTTTAATATCATCGGTCATATCCATTATTGCACCATCAGAGCAACTTACTCCATCGTGTCAAAATGAATTTGGTATCTACTTTATTGATTTTGTTTATATTTTATTTTGTTTTTTTATGCTATCAATATCGGTTTTCTTAACTAAAAAACTGCTCATCTATTTGCCGGTTGTTTGTTTTGATAAATCAGAAATCATAATAAAAAATACTATTTTGCTTCTAATATATGGTTCGTTAATTTCTATAATATATTTGGCATCTAATGATTTTAGAATGGTTTTATTTTTAATGTTATATATTAATTTAATAATTCCATTATTTATCATCGATAATAAAATAGGTTATCTTCCTGATATCCTGACTTACCCATTATTATGGTCGGGGCTGTTATATCAAATCCATTTGCCAAATGGGAATGTCGTTTCCGCTATTTATGCTGTGTTGCTCGGTTACTTAGTGATGCTAATGGTGGTGACATTGGTTGAGAAAAGAACGCATCAACCACAAATGGGAAGAGGGGATTTTAAACTCGTTGCAGCTTGTTCGGCTTGGCTTGGGGTTTGGCAATTACCTTACTTTTTGGGTGCTGCTGCGGGGTTGGGGCTATTACAATACTGGGTAATTTATGGGTTATTGCCTAAAATACACCCAAAGAAGCAACAGACAAATCTAGCTGATTTTGAAGGAGCATCTTTGGTGCAAATCGCTAAAAAAACGAAGACAATCCCATTTGGGCCCGCGTTAATTATTAGTGCTAGCGTATGGTTGTATTTATCAATAAGTGAATACTGAATAAAAAATAACCATACGTGCATACAGGCAAGGGAATTTATTAAGATGCTGCAGTGACTAAAGAATCTAAAAACTGCTGCCACTTACTCGGCTCACCGAGGTAATTTTGTAATGGAACACGCAACCATCTATCCTGTTGTTGTATCAACAGCGTTGGGAAGCCGGAAGCTCCTGACTGTGCTAACAACGCCTTACTGCTTCCGATGTGGGCTGGGGTTTCATGCTGTTCACATTCGCTGTAGTCGGACACATATTGGGTGGCATCAAGGCCAATCTCTTTTGCGAGGTCGAGAAGTGCGTCAGCATCTTTAATATGGCGCCCTGAAACATAGTGCGCTTTTTGGATGGCTTTAAGCATCTCAAAGCCTTTGCCTTGCTTGGCTGCTGCTAATATCGCGGTTTGTGGTGGTGTTGAGTCCATAACCAAATTAGGTTCGTGTAGCATTTTTATGTAGCCATCGCCAAACTCTTGCCCAGTCATTGATGCAATTCGTTTATCGGATTGCAGGATATATTGGCGAAACTCATCATCTAAGTGTAAGCGTGCATTACCTGCTAACATGCCACCACCGTGCATTTCAATATTAATATTTGGGTGTTGGTTGGCAATTTCGACTAAAGGTGCGGCAGCGTAACACCAGCCGCAATAAGGGTCATAAATATAGTGTAGGGTTATGTTGCTCATAATCGTTCTCTTGGTTTGCTATTTTTAAGTAATTTGAATTAAGTTGTATCATTATCATCAAAAGATTAATACCACGATCATCCAGTTAAATCAGCCAAATTGTTTTGGGTAAGTCATTCAGTGAGTAGATGCGGGATATACTCACTGAATGGCTGGAATAGTGAATATTACTTGGTTATTGAGGCCATTTCATTTCGCCTTTAATGACTTTCGCACTAAGCTCTAAACTTGATTTGTCATCTAATTGTGGATACTTCGCTGCAACTTTTTGGATGAGTTCATCTGAGTTTCTACTTGTTTTATATGCACTTTCAAAGTCCTGTAAATATTTTTGAGTGAAAGAAACCGTCGTTACATCTAATTTAGACGCCCCCGTAAAGTGGCCGGGAACAACGGTTGCTGGGTTCAGAGCTTTGATGTCTTTTAATGTTTGTAGCCAATTTTTGCGTGACTCTTCTGTTTGTGTATCAGCAACCCAAACATGAATATTGTCAGAAACAATGACACCACCCACAACGGCTTTCAATGATGGAACCCAGAGATAGGTTCTATCTGGTGACACGCCATCAAGGCCTTTAATTTCAAGTTTTTCGCCATCAACGGTGAAGTAGTCTCCTTTAATAACTTCAGGGACGATAACATGGGCAGGGGCTTCATCTTTTAATACACCGCCCCAGTAAGCCAGCTTGCCATCTTTAGTGGCTTTAATGGCTTCAACTGTGTTTGCTGTTGCGATCACTTTAGCCTCTGGGAAGGCGTTTATTAGGGTATCTAGCCCAAAATAGTAGTCTGGGTCAGAATGGCTAATGTAAATCGTAGTTAATTTTTTATTGAGTTTTTTAATCTTATCAACCAATTGTTGTGCATCATTTTTTTGAAATTGTGCATCAATCAACACCACTTCACTTGAACCGCTAATTATTTCAGAGGAAACTGGAAATACGCTGTTATTTCCAGGGTTATAAACATCTAGTGTGAGTGTTTCAGCTTGGGCCAGATTTATTGTTGTGGCAAATAGCGCGGTTGCCGCTAATAAGGTCAATTTCATGTTGTATCCTAAAATGAAGTTATACAGAAAAGTTTGTTTTGCATGTCGTGTATACTAAATTGCAATGATGAGATGAAAAACCCCATAATTAGGTGTTGTTTGTTGCATAATTCGGTCAAATGAGAATGGTATGGATAGATTAAAAGCGGCAGAAGTATTTATTACTATTGTTGAACAGGGCAGCCTAAGTGGAGCCGCAGAAAAACTGGATATGTCTAGAGCGATGGTGACACGCTATTTGTCGGAAATGGAACAATGGGCGGGAGTACGTTTATTAAATCGCACCACACGGAAATTAAGTCTAACTTCAGCAGGGGAAGGGGTATATCAACAATCTTTGCAACTTAATGCGATTTCCCAAATGGTGCCTGTGCAGCAAGAGCTTGATGCAAAAGCATTATCTGGTTTAGTGCGTATTAGTTGTTCACAATCAATCGCCCAAAGTGCGCTTTCTGTGGCTATTTCTGAGTTTATGAAGCTCTACCCGAATATGGCTATTGATATGCAAATATCGAATAAATCGGTTAATTTGATAGAAGAACGAATTGATTTGGCTATCCGTATCACAAATCAATTGGAACCGAGTTTAATCGCAAAACCCTTGTCAACTTGCCATTCTGTCATTTGTGCTTCACCTGACTTTTTAAAAGGAAAAAAACAGCCTGAAAAGCCAGAGGATTTAGTTTTGCTTGATTGCTTAACCTACAATTTTTTTGGTCGTAGCTTATGGGTATTTGAAAAAGCAGGCATGCAGCATAGTGTATTAGTTGATGGGCGCTTAAGTGCTAACGAATCCGTATTTCTCGCTGAAGCAACATTGCAAGGCGCAGGTGTCTCTATGCAACCTTATTATTCAGTTGCTAATCATTTGGCTTCAGGGAAGTTAGTTCAGTTATTACCTGAATATACGCCAATGCCGCTAGGTATTTACGCTGTGTATACTAGTCGGCAAAAAATGCCAACCGCCCTGAGGGTGGTGATTGATTATCTGGCCAATTGGTTTGAAACTTCACCTCACTGGCAGTTATTGATGCAACAGCGCGGAAGTTAGCTGGGTTTTTATTTGATTAAAGTTATCCTCTAAATGTTGAGTAAAAATATTGGTCAATTGTGATGAAGGGCGGTGAATTGGCCTTATTAAACTAACAGTAAAAGGAATCGAAAAACTGAGTGGGCGCAGCGCTAACTTCCCAGCGGATTGTTGGTGAAAATCTAATGCAGTTAACGGGTTAACAATAGAAACTCCAATCCCTTTTAGTGCCATGGCGCAAATGGATGATGCCGAATGCGTTTCCATGACCATTTTGCGTTCGACGTGATGTTCCGCAAAGGTTGAGTCAATCAACTGACGGTAGCTGTCAGTTAATGACAGGCTAATAAAACGTTGGTCTTGAAAATCGTTGGGGGTTAACACGTCTTTTTGGGTTAATGAGTGGCTTGCGGGTAAAACACACACTTCATTTAAACTTCCCAGTGTTTGTTGTTCAGTTCCTGGTGGCATTTGCAGATGTTCAGTGAGGCCAAAATCGTAACGTTGAGCCGATAACCATTCCTCAAGAACTGGGGATTCTTGCGGGATCACTGTGATGCTGACCTCTGGGTAGTTTTCCATAAATGACTGGCAAACTTGGGGTAATAAAGATTGGGCGAAAGCCGGTAGACAGGTTATCGATATTTGTGCATGTTCGAAGCGGCGGATGGTTTCTGCTGAATTTTTAATGCGTTCCAAGCCATAATAAGAGCGTTCAACCTCTTCAAGAAAGCGTAACCCTTGTGCTGTTGGCTGTAAACGTCCTTTGACCCTATCGAATAACTTAAACTGTAAAAGGTATTCTAAGCGAGCAAGTTCACGGCTGATAGTCGGCTGTGAGGTGTTTAGCAGCGCAGCGGCTTCCGTTAGGTTAGGGGTCGTCATTACTGCACGGAATATTTCGATGTGCCGCCATGAAATGGCTTGCATAAAAAGTCCTTAAATAAAGTCTATATCAAATATGAATAGACTTTAGCAAAATAGATATTTTTTTTCCCGTATTATTCTTTGAATAATAGCTTTTAATATAATAAAAACTTGCAAACGAGAAAGACAATGACTTCATTCGCAACGACAACAAGCCAATATTTAACCCCTGAGTATTTACGCGCATTACCTGAGCAGTATGGTAGCCCTGTTTGGGTTTATGATAGCGCGGTGATCATTGAGCGTATCAAGCAATTACAAGTTTTTGATACCGTGCGCTTTGCACAAAAAGCGTGCTCGAATATTCATATCCTGCGCTTAATGAAGCAGCAAGGTGTTAAAGTCGATTCCGTTTCTTTAGGGGAAATTGAACGTGCGCTGGTGGCAGGGTTCCAGCCCGGGCGTGAAAACTCAGAAATCGTCTTTACAGCGGATGTGCTCGATAGGGCGACATTAGCGAAAGTGACTGAGTTAGATATCCCTGTGAATGCAGGCTCGATTGATATGCTTGAACAAATTGGCGAGCAAAAAGCTGGCCATCCTGTTTGGCTGCGTATCAACCCTGGTTTTGGTCACGGCCATAGCCAAAAAACTAATACTGGCGGCGAAAATAGTAAGCACGGTATTTGGCATGAAGACTTATCTTTAGCGTTAGAAAAAATTCGCCATTACAATTTGTCATTGATTGGTATTCATATGCATATTGGTTCTGGGGTTGACTATCAACATCTTGCCGATGTGTGTGATTCTATGGTGGCGCTAGTCACAACCGCAGGGGTTGACCTTCATGCCATTTCAGCAGGTGGTGGGTTATCAACCCCTTATCGTGAAGGTGATGAATTAATCGATGTGCAGCATTATTACAGCTTATGGGATAACGCTCGCCAACGTATCGAACAACACTTAGGACACAAAATTGAACTTGAAATAGAACCTGGCCGATATTTGGTTGCGGAATCAGGCGTATTGTTAGCTGAAGTGCGAGCCGTTAAAGATATGGGGAGCCGCCACTATGTGCTTGTAGACAGTGGTTTTAATGACCTAATGCGCCCAGCGATGTATGGCAGCTATCACCATATTTCAGTATTACCTACGGATGGACGTAACGTTGATGGGGTTCAACTAAGAGACACTATTGTCGCTGGCCCTCTGTGTGAATCAGGAGATGTATTTACCCAGTTAGAGGGCGGTTTAGTGGTAACCCGCGCTTTGCCCGAGGTGAAAGTTGGCGATTTTCTGGTTTTTCATGACACTGGCGCTTATGGTGCATCCATGTCATCAAACTACAATAGCCGCCCATTATTACCCGAAGTGATGTTTGTTGATGGTAAACCACAATTGATTCGCCGCCGCCAAACGATAGAGGAATTATTGGCGTTGGAGTTGTAATTTAAATAATTCCTCAAAAAATTAATGGGTCCAGCTATTAAATAAATGGCTGGATTTTTTTTGTTTTTAATTAAGGTTAAAACTACTCTTTTAGGTTATTTACAATGCTTTTTTATATGTAAAAATAAATTTATTTTCTTCTAATGATTGATTTTATTTAAATGAGAATAATATGAAATTGATGATTTTTATACTTGGCTTAGCCTTTTTAGAGTGTAAAGCTAATGGTTTTAAAAGAGATATCATTATGCCATCATATAGGATGTTATCATTTAATTATGATAGTAAGTATTTAATATATGAACCATCTATTAGTGATGAGTATCCACCACCAAGAAATGAAAAAGATTTCTTTTTGTTAGTTGAAAAGGCTGCATCAGGAGATTCAAATAGTAATTTATTATTATTTAAATTATTCCTTAAGGATTCTAATTGCAAGTATTTTGATTTTAAACCGTCGATACCTAATTTCATCTGCAAAAAAGCTGTTAATTACTTAATTGAATCAGTTAATATAAATCCTGATAATAATATGGCGTTATTTGAAATGAGTAAACTTTATCATAAAGGGGTTGTATTGAATAAAAATGAAAATAAAGCAAATCTAATTCTAGATAAAATAATAAAAAAAGGAGGGAGAGATTCTGTATTAGTCTGTGACTACTTAGTTGAAATTACTCTTTTTGATGATGATGGAAATATAAAAAATATTGATAAATCTAGATATTATGCAGATATTGGTGCTAAAAATGGTAGCGAAAAATGTAAAAAATATCTCAATGATATAGATAACTATATGAGAAATTAATAGAGATAAAAGGGGGGATGTATGGATGTTAAAGAATATATACCAGAACATTATTTACAAAGCGTAAATGAAGGTGATAGTCGATTGTTTGAATTAGATGATAATGGTTTCTCTAGCTATGGAGGACCTAGCTTTACTATATTTGTTTCTCCGCCAGATAGCCAATATATAGATGTTGTAGGTGATAATACAAATATAGGGGATTCTTCTTTTGGTCATGTGTTTATTGGTCTTAAAGGCACAAATCCGGAAAGTAACCAATTTGAAAGCGTATCTATAGGTTTTAGTGCTGGTAATAGTTTTTTGACCAATACGGATAATATTTCATTCGATGATCATAATAAGTATTCAGAAGCATCATCTTTGACAATTGTGGGACAAGGACCTGTGTTTGATAATGATTTAAATAATAATGGAGTGGAAACTTTACCATATGATTTTGGTGTGTTATTTAAATTTAATGGAGAGCTAAAAAAAACCGGATGGGTTTCTCCCAGTGATGCATTATTGGTAATGGATAAAAATAGGGATGGAATTATTAATGATTCTAGTGAGTTATTTGGGGATGATTATCTGAAAGAAAATGGTTGTTTTGCATTAAATGGTTTTGATGGCTTAATGGATTTTGATAGCAATAATGATGGATTTGTTAGTAATGATGATTTTCACTGGGAATATCTTAAGTTATGGCGAGATAAAAACAGTGATGGTAAAACGCAGTCTGAAGAATTATTAGGTTTGAGTAAGGCCGGTATTTCATCAATAAGCTTAAATTATTCATTTTCTGATTATGTTGATGAAAATAGTAATCAACATAAATTAATATCAGAGGTAACTTGGATTTATGGAAATAAAACAGATATTGTTGATGTGTGGTTTAAACAAAAAGATATAGCTCATCCTGAAAATCAACTAGCAGAGTTGATTTCATTATTTAATAGTGAGTCATCTATAAGCTTAAATAATGAATCAATGACTACAATGAAAAATACACTACCATTTTTAAAATCAAATAACGATCGCGTATTTAATGGGTTAATATGAAATGGTTATTGGTTGTGCTAGTTTTTATTCTCAGTGGATATGATTCATATTCATACAGTGAAAATTTTTTACAAAGTAGTGACGTGAAACCTCCGTCGTATAGGATGCTTGCTTTTTCTACTAATAATATGAAGTATGAAGAAGAGAAAAAATTTTTTCAGGCCATGACACCAATTGAGACAGCAGAGAAATTTTATCTACTCAAAAATAAAGTAGATAAAGGTGACGCCAAAACCCATTATCTTTTATTTTTATTATATTTTGATGATTCGACCTGTTCTGAAAAAAGTCTAGTCAATTTAAAGCGAATTGCAGATGAAAATTGTTTAATTGGTTTAGAATATTTAAATAAAGCTGTAATGATTGATCCTAATTTTCAGCTGGGTTTATACCGATTAGCTTACTTTAATAACCACGGAGTTGGTGTTGAGATTGATTTAGAGCAGTCAATAAAATATTGGGAAAGGTTGATAGAAACTAAAGGTTATTACCGTCTATTAGCGTTAGAGGCCGCCTCTGAAATCTATTTTTATGAATTTGGAAAAATAGACAAAGCAAAAGAGTATCTAACAATTTGTGCAAAT
Source organism: Providencia sp. PROV032 (assembly GCF_028484875.1). Classification (NCBI taxonomy): domain Bacteria; kingdom Pseudomonadati; phylum Pseudomonadota; class Gammaproteobacteria; order Enterobacterales; family Morganellaceae; genus Providencia; species Providencia sp. PROV032. The sequence goes on from NZ_JAMPSX010000004.1 coordinate 369,522, forward strand.
GAAGGTGGGGAGATTTGCCAATTTAAGCTAGGTGACTGGGATAATAAAATTAAATTACGACCTTATATATTAGAGGCTAAACAGCGAAAAAACTCCCCGAGTACGTAGAAAATTGATGTACAATTTACACTAATAAAAAACTCAAGGGGCGAATAACTCCTTGAGTTTTTTATTACTTAATAAACTTAATAATCAATCAAGCCGCTTTCTTTTTCTTACTGGTTTCTTCATTTGACGGCTCATTTGGCGACTTTTTTGTAGGAAGTACACCCAAATCATCAAATTCAAACTCATCGACATTAATTGTCCGTAATCGACTTGCTTCTGCTCTACGCAAGATATCGGCTTCTTCTTGCGTAATCACATTTTCAGGAAGTAATTGGTCAGCAAGCTTATCTAAGCGGGTAAAGCTGAGCTTACGCTCTTTTAAGCGGCAAATACGTTCGAAAATAGGTTCAGCGGCAATGATATCCAGCAAGGCTTGGTTAACTAAGCCATGAGGGTTGTTTTCCGTAGGTGTTAAATACTGACCACGGCCCAATCTGTCGCGTGTTTCTGATGGCTCCATCAGGATTTGAGCCAACTTATGGTCTAATCGGTCTGATGGTGTTGACATCGCACGGCCAGTAGGGAACAGCGTGATGCGCATGATCCCGGCAACCAATTTGTTAGGGAAGTTTTTCAGGAGGTCATCCATCGCTTTTTCAGACTGATACAAACAATCTTCAACGGCCCATTTCACGAGTGGTAAATCAGCTTTTTGGCGGCCTTCATCTTCATAGCGTTTTAAAGTTGCAGATGCGAGGTATAAGTTACTTAAAATATCCCCTAAACGAGCTGAGATACGTTCGCGACGTTTTAAACTGCCACCTAACACACCCATGGCAACATCGGATAGCAATGCTAAGTTGGCACTTTGGCGGTTTAGCATTTGATAGTAACGACGGGTTTCATCTTTGGTCGGAGCATGACTTCCACGGCCATTGGTCAAACCAAGCCAGAAGCTACGGAATTGATTACTAATTACATGACCAATATGGCCAAATACGGCTTTGTCGAATTTATGTAAGTTGTTATCCTGCGCTGCGGCCATTTCGTCTAATACAAAAGGATGGCAACGGATAGCCCCTTGACCAAAGATAATCATACTGCGGGTAAGGATATTTGCCCCTTCAACCGTAATAGCGATTGGTGCACCTTGATAGGCTCTAGCAACAAAGTTTGAATCCCCAAGGCAAATGCCTTTACCGCCAGTAATATCCATGGCATCAATAATGGCGCGCTGGCCTCGGTGCGTACAATGGTATTTAACAATAGCAGATAGAACAGCAGGTTTTTCACCTAACATAATCCCAGAGGTAATGAGAGTTGCCGCCGCATCCATAAGATAAGTATTACCCGCAATGCGTGCTAATGGCTCTTCAATCCCTTCCATTTTACCAATGGGTAACTTGAATTGGCGACGAATATAAGAGTAAGCTCCCGTTGCGATGGCAATACTCTTCAAACTACCTGTTGAGTTAGATGGCAATGTAATACCACGGCCCACAGAAAGGCACTCAACCAACATTCTCCAGCCTTGGCCTGCCATTTTTGGACCACCGATAATGTAATCGATAGGTACAAAAATATCTTGTCCGCGGGTAGGGCCATTCATAAATGGAATATTTAGTGGGAAGTGGCGATGACCAATTTCAACTCCTGGGGTGTTTGTTGGAATTAATGCACAGGTGATACCAAGGTTTTTCTCACCGCCTAATAGCTTATCTGGGTCTGAAAGTTTGAATGCGAGGCCTAATACGGTGGCAATTGGCGCTAAGGTAATATAGCGTTTGTTCCATGTTAAACGCATTCCTAATACTTGCTCGCCTTGCCATTCACCCATACAAACAACACCTGAGTCTGGGATAGCACCGGCATCGGAACCTGCTTCAGGGCTGGTTAGCGCAAAGCATGGAATTTCTTCACCCGTCGCTAAGCCAGGTAAATAACGTTGTTTTTGTTCGTCAGTACCATAATGTTGCAGTAATTCGCCCGGGCCTAATGAATTTGGCACACCTACCGTGATAGCAAGAATACCAGACACGCCTGCGAGCTTCTGTAGAACCTGTGACTGTGCATATGCAGAGAACTCAAGGCCACCATATTCTTTTTTGATGATCATAGCGAAGAAGCGGTGATCACGTAGGTACTGCCATACTTCAGGTGTTAAGTCCGCAAGTTCATGGCTCACTTCGAAGTCATTGACCATGCCACAAACCGTTTCAACAGGCCCATCAATAAACGCTTGTTCTTCTGCCGTTAATTGAGGTTTCGGGTAGTTGTGCAGCTTGTTCCAATCAGGAGCACCACGGAAAAGATCACCCTCCCACCAAGTTGTTCCCGCATCAATCGCTTCTTTTTCTGTACGTGACATCGGTGGCATGACTTTTTGGAACATTTTCATCGCACGAGCGGAGAAAAGAGATTGGCGGACTGGGCTGAATACAAAAGGAAATAATACCAAGGCGACTGGTAGTAACAGCCAGTAGCTCCAAAGGTTCATGGCGCCCATCACTGCGGTGTAGGCTAATAACAATACTGTGCTAAAAATTAAAGCGGTTCTGTGATAACAAAGTACGCCGATTAAGGCGAGAAATAACACAATGCTGAGAAGGATCATAATTAAGCTCCCATCCACTTGTAAGAGGTCTGACCTGTTTGTTGCTTTAATCTATACCCATTAATAAAGAGTTAGCAATATATTTACATCTTAATTACAACTTAGCTCACAAAAACGTCATATAAAGGAAGTTATCGTCGGAATTTGTTTTATTGGCTTTATAAAAAGTAAGGTGATTGGTTATGAGTTCCGATGAACTTTGTCGATAGGATCAAGACAGCACAATCAAAAGTAGAAACAAAATTATCCCTGTGCAACAATCTGACTATTAAAGATTAATTACTGATATCTATTTGAGTTTTGCCATGGAGCGCTATTTTTCTTTTAGGATAATTTGGATATGAATTAATCGTACTTTCTATAACGTATTCTTAATTAAGAGGAAATCTCATGTATCAAGACTTAATCCGTGGTGAGCTGACAGAAGCGGCCGAAACGTTATCGAATTTTCTTAACGATGATGCGAATATCGCTGCTATCCAACAGGCCGCAGTTCTACTCGCTGACTCTTTTAAAGCGGGTGGCAAAGTATTATCTTGTGGTAATGGAGGATCTCACTGTGATGCAATGCATTTTGCTGAAGAATTAACAGGACGTTACCGCGAAAATCGCCCTGGCTATCCTGCGATCGCAATATCAGATGTGAGTCATATATCTTGCGTGAGTAATGACTTCGGCTATGAATATGTGTTTTCACGTTTTATCGAAGCTGTAGGTATGAAAGGGGATGTTTTACTCGGAATTTCTACCTCTGGTAATTCAGGAAATATCATTAAAGCGATTGCGGCTGCACGTGAAAAAGGCATGAAAGTCATCACGCTAACAGGTAAAGATGGCGGGAAAATGGCCGGCACCGCGGATATCGAAATTCGAGTTCCACACTTTGGGTATGCCGACCGTATCCAAGAAATTCATATTAAAGTTATTCATATCTTAATTCAGTTAATTGAAAAAGAGATGGTGAAATAACAGTTATTACTGTTTCAGGAGTTTTTAAATGTGCGAGTTACTTGGCATGAGTGCCAACGTTCCAACCGATATTTCGTTTAGCCTAAGTGGGTTAATTTCCCGAGGTGGGCAAACTGGCCCACATAAAGATGGCTGGGGAATTACCTTTTATGAGGGGCTCGGGTGTCGCACATTTAAAGATCCCCAACCGAGTTTTTTGTCACCAGTCGCTCGCTTTGTGCAGGAATACCCGATTAAGTCAGAAAGTATTGTTGCTCATATTCGCCAAGCAAACCGAGGGGATGTGTCGTTAGTAAACACTCACCCCTTTACTCGAGAGCTATGGGGGCGCAATTGGACGTATGCGCACAATGGGCAGTTAAAGGGATATCGCACACTGAAAACTGGCCGCTATTGCCCGATAGGTGAAACCGATAGCGAATGGGCATTTTGCTGGATACTGCATCAACTCAGTGAAAAGTATCCACGCAGGCCATCGAATTGGAAAAGTGTATTCCGCTTTATTGCGACCTTAGCTGACCAATTGCGTCATAAAGGTGTGTTTAATATGTTGCTGTCTGATGGGCAATATATGATGGCATTTAGTTCAACGAATTTACATTGGTTAACGCGCAAGGCACCATTTGGTAAAGCTAAATTACTTGACCAAGATATTGAAATCGATTTTGAACAATGTACGACACCTACTGATGTCGTTTCTGTCATTGCTACGCAACCACTAACGGGTAACGAAAATTGGCAGCGAATTGAACCTGGCAACTTTGTCTTATTCTATCTTGGTGAGCGCATATTGTGATTTAGACCCTAACAATTTTGTTGGGGTTTCAGTTTGGTCAATAACTGCATATTTACCGAACGCGACGGACACCTCGGCGGGTCTTCCTGTACGGTTGAAATAGTCGTAAGCAGGTTGGAGTTGTTTCCAAAAGCTATAGTGGCTGGAATTGCGGTAGCGCAGCATATTTTCATTTGTCATTCTAAATGGATAAATGCTGACGTTAATGACAGGTTGGCCACTGAGTAAGGCCGTTTCTACTCTTTGGTAAATTTCTCCCATATATTTATCCGTCATGGCATAACATCCTACAGAAACGCAACTGCCATGGATCATAAGATAGCTACCGTTATAGCCTTGTGCTTTATCAAACTCATTAGGAAAACCAATATTGATAGATCGGTAATACCGACTGTTAGGATTGAGCTGTTCTGCTGTAATTTGATAAAATCCTTCCGGGCTTTTCAGGTCACCCTCAATTTTTTTGGGACCTAGCCCGCCTGAAAATTTACAAATTGGGTACGTTTTCGATAACTCATATTTTCCTGATGGCGTTTTTTGATAGAGTTCTAATAAACCTTCTTGCTTAAATATTTGAATAAAAATAGATGTGTTTAGGTTATCAGATACGTTATTGTTAAGTAGAAATGAATAGTTACTCGCCTGAATAGCAGGGGAATATATGAGTGTAAATAAGAAAATTGCACTAAAAAATTTACTTAATTTCATATTTAAGCCATATCACGAAAATGTTATTGAATAAAAAGAGTACATATTTTATGCATTCTAGATGAGTAAATCGGAAATTAATATAGTTTGTTAATAGTTTTTAGATGGACCTTTATTGCTTAAAAAATAAACATTAGTCGATAAATATGAGCTAAAGCATCGATAATAACGAATTGTTAACAGAAAAATTTAAATATTAATGCAATTTGCTTGAACTATGTCACTTCTATAGCCGGACATAGCGAGTGGGAACTGATAAAATTATAGTTGGCAGAAGATAAAATTTAGTAACAATTATGTGAGAATACCTGCTTAAGTGATGACAATTGCTTGAGCTATTTTTTATTTAATGAGTCGCTATCATTCATTGCTGAATCGTTAGCTTAGGGTTTAACTGATAAACTTGTGCAGATCTTATGATTAAAATTAAAAAAGGCCTCAACCTTCCTATCGCAGGTGAGCCAGCCCAAGTGATAGAAGACGGCCCGAAAATTCAACACGTAGCTTTGCTAGGTGAGGAATATGTCGGAATGCGTCCTTCGATGCTGGTTAAAGAAGGTGAGCGTGTAGTTAAAGGACAGGTTCTTTTTGAAGATAAAAAGAACCCAGGGGTTTTGTTTACAAGCCCCGCCTGTGGTCAAATTATTGCGATTAATCGTGGTGAGCGTCGTGTGCTTCAATCTGTTGTCATCGAAATTGATGGTGACGAACAAGAAACTTTCGCAGCTTATACTCGTGATGAGCTATCAACGTTAACTCAACAGCAAGTTGAAGATAATTTGATAAAATCGGGTATGTGGACATCTTTAAGAACGCGTCCATTTAGCCGTTCACCTCAGCCTGGTTCTTCACCTGTCGCTATTTTTGTCACTGCAATGGATACTAACCCACTTGCAGCGGATCCTGTTTTAGTTATTCAAGAGCAAGAACAAGCATTTAACGATGGGCTTTTGGTTTTAAGTCGCTTAACGGAAGGTAAAATCCATGTGTGTCATGGAGAGGGAGACTTACCGAAGAACACAACACATAACCAAATTTCTTATACTCAGTTTGCAGGGCCGCATCCTGCTGGTTTAGCGGGAACTCATATTCATTTCTTAGAACCTGTTAGTATTAAGAAAAAAGTTTGGAGCCTTAATTACCAAGACGTTATTGCTATTGGTAAGCTATTTGTTACGGGTCACCTATACACAGACCGCGTGATTTCATTGGCAGGGCCACAAGTTGAAAAACCACGTCTTTTGCGTACTCGCCTAGGTGCTGATTTATATGAATTAACACAAGGTCAGCTTAAAGCAGGTGAAAACCGTATTATTTCGGGTTCAGTCCTTTGGGGCGTGACATGCGATGATACTCATCACTATCTTGGTCGTTTTCATAATCAAGTCTCAGTGTTAGCCGAAGGTCGCGATAAAGAATTATTTGGCTGGATTATGCCTGGTGTTAATAAATTTACGATTACTCGTACCACAATCGGGCACTTCTTGAAAAATAAACGCTTTAATTTTACAACGACAATGAACGGTGGCGAGCGTTCGATGGTACCAATTGGTAACTACGAGCGAGTCATGCCTCTTGATATCATGGTCACTCATTTATTGCGCGATCTCCTTGCCGGAGACACTGACACATCACAAGAATTGGGCTGTTTAGAGTTGGACGAAGAAGATTTAGGTTTATGTACCTACGTTTGCCCAGCGAAATATGAATATGGTCCGGTATTACGTGATGTTCTGACCAAGATTGAGCTAGAAGGGTGATTCCATGGGTCTGAAAAATTTATTTGAAAAGTATGAGCACCATTTCGAGCCCGGTGGAAAGCTAGAAAAATACTATGCGTTATTTGAAGCAGTTTCGACTGTTTTTTATACGCCGGGTACGGTAACAAAAGGGCGTTCTCATGTCAGGGATACCATCGACCTGAAACGTATGATGATATTGGTATGGCTAGCGGTTTTCCCAGCAATGTTTTGGGGAATGTATAACGTTGGTAACCAAGCTATCCCAGCATTGCACCAATTATATAGCGGGGCTGAGTTACAGCAAGTTCTCGCGAGTGATTGGCATTATAGCTTAGCGCAGTTTTTAGGCGCATCGCTTTCGATGGATGCAGGGTGGGGAAGTAAAATGCTGCTGGGTGCAGTATATTTCCTTCCTATTTATGCTGTAGTGTTTGCTGTTGGTGGCTTCTGGGAAATCTTATTTGCGATTATTCGTGGCCATGAAATCAATGAAGGTTTCTTTATTTCATCAATCTTATTCGCACTGATTGTTCCACCGACATTGCCTTTATGGCAAGCGGCATTAGGGATAACATTCGGGGTTGTTGTTGCAAAAGAAATTTTCGGTGGAACAGGGCGTAATTTCTTAAACCCAGCATTGGCAGGACGCGCATTTTTATTCTTTGCTTATCCAGCTCAAATTTCCGGTGACCTAGTTTGGACTGCTGCGGATGGCTTCTCTGGTGCAACACCATTATCACAATGGGCAACCGGTGGTGAGCATGCGCTAATGAACACAGTGACTCATGAACCTATCACTTGGATGCAAGCCTTTTTAGGTAATATGCCAGGTTCAATCGGTGAAGTGTCAACTCTGATGCTGTTTATTGGTGGGGCTCTTATCATGTTCTTCCGCATTGCATCATGGCGCATTGTTGCTGGTGTGATGGTTGGTATGATCGTAATGTCCTACCTATTCAACGCCATCGGCTCTGATACCAACCCGTTATTTGCTATGCCATGGTGGTGGCACATGGTACTTGGTGGCTTCGCATTCGGTATGATTTTTATGGCGACAGACCCAGTATCAGCTTCATTCACAGACAAAGGTAAATGGGCGTACGGCATTCTGATCGGTGTAATGTGTGTCCTTATCAGGGTTGTTAACCCAGCTTATCCAGAAGGGATGATGCTGGCGATCCTATTCGCCAACCTGTTTGCTCCTCTGTTTGACTATCTGGTCGTTCAAGCAAATATTAAGCGGAGAAAAGCTCGTGGCTAATGAAAAACCAATGAATAACGATAGCGTCGGCAGAACATTTCTAGTTGTTTTTATTCTTTGTCTAGTGTGCTCTATTGTCGTCGCAGGTGCTGCCGTTGGTTTAAAACCACAGCAGCAAGAACAAATTCAGTTAGATACTCAACGTAACATTTTAAGTGTTGCTGGGTTGCTACAGCCTAAAATGACCGCTGAGGAAGTTCAAAATGTGTATAAGGAACGCATCGAACCTAAACTTTTGAATTTTAAAACTAATGAATTATCTGACAGCACTAGCCGTTATGACTTAAATAGCGAGCTACGCAGCGAAGAAACGAGTATTGCACTCTCTCCAGCAGAGGATATTGCAAAAATCCGCCGCCGTGCCAATAGTGCTGAAATCTACTTGGTTAAAGATGAAGCAGGAAAAGTATCACAAATTATTTTACCTGTTTATGGCTCTGGTTTGTGGTCTGTCATGTATGCCTTTATTGCGGTAGATGCAGATGGCGTTACCTCTCGTGGTATTACTTACTACGCACATGGTGAAACACCTGGGCTGGGCGGTGAAGTTGATAACCCTCAGTGGAAAGCACAATGGCCAGGTAAAAAGCTGTTCAATGAACAGGGGGTTCCGGCAATTAAAATCGTGCGCGGTGGTGCTACAGATAACCCATACGGTATCGACGGCCTTTCAGGTGCGACTCTAACATCAAACGGGATCCAACATATGTTTGATTTCTGGTTAGGGGATAACGGTTTTGGTCCGTTCCTGAAAAAAGTACGTGAAGGAGCGCTGAATAATGGCTGATTCAAAAGAAGTAAAACGCGTCCTACTTGGGCCGCTATTTGATAACAACCCAATTGCTTTACAGGTATTAGGGGTTTGTTCTGCGTTGGCAGTGACAACAAAGTTAGAAACCGCGCTTGTTATGACGATTGCGGTAACCTTAGTAACAGCTTTTTCTAACTTCTTTATTTCACTCATCAGGAACTATATTCCGGGAAGTGTGCGTATTATCGTTCAAATGGCGATCATTGCATCTTTAGTTATTGTCGTTGACCAAATTTTACGTGCATACGCCTATGAAATATCAAAACAACTTTCTGTATTTGTTGGCTTGATTATTACTAACTGTATCGTCATGGGACGTGCTGAAGCTTACGCAATGAAAGCTCCACCAATTGAAAGCTTCATGGACGGTATTGGTAACGGTCTAGGTTATGGTGTGATCCTTGTTTTAGTCGGCTTTTTCCGTGAGTTATTTGGTTCCGGCAAATTGTTTGGTATCACAGTTTTTGAATCACTACAAACCGGTGGTTGGTACATGCCAAATGGCTTGTTCCTCCTCGCGCCAAGTGCATTCTTTATCATTGGTATGCTGATTTGGGGACTACGGACTCTGAAACCAGCTCAGGTAGAGAAGGACTAATCACATGGAACACTATATTAGCCTGTTCGTTAAAGCCATCTTTATTGAAAATATGGCATTAGCATTTTTCTTGGGAATGTGTACTTTCCTTGCGGTGTCGAAGAATGTAAAAACCGCTTTTGGACTGGGTATCGCTGTAACGGTAGTTCTTGGGATCTCTGTTCCAGCCAATAACTTGGTATACAACTTGGTATTACGTGATGGTGCGATTGCGGAAGGTGTTGACTTATCCTTCTTGAACTTCATCACTTTTATCGGGGTTATTGCCGCGTTAGTTCAGATCCTGGAAATGATTTTAGACCGCTACTTCCCGTCACTGTATAACGCGTTAGGTATCTTTTTGCCATTGATTACCGTTAACTGTGCAATTTTCGGTGGTGTTTCTTTCATGGCTCAACGTGATTATAACTTTAGCGAATCGGTCGTGTATGGGTTTGGTTCGGGGATCGGTTGGATGCTCGCAATCGTATTACTGGCGGCTATCCGTGAGAAGATGAAGTACTCAGATATTCCATCGGGTCTAAAAGGGTTAGGTATCACCTTTGTGACAACCGGTTTAATGGCATTGGGCTTTATGTCCTTCTCCGGTGTGCAGCTATAAAGGCGAGAAGAATTCATGGAAATTATTATTTTAGGTGTCGTGATGTTTACCCTGATTGTCTTGGTGCTGACAGGTTTAATCCTGTTTGCAAAATCCAAGCTAGTCAATACAGGGAACATCAAAGTTGAAGTTAATGGCGATCCAGACAAAAGCTTTGAAGCTCCAGCGGGTGACAAGCTATTAGGCATGTTATCAAACCAAGGTATTTTTGTTTCATCAGCGTGTGGTGGTGGTGGTTCTTGTGGTCAATGCCGTGTGACAATCAAAGAAGGCGGTGGTGATATCCTGCCAACTGAGCTTTCTCACATTAACAAGCGCGAAGCAAAAGAAGGCTGCCGGTTAGCGTGTCAGGTCAACGTTAAACAAGATTTAAAAATTGAGCTTCCAGAAGAAATTTTTGGTGTGAAAAAATGGGAGTGTGAAGTTATTTCTAATGATAACAAAGCCACTTTCATTAAAGAGCTGAAACTGAAAATCCCAGAAGGCGAGGTTGTTCCTTTCCGTGCGGGTGGCTTTATTCAGATTGAGTGTCCACCACATGTTGTTAAATATGAAGATTTTGATGTGCCTGAAGAGTACCGAGAAGATTGGGATAAATTTAACCTGTTCCGTTATGTGTCTGAGGTTAAAGAGCCAACTGTTCGCGCCTATTCGATGGCAAACTACCCGGAAGAGTATGGCATTATTATGCTAAACGTGCGTATAGCTACGCCACCTCCTCGTAATCCAGATGTCCCACCGGGGATCATGTCTTCTTATATTTGGTCATTAAAGCCAGGGGATAAAGTAACGATTTCTGGGCCGTTTGGTGAATTTTTCGCGAAAGAAACGGATGCAGAAATGGTGTTTATCGGTGGTGGTGCGGGAATGGCGCCAATGCGTTCTCATATATTTGACCAGCTGCGTCGTTTGAATTCTAAACGTAAGATCAGTTTCTGGTATGGTGCACGTTCAGTCCGTGAAATGTTCTACACAGAAGATTTTGACCAACTGGCTGCAGAACATGAAAACTTTACATGGCATGTCGCGCTTTCAGACCCTATGCCTGAAGATAATTGGGATGGTTATACAGGTTTCATCCATAATGTTTTATATGAAAACTACTTAAAAGACCATCCAGCGCCAGAAGATTGTGAGTTCTATATGTGTGGGCCTCCAATGATGAATGCTGCTGTGATTAAAATGTTGAAAGACCTCGGTGTTGAAGATGAAAATATCTTATTGGATGACTTCGGTGGTTAAGCAACTCAGCTGATTTTATTAGACTTATCAAAGTCAGTAGGCAGTAATACTTTAAAGAGGGGAAATATTTTCCCTCTTTGTGATTTTAGTAAATCGATTAAGTGCTAATTTGTTAGCATTTAATCGATATATTTATAATTATTTTGACTGGAACATTCTCTGCATGGGTGACGATGTAAAGTGTGTTAATAGTCTGGGCGACCTTAACAAAATGCGCTCATGATTGACGCGGAGAAAATTATGCTAAGTAAAAGAATCTATACCCCAATACTGCTATTTGTTGCGGCTCTATTTCTTACTGCCTGTGGTGGACCTGAACAACAGAACCTTCAGGGACAAACGATGGGCACGTACTATTCGGTTAAATATGTTACAGACTCTTCGGAGCCAAAGCCTGAAGCTATTCAAGCTGAAATAGATAAACGGTTAGAAGAAGTTAACGACCAAATGTCAACATACCGCCCAGATTCAGAATTAAGTCGTTTTAACCAATTTAAAGAAGTGAATACACCATTCCCTGTATCTGCTGCAACGGCAACAGTGGTTAAAAAAGCGATTGAAATTAATAAGCTGACAAGTGGTTCATTAGATGTAACGGTTGGACCTTTAGTTAATTTATGGGGCTTTGGCCCTGAAGGAAGAGTGACTAAAGCACCTTCAGATGAAGAGTTGGCTAAACGTAGAGCCTGGACAGGTATCGAAAAACTCTCCGTTCAAGATAATAACCTAATTAAAACAATCCCTGAGCTGTACGTCGACCTTTCCTCAATTGCTAAAGGTTATGGTGTTGACGTTGTTGCTGAATATTTAGAATCATTAGATATCAATAATTATATGGTTGATATTGGTGGTGAAGTACGTACAAAAGGAACAAATGGTAAAGAAGTACCATGGCGTATTGCAATAGAAAAACCTGTAGCGGATGGGGTAAGCCAAACAGCTCAGGAGGTCATTGAACCCGGTGACCGTTCTATTGCCACATCAGGGGACTATCGCAATTATTTCGAACAAGATGGTGTTCGTTTTTCTCATACCATTGACCCGAAAACAGGAAAACCAATCACCCATAATTTAGTTTCTATTACGGTGATTGCAGAAAATTGCATGAGTGCTGATGGCTTATCTACAGGGCTAAATGTTTTGGGGCCTGAAGCTGGGTTTGCTTTAGCTGAAAAAATGAATATTCCTGTTTTCATGATTGTTAAGACAGATAAAGGTTTTGAAGAGCGTTATACTAAGGCATTCGAACCGTTTTTAACCAAAAAACAGTAGTTGTGGGAGGACAAAAAAATGCTTAATATTTTCATTGCAGCCTTTGCACTGTTTTTGTTGGCCTTTTTAGGCATGTCACTTGGTTACATTATTAAGCGTAAGAGTATTCAAGGTAGCTGCGGTGGGTTAAGCAGTATTGGTGTTGAAAAAGTGTGTGATTGTCCCGAACCTTGTGATGCGCGTAAGAAACGCATGGCACGCGAAGAAGCACGTAAAAAACTGCTCAATAAAAACCGTATTATATAATTCAACTCTTCATTTATAGACCTTAGCTAACAGTATTGTTGGCTAAGGTCGCTATGAAAGACCATTATACAATTTAATCTTACAGACGCACTTTAATATAACTTGTTATTATGTAATAAAATAAAATAATTATTTTAAATAATGTAAGTTAAAACTAAGTTATTATTGAAATAACTTAGTTTTTATATTGAAGTATATTATTTTTTAAATGCTTTAGGTGAATCAACCATTACAGCATCAGCACCAATTTCTTTTGCGAGTTGGTAGTCACTTTCATTATTAACACCAAAAACAATGATATAAGCCTTGCCATTTTTTCTAAAACAATCAATAGCTTCTTTGTCCCATGAAATAACCGCAGGTGAACGAGCTTCACCTAGAGTGTATTTCTCAACAACTTCAATTTTTCGATGTAATTCAAAACCGAACCAACGGGTTTCAGATTCATGATTTTTCATAGGACATTGATGGCTTATCACACTATTTGCCAGTATAGTGCGAGTTTCATCTCGGCTTTCGAATAACTGTAATTTAGGCTCAAGAGTTTTTAGTGCATTTAAAAATGCGCCATTAGTTGAATAAAAACGTACTCGATTAACACTATGTGTGTCTTTCAATAGATTAAGAATAGCTTTTGCTTGAATATTAGGGTCTGCATCAGGTGATTTCAGGTCAACATAGAAAGTTGTATTCGGATATTCTTGCAAAATAGTTTTTAACGTACTAATCGTGGTTTTCTGCAAAGGAAATTGTTGATTATGTTTTTGGCTAAATTGGTAAGCTGCATTGACTTGGTTTAGTTGCTCAGCGGTGTAAGTGGATACCTTACCTTTTTTATCGGTTAGTTCATCCAGTTTACTTGGGCGATATAAAACTAATTGATTGTCTTTACTTAATTGTACGGTTACCCAAATCGCATCTGACTTATTTTTAATCGCTAAATCAATAGCGTAAAGCGTATTTTCAGGAGCATCCGCAGTTCCTGCTCGGTGCGCAACAATTTTAGGGGATAGTGCAAAAGCGGTCTGGCTAGCAAACAGTATTATGAGAGTTGCCATAAAATTAACATATTTTGATGTTGATATAATTGCCATAGATATAATCCATAGATAGTTTTCAAGGTATTGTCGTTGATAAAACAACTCTTTTTATTACTTTCTTGTTTAAAAGTAAGTATTAATGCTTGTTTTTAAGACAAACTTTAAATAAAGCATTTAATTAGGTAGCTTGGCAGATAATTATTGCAATATGATGAATTGCCTAATTATCATTAAGTTATCTCCCTGTTCATCAATTTTATGGTGACGTAGCAATAATTGCATAGCCAATAAATATACTGTATATTTAATCAGGTGTTTGATTGGCAGAGCTAACCCGTGCGTAAAATTATTCATATTGATATGGACTGCTTTTATGCAGCGATAGAAATGCGGGACGATCCCAGCCTTCGCAATGTGCCTATTGCGGTGGGGGGAAGTGCAGACCGTCGAGGTGTGATTAGCACTGCAAATTATGAAGCTCGTCGCTACGGTGTTCACAGTGCGATGTCCACAGCAATTGCACTTAGGCTTTGCCCGCACTTGAAAGTTGTTCCTGGGCATATGGCACTTTATAAAGAAACCTCTTTGCATATTCAAAAGATATTTGCACGCTATACAGACCTCATAGAACCGCTTTCTCTTGATGAAGCTTATTTGGATGTCACGGATTGCACACAATTGCACGGCTCTGCTACGTTAATCGCAGAGGCTATTCGTCAGCAAATTTTCGATGAACTGCAATTAACGGCTTCAGCAGGGATAGCGCCAATAAAATTTTTGGCAAAGATTGCTTCAGATATGAATAAACCTAATGGTCAATTCGTAATCACTCCGCAAAATATCGAACAATTCGTTCTTAACTTGCCTCTAAAAAAGATCCCTGGTGTGGGTAAGGTAACAGCCCAAAAATTAGCGGATATGGGGTTGATGACTTGTGCTGATGTTCAAAAATATGATGTTGTTGCATTGATTAAAAGTATGGGTAAATTTGGGCAGGTACTATGGGAGCGTTGCCATGGTATCGATGAGCGAGCTATTAACCCTGATAGGCTAAGAAAATCAGTGGGGGTTGAACGCACGCTTGCAGTGGATATTGACCAATGGACCGATTGTTTACAGTTACTTGATAAATTATATGACGAATTACAACGGCGTTTGGCGAAGGTAAAACCTGACCTACGAATTGCTCGCCAAGGTGTGAAATTTAAATTTGCAGACTTCCAGCAAACCACACAAGAACACGTATATCCAGTTCTTAATAAACAAGATTTGGTGCAAATAGCGAAACAAGTTTGGGATAATCGTCGCTTAGGGCGTGGTGTTCGGCTAGTTGGTTTACATGTCATGCTGCAAAGCCCGCAGCTTGAACGACAATTGTTACTCGAATTATAAAAACACCCATCTGGTGATGGGTGTTTGGCTTTTAGGTCATCAACAGTTTATTCTTTGACAGGAATAGCTTTTAAAACCGCTGTTAATAATTTCCAATACTCACCAACGCTTGCAATATGCACACGCTCATCAGGGGAGTGCGCACCGCGAATCGTTGGCCCAATTGAAACCATATCCATGTCTGGGTAAGGTTTTTTGAATAGACCACATTCAAGGCCTGCGTGGATCACCATCACATTAGGGATTTTACCAAACAGCTTGTTATAGGTCTCGCTGACTAAATGCATGACTGGTGAGTCTGCATCCGGCTGCCAACCAGGGTAACTGCCTTCTGCTCGGTATTGGGCTTGTGCTAGTTTACTGATAGATGTCAGCATGTTAACAACGTAGTTTTTACCGCTATCAATGAGTGAGCGAACAAGGAAGATAATTTC
The DNA here is from genome assembly GCF_028484875.1 of Providencia sp. PROV032. Lineage (NCBI taxonomy): Bacteria > Pseudomonadati > Pseudomonadota > Gammaproteobacteria > Enterobacterales > Morganellaceae > Providencia > Providencia sp. PROV032. The sequence goes on from NZ_JAMPSX010000004.1 coordinate 385,296, forward strand.
TGCTTTATCTTCAGTAAGGCGTACAACACCTTCGTTAAGTGACGTTTCAACGACGCCGATAGCAACATCACTCATGCGAATTACACCGTTTGGCGCCGCATTTAAGAAGAAAACAAAACGTTTTTGGCAGTCATCAGAAAGCGCTTTTAGCTCACTCTGTGTTTCGTCTAGTAGCAGCACAAGGTTAGGTTCGACGACAGCTAATTCGTTTTTCAGAATATCTTCATAGCGTGTTCTTAATGCCGTTAATTCAGTAACTTTGTTTGCTGGAACAGCAATAACGGCATAGGCTTCACGAGGAATCGCATTACGGACAGTACCGCCTCTGAAATCTAATAATTTTAGGCTTAAATCTTCTGCGTGTCCTGCCAGAAAACGCGCTAGCAGCTTATTGGCATTACCTAAGCCTAAATGTACATCACCACCTGAGTGCCCACCTTTCAAGCCTTTTAGGGTCATTGTGAAAGTTTTATAGCCTTGTGGTAATGCTTCACGAGTCAGGTCAAATGTGGTTGTGAAATCAACACCACCGGCGCAACCCATGTAAATTTCACCTTCTTCTTCTGAGTCGGTGTTAATCAGAATATCGGCTTGCAACCAGCCTGCTTTCAAGCCAAAGGCACCTTCCATACCGGCTTCTTCGGTCATGGTCAGGAGAACTTCCATTGGGCCATGTTCAACACTATCATCGGCAAGAACCGCCAATGCAGAAGCCAAACCAATACCGTTGTCAGCACCTAAAGTGGTGCCTTCAGCTGTGACCCACTCTCCGTTAACATATGGGCGAATTGGGTCGGTTTTAAAGTCATGTACCGTGTCGTTATTTTTTTGTGGCACCATGTCTAAGTGAGCTTGTAAAACAACACCTTTGCGGTTTTCGTAACCAGGCGTAGCAGGTTTACGGATCAGAATATTGCCTACTTCATCACGTTCAACGTGAAAGCCTTTTTGTTTTGACCAATCAACAATATGTGCGGCTAAAGCCTCTTCATGGTATGAAGGGTGTGGAATAGAGCAGATTTTAGCGAAAATGTCCCATAGCGGTTGGGGGGATAATGTAGCAAGTTCAGACACGTTTTTCTCCTTTTCCCGTCATATTTTGAGTTGTAGCGTTGTTGGCTTCACTCGTAAACCCTAGTCACATACTTATGTATGCTCCTAGGGATTTTCTCATTTGCCGCCTAGCCACAACCCAAATTATTTAGGGAAAATATTTAATTTCCTTGGGGTATGGCATCACTAGTTTTATTGACCGAGCAACTCAAATTACCTCAGAGATTTTTAGTTGAGTTATGTTAGTTACTAGCTTGATATGCAAAATTAAATGATGCATTGCTGATAAACTCAGGATAACACTTTCTTTTAAGCAATGGACAGTGTAAATGATAATAATTAATGGTGAATGACGCTTTTTGCTGGTTTTTAACCGGCCAAATCACTATAATCTCGCGCAACCTTTTTTCCGCAAGACACATTTCAGATTTACTCAGCAGTCGGGACCCGAATTTTATGAGCGAAAAATATGTCGTAACGTGGGATATGTTGCAAATACATGCCCGTAAACTCGCACAACGTTTATTACCAGTAGAGCAATGGACTGGTATTATCGCGGTTAGCCGTGGTGGCCTTGTTCCTGGTGCACTTCTCGCACGTGAGCTTGGTATTCGTAACGTTGACACCGTTTGTATTTCTAGCTATGACCATGACAATCAGCGTGAATTAACCGTGATTAAACGCGCCGAAGGTGATGGTGAAGGCTATATTGTCATTGATGACCTAGTTGATACTGGCGGTACAGCACAAGCTATTCGTGATATGTACCCTAAAGCGCACTTTGTGACTATTTTTGCTAAACCAGCGGGTCGTCCATTAGTTGATGATTACGTAGTCGATATCCCACAAGACACATGGATTGAACAGCCATGGGATATGGGTGTCGTTTTTGTTAAACCGTTGTGTGAACAAGATAAATAAGTCTGTGTTTCAGGCGATTTTTAGGTGAAAAAACATTGTTATTATAAAGTGTTATCGACTTTATTGATTGCAAGAACACATTAATACCTAAAATATTTAAGCTAAACACGATATAATTTGGGGAATGCATTTTTGCATTCCCTTTCTTTTTTTTGGCCAAATTCAACTCCGATAGACAAGGAAATAGGGATGACTCAGCAAAACCTTTCAGAAAAACTTTTCAAACCTAAAGTCAGGCAAGTTGAAACGTCAACATTAGTCTCTTATTCATCTCAAACCATTTCTCAAATCAAAGAACATAGCGTGTTAAGTGGGTCCCATCATGCGGGGTGGTATCGTATGATCAACCGCTTAATGTGGATTTGGCGGGGGATAGACGCCTTAGAAATTGAAGATGTACTGAGCCGTATTGCTATCTCTGATGCACAGCGCAGTAATGATAACTTATTGGATACCGTCATTGGCAATCGTCGCGGAAACTGGTGTTTCGAATGGTCCCAGCAAGCCATGCATTGGCAACAAAAAGCGTTAGAGTTTGAGAAAGGTGCAGAGGCAGGGGATGCTTGGTTGCGTTCAGCTAACTTGTACAGTATCGCTGCTTACCCATTTATTAAGGGCGATGAGCTTGCTGACCAAGCTATTTTGCTGGCATGCAAAGCTTATGATAGTGCAGCGAAATTTTCTCAATACCGCTTAAAGAAAATTCCATTTAAAATTGATGGTGGAAAAGAAGTCTGCGGTTTTCTACATATCCCTTCACAGGGGCAAGGGCCTTATCCGACTGTGATGATCTGCGGTATGTTAGATAGCTTACAGATTGATTTTTGCCGCTATTTTCGTGATTACCTCGAACCTCTTGGCATTGCGATGCTAACACTGGATATGCCATCCATTGGTTATTCGGTTAAGCAAAAGTTGACGCAGGAAACAAGCACTTTACATGAGCAAATCGTTCGTCAACTAGGGGATATTGCTTGGATTGACCATACGCGTTTTGGTATTGTGGGCATGCGTTTTGGCGCAAATATAGCATTAAGATTAGCTTATATGTGCCCGGATAAAATTAAAGCAGTCGCTGTCATAGGGCCAATTGTGCACAGCTTATTGCATGAAGAGAAGTATCAGCAAGATATTCCTCGGATGGTTTTGGATGTGTTCGCCAGTCGTTTGGGTATTTATCAAGTTGATGGTTCTGCTTTACGGCATGAATTAAGCTGTTATTCACTTAAAAATCAGGGGCTTTTAGGGAAACGTAGTCAAGTCCCAATGTTATCAATTAGCCTTAAGGATGATATTTATAGTCCTAAAGCGGAATCTGATTTAATTCGACGTTCATCGATGGATGCTGACACGATAATGCTACCAAGCAAGCCTGTTTTTGCTAATTTCGAAAAGGCATTAAGTGAAACTACCAACTGGTTGAAAGCAAAAATACTTTAATTTTATTTAATAACTTGCTTATTTTTTCCCATTTGTTAAAAAGGGGTCTTCCCAAGAAGGAGATCCTTAACATGGCTTTACCGACTGATTACTCAAATGGAAAGTATTTAAAGAAGTTTGCTACGATAGGACCTTATTTACGTGAAAAACAATGTGTAAATGGTTGTTATATATTTGATAGCCTTGTTGTTTGTGTAAACGCAAATATTGCGCCAGAAAAACGTGAATTTTGGGGGTGGTGGCTAAAATTGGTTGCAACTGATAAAGGTTTTGAGTTTACTTATCATTTTGGCCTATACAATAGCCATGGTAGTTGGCAAGTTAAAACACTGAAAGATGCAGCAACTATTGAGGCAACTGAGCAAAATTTAGTGTCTTTTCATCAAGCCCTTGCTAAACAATTATCTGAACTTGAGTTAAGCCTCTTTCCCTCCCCGCTAATGGCAGAATTAAAACTGGAATTAAGCGCATAAATTTGTTTTAAACCAACTTTTGTTGAATTTTGCGTTATGCCTGTTGGCATAACGCGCTTCTCCTGATAAAAATGATACCTACTTTTTGGTTTATTAATCCTAATGGCAGAAAAATGATGAAAAATAGCCAGACGCTGGTAGTTAAATTAGGGACCAGTGTATTAACAGGGGGCTCGCGCCGTTTAAATCAAGCTCATATTGTTGAGCTGGTTAGGCAATGTGCGCAGCAATATGAAAAAGGGCATCGTATTATTATTGTGACTTCTGGGGCAATTGCCGCAGGTCGTGAACATTTAAATTACCCCGAACTGCCGGCTACCATAGCATCTAAACAGTTGCTTGCGGCGGTCGGCCAAAGTCGTTTAATTCAGTTATGGGAACGGTTATTCTCCATTTATGGTATTCATATCGGGCAAATGTTACTGACACGAGCCGATTTAGAAGACAGAGAACGTTTTTTAAATGCACGAGATACCTTACAAGCACTGCTAGATAACGGAATCATTCCTGTTATCAATGAAAACGATGCCGTTGCTACTGCGGAAATCAAAGTCGGTGATAATGACAATCTCTCTGCTTTGGCTGCGATCCTCGGAGATGCTGACAAACTGTTATTACTGACTGATATCGAAGGCTTATATGATGCAGACCCACGCAGCAATCCAAATGCAAAATTGATCCCGGAAGTGTATGGTATTAATGATGAGCTTCGTGAAATGGCGGGGGGAAGTGTCAGCGGGTTAGGAACCGGTGGAATGGCAACTAAACTGCAAGCGGCAGATGTCGCGGGCCGCGCAGGGATTGATGTTATCATTGCAGCTGGAAATAAACCGGATGTGATTAATGCGGTTATTGAAAACCTTCCGGTTGGCACCCGTTTTTATGGGCAAAAAAATCCAATGGAAAATCGTAAACGTTGGATTTTCGGAGCTCCAGCCGCTGGGGATGTGTATATTGATGATGGTGCACAATTGGCGATCATGGAAAAAGGCAGCTCGTTATTGCCAAAAGGTATTCAGAAAATTGAAGGCGATTTCTCTCGAGGTGCAGTGATCCGTATTCGTAATATGGCAGGAAAAGACCTTGCTCATGGGGTCAGCCACTATAATAGTGATGCACTGAGAATGATTGCGGGGCACCATTCACAAGAAATCAGCAAAATACTTGGCTATGAACACGGTTCTGTGGCTGTTCATCGTGATGATATGATAGTGAGTTAATTATGTTAGAGACAATGGGTAAGGCAGCAAGGGTTGCTTCATGGCAATTAGCTCAGTTAAGCACCAAACAAAAAAATGCAGCATTATTACAAATTGCTGATCTATTAGAACAAGACAATGCCGTTATACTCGCAGCGAATCAAAAAGACATGGCGCAGGCAAAAGCAAGCGGTATGACCGAAGCGTTGCAAGACCGCTTATTATTGACGCCAGAGCGTTTAAAAAGTATTGCTGATGATGTCAGAAAAGTATGCCAATTAGCTGACCCTGTTGGGCAAATCATTGATGGAAGCCAATTGGATAGTGGCTTAAATTTACAGCGCCGTCGTGTCCCATTGGGGGTTGTCGGTGTCATTTATGAAGCTCGCCCTAATGTCACTGTTGATGTGGCTTCGTTATGTTTAAAAACAGGTAATGCGGTCATTTTGCGTGGCGGGAAAGAGACGCATCATACTAACCTTGCGGTGGTGGAAGTTATTCAAAAAGCATTGGAAAATAGCGGCTTGCCAGCAGATGCAGTACAAGCTATTAATAACCCTGACCGTGAATTAGTCGCACAATTACTCAAATTAGATCGCTACGTTGATATGCTAATTCCTCGGGGTGGTGCAGGTTTACATAAATTATGCCGTGAGCAATCAACGATCCCAGTCATTACGGGTGGAATTGGCGTTTGCCACACATTTGTTGATAAATCCGTAGATTTTAATAAAGCGATTAACGTGATTATTAATGCAAAAGTTCAGCGCCCAAGTGCCTGTAATTCACTTGAAACATTATTAGTTCATAAAGAGATTGCGAATGAGTTTTTACCATTTTTAAGTGAAAAAATGGCGCAGCAACAAGTGACATTGCATGCGAGTGAGAAAGCGCTTCCCTTGCTAAAAGAAGGCCCAGCAAACGTTGTTGATGTAAAACCTGAAAACCTTGTTGATGAATGGCTATCACTGGATCTTAACGTCGAAATTGTTGATGATATTGACGCGGCTATCGACCATATTCGCCATTATGGCACCGCACATTCTGATGCTATCTTGACAGAATCCATTCATCAAGCTGACTATTTTGTTCAGTGTGTAGATTCAGCAGCGGTATATGTTAATGCAAGTACGCGTTTTACCGATGGTGGGCAGTTCGGTTTAGGTGCAGAAGTTGCCGTGAGTACGCAAAAACTGCATTCACGTGGCCCTATGGGGTTAGATGCTCTGACAACGTATAAATGGATCGGATATGGCGACTTTTTAAGTCGCCCATAAAGAGTCAACATGATGAGATAGCCACACTTGTGTGGCTTTCTTTTTTTATTTGCCAAATAAGGCAATTTATCATAAGCAAATTTGTAGTTAGTATTGCTTAGTATTTATGATGATGGGATGAAATTTAATGTTTTACATTATCGGTCCAAGAGGTTCGGGGAAAACCACAATAGGTAAAAAACTTGCAGAATCTAAAGGTTATCAATTTGTTGATACAGATAAATTGATTTTAGAAAAAGCTGGAAAAAGTATTGCTGAAATTGTTGAACAGCACGGCTGGGATTACTTTCGTCAATTAGAGACTGACGTTCTTAAGTCGATTAAGCAAAATAACATGATTGTATCTACTGGTGGAGGCCTTGTTCTTGCAGAAGAAAATCAGCAAATTATGCGTAATAACGGCACCGTTATTTATTTAAATACCAATCCTGAAGTTTTAGCAAAACGCCTTGCTGCGGAACCACAAGCCGATCAGCGGCCAAGCTTGACGGGGAAATCTTTAGTTGAAGAAATTGAAGAAGTGATGCAGCAAAGGGAGCCTATATATCGCGCGACAGCACACCATATTATTGATGCTGCGCAGCCAGTCGACGATATCATCACACAACTTAATGATTTAACTTAAACGTATTTATGGTAAGTCATCGGTATTTTAGGAATATACCAATTAGAGTAAATGGAGCGGCTCAGTAAGATAGACGCAGCTAAGGGTAGAAACGTATCACTCTAATATATCAAAATATAATCATAGTATAGGGATTCATTATGTTGGCAAAGGTAGTCAAAACAGTACTTAAATTTTTATTTCGTGTACAAGTTATTGGCGATGCGAAAGAATTTAATCAAGATAAATGCTTAATTACACCTAATCATGTTTCTTTTCTTGATGGTGTATTGATTGCACTTTTCTTGCCTGTTAAGCCTGTATTTGCTGTTTATTCGACATTTGCCACACCGAAAATGGTGAAGCGCCTTAAGCCTTATGCAGATATTGTTCCTCTTGATCCCGCCAACCCACTAGGTATTCGTCACCTTGTTAAAGAGGTAGAAAAAGGTCGTCCGATAGTTATTTTTCCCGAAGGTCGAATTTCAGTTCATGGTTCTTTAATGAAAATATACGAAGGTGCAGCGTTTGTGGCAGCTAAGTCAGGAGCAAAAGTTGTTCCTATTCGTATAGAAGGTGCACAATATAGCCATTTTGGGCGTCTGAAAGGGATTTTTCCATTAAAATGGTTCCCGAAAGTGACGTTACATATCTTACCAGCACAAGATATTCCTATGCCAGAAGCATCTAAGGCTATAGAGCGTCGTGCTCTGGCGGGTGAACATCTGTACCAAATCATGAAATCTGCTCGTATGTCTTGTTTACCACAAGTCACATTAGTTGAAGAATTTATTCAAAGTGTCCAGTTTTTTGGGCGCCGCACGCCTTGTATTGAAGACATCGCATTTAAAGAAGATTCATATCAATCTCTATTGAAAAAAACGTTAGGGGTTGGTCGTATTATTGAACGTTATACTCATGAAAATGAAAGGGTTGGCTTATTACTGCCAAATGCGACAGTCACCGCGGCTGCAATTTTCGGTGCTTTAATGAGAGGCCGAGTACCTGCTATGCTTAATTACACTGCGGGCAGTCATGGTATTAGCAACGCGTTAAAAGCTTCTGCTGCAAAAGTGGTCTTTACTTCCCGCCAGTTTTTGGAAAAAGGCAACTTAACGCATATTCCAGAGCAAGTGCCAGAAGCCAGTTGGATTTACCTTGAAGATTTAAAAGACACAGTAACATGGCAAGATAAATTATGGATTATTAAGCACTTATTTAACCCTAAAAAAGCTATTATTCCCCGTAAACCGTCCGATGAGGCGATTGTTTTATTTACATCCGGCTCAGAAGGTACACCAAAAGGTGTTGTTCATAGCCATGCCAGTTTAATGGCAAACGTAGAACAAATTAAAACAATCGCTGATTTCACACCACGTGACCGCTTTATGTCGTCACTGCCGCTATTTCATGCATTTGGTTTGACGGTTGGGCTATTTATCCCGCTATTTTCAGGGAGCCGAGTTTTCCTTTACCCAAGTCCATTGCATTACCGGATCATTCCTGAATTAGTCTATGACAAAAACTGTACCGTCTTATTTGGGACATCAACCTTTTTAGGTAACTATGCACGGTTTGCTCATCAGTATGATTTTGCACGTTTGCGTTATGTGGTTGCCGGCGCAGAAAAATTATCGGATAAAACGAAAAAGATCTGGTTTGATAAATTTGGTATCCGAATTCTTGAGGGCTATGGGGTAACTGAGTGTGCACCAATTGTATCAATCAATGTCCCTATGGCCGCGAAAGAAGGTTCTGTAGGGCAAATTCTACCTGAAATGGAAGCGCGAATTATCCCGATTTCCGGTATTGAGCAAGGCGGAAAATTACAGCTTAAAGGCCCAAATATCATGAAAGGGTATTTGCGTGTTGAAGCGCCAGGCGTACTTGAAGCACCGCAAGCTGAAAATGCACAAGGTGAAATAGAGGAAGGTTGGTACGACACCGGTGATATCGTTGAATTAGATCATAAAAATTTCTGTACGATAAAAGGCCGTGTTAAGCGTTTTGCTAAACTTGCAGGCGAAATGGTTTCTCTCGAAAGTATTGAGCAAATGGTGGCCTCTCTTTCTCCTAATGCAAATCACGGTGTGGTGACAAAGCCAGATAGCAGTAAGGGTGAAGCGCTTGTTTTGTTCACAACAGATAAAGAATTAGTCCGTAGTGCATTGTCTAGCGCAGCCAAAAGCAAAGGGTTAACCGAGTTAGCGGTTCCCCGCGATATTCGTTTTGTTAAAGAGTTGCCAGTACTTGGTAGTGGTAAAACGGACTTTGTTACATTAAAACAAATGGCATTAAAGGATGAATAAGATGCAAGAAAGTACTTCCAATTCGCCGTTAATGAGCAGAGGAATGAAAGCCGTACTTGCTTCACAGTTTCTCTCTGCATTTGCAGATAATGCACTATTGTTCGCCATATTAGCCCAGCTTAAAGCCGAGTTCTATCCTGAATGGAGCCATCCTATCCTGCAAATGGTGTTTGTTTTCACGTATATCGTTTTAGCGCCGTTTGTTGGGCAAATTGCAGATAGGTTCTCAAAGGGCCGAGTGATGTTGTTTTCTAACATCTTCAAATTTATTGGCGCATTAGGAATTTGTTTTGGCCTAAACCCATTCCTTTGTTATGGGTTAGTGGGGATCGGAGCCGCTTCATATTCGCCAGCTAAATACGGTATTTTGGGTGAACTGACCGGGGGAGATAACCTTGTTAAGGCCAATGGTGTCATGGAAGCTTCAACAATCGCAGCCATTTTAGTGGGCTCAGTTGTTGGCGGAATGCTTTCCGATATTAACTTAATCTTAGCGCTGGGAACATGTGCTGTACTCTACGCACTAGCCGTTATTGCGAATTTTTTCATCCCACATTTAGACGCTGCGAGGCCGGGAAAAGGTTGGGATCTTAAATTGCTGATGACGTCTTTTTTCAGTGCGTGCCGCGTGCTATGGGCAAACCAAGAAAGTCGTTTTTCACTAGTCGGAACCAGTTTGTTCTGGGGGGCCGGGGTAACACTGCGTTTTCTGCTTGTTGCATGGGTACCTGTGGCATTGGGGTTACAAGACAACACAACGCCGACTATACTAAATGCGATGGTTGCCGTGGGAATAGTCGCAGGTGCTGGGCTTGCTGCCAAATTTATTACCCTAAAAACAGTTTATCGCTGCATTCCTGCAGGGGTTATTATCGGGGTGATGGTGGTGTTACTTTCCTTGCAAACAAATATCATTCCATCCTATTTCATTTTAATCATTCTCGGTGTTTTTGGTGGTTTATTTGTTGTTCCATTGAATGCATTATTGCAAGAAAAAGGGAAAGAAACCGTTGGGGCAGGGAATGCGATCGCGGTACAAAATTTAGGTGAAAATAGTGCAATGCTGATTATGTTAGGCTTGTACTCATTAGCAATTAAAGCAGGTTTGTCAGTTGTGAATGCAGGTATTGGTTTTGGTGCTGTCTTCGCAATTGCGATAGCGGGTTTATGGGTTTGGGATCGCGTTCGTAAAAAAATGGCATAAAGGTAGATAACATCATGATAGATGAGAAGCGGCTTGAAACATTGAGTATTCAGGTTGGGCTGAAACTGAAAGAACAGGGTAAAACAGTCACAACCGCGGAGTCTTGTACTGGAGGCTGGGTTGCTAAGGTTTTGACTGATATATCGGGTAGTTCCGACTACTTTCAGCGCGGTTTTGTGACTTACAGCAATGAGGCAAAGCACCAAATGATCGGTGTTAAAAGTGAATCTTTACAGCGGTATGGCGCGGTCAGCCAACAGGTTGTTACTGAAATGGCGGAGGGCGCTTTACAAGCAGCTTGTGCAGATTTTGCTATTTCAGTCAGTGGGATTGCAGGCCCGGGGGGCGGTAGTGTAGAAAAACCTGTTGGTACGGTATGGTTTGGTTTTGCACAAAAACAGGCAGACCAGACAGTATTTGTCACTACACAGCATAGAGTGTTTCAAGGAAACAGAAACGAAGTTCGTTTTCAATCAACAATTTATATACTCGAAACACTTTTAGAACAGTTAAATTAAAAATTTTCTTGATACTGTATGATTATACAGTATAATTAATTTCAACAAACCGAATTCAATCGTTTTATCTGCAGTGGTCAAATCATTGCACTTAGGGAGTAAACATGGCTATTGATGAAAACAAACAAAAAGCACTTGCAGCAGCATTAGGCCAAATTGAAAAACAATTTGGTAAAGGTTCCATTATGCGTCTTGGTGAAGACCGCTCTATGGATGTTGAAACTATCTCAACAGGCTCCTTATCCCTTGATGTTGCATTGGGTGCTGGTGGCTTGCCACTAGGCCGTATTGTTGAAATCTACGGCCCTGAAGCTTCAGGTAAAACAACACTAACTCTGCAAGTTATTGCTGCCGCACAGCGTAGTGGTAAAACGTGTGCTTTCATCGATGCTGAACATGCTTTAGATCCCATCTATGCTAAAAAGCTAGGTGTAGATATCGATAACTTACTGTGTTCTCAACCCGATACCGGCGAGCAAGCCCTAGAAATTTGTGATGCATTAACTCGTTCAGGCGCAGTTGATGTGATCATCGTTGACTCCGTTGCCGCGTTAACACCGAAAGCTGAAATTGAAGGTGAAATTGGTGATTCACATATGGGCTTAGCAGCTCGTATGATGAGCCAAGCAATGCGTAAGTTAGCGGGTAACTTAAAAACATCTAACACTCTACTGATCTTCATTAACCAAATTCGTATGAAGATAGGTGTTATGTTTGGTAACCCAGAAACAACAACGGGTGGTAATGCATTAAAATTCTACGCATCTGTTCGCTTAGATATCCGTCGTATTGGCGCAGTGAAAAATGGCGAAGAGATCGTTGGTAGTGAAACTCGCGTTAAAGTGGTAAAAAACAAAGTTGCAGCACCATTTAAACAAGCTGAATTCCAAATTTTGTATGGTGAAGGTATTAATACCTTTGGCGAGTTAATTGACTTGGGTGTAAAACATAAGTTAATTGAAAAAGCTGGGGCCTGGTATAGCTATAACGGCGACAAGATTGGCCAAGGTAAAGCTAATTCAACAAATTATTTAAAAGAGCATCCAGACGTCGCTCAAGAAATTGATACTAAACTGCGTGAAATGTTATTGAACCACACGGGTGAATTTAGTAGTGCGGCAACAGACTTTATCAATGATGCTGATGAAGAAGAAGCACCAGAAGAATTTTAATATCAACATAGTTATTTGATTTATATGTTATTTATAGGCGTCCCGCTCAAGTGGTGGCGCCTGTTTTGTTTTAGACCTATTGCATTAATAGTTTATTGAACAGTTTTTCTGTGGAAAAATACATCAGTGCAAGGTATAAACATACTTTCAGAAAATATCTATACGCTTTACAATGAAAGCTGCGAATGGATGTATCTATATTTTACTTCTGCACAAAGAGACTTTATCTTATCAGTCACTTTTTAATCGGAGAGTTGATTAGAGGTGATGTTACATTCCATCTCAACAATTCGTAATTCTGTTTCCAGCTTGATATCGGGATAAATATGAGTAAAAGCACCGCTGAGATCCGTCAAGCGTTTCTCGACTTTTTCCATACAAAAGGTCATCAAGTGGTCTCTAGTAGTTCACTAGTGCCAAATAATGACCCTACACTATTGTTCACAAACGCAGGGATGAACCAGTTCAAAGATGTATTTCTTGGCCTGGATAAAAGAGCATATTCCCGAGCGACAACCGCGCAACGCTGTGTGCGTGCAGGTGGTAAACATAACGACTTAGAAAATGTGGGCTATACCGCCCGCCACCATACATTTTTTGAAATGTTAGGCAATTTTAGCTTTGGTGATTACTTTAAGCATGACGCTATCCGTTTTGCTTGGGAGTTATTGACTAGCGAAGAATGGTTTAACTTACCAAAAGAAAGGTTGTGGGTGACCGTTTACGCAACTGATGACGAAGCTTATGATATCTGGAATAAAGAAATAGGTATTCCAGTTGAGCGTATTATTCGTATTGGTGATAACAAGGGCGCACCATATGCGTCAGATAACTTCTGGCAAATGGGTGATACTGGTCCTTGTGGCCCATGCACCGAGATTTTCTATGATCACGGTGACCATATATGGGGAGGGCCTCCGGGAAGTCCTGAAGAAGACGGTGACCGCTATATTGAAATTTGGAACTTAGTCTTCATGCAATTTAACCGTCAGTCTGACGGGACAATGGAGCCTCTACCAAAACCTTCAGTTGATACAGGAATGGGCTTAGAGCGTATTTCTGCGGTACTGCAGCACGTTAATTCAAACTATGAAATTGATATCTTCCGTGACCTTATCGCTGCGGCAGCTAAAGCAACTGGCGCAACAGATTTAGAAAATAAATCATTACGTGTTATTGCTGACCATATTCGTTCTTGCGCATTCCTTGTTAGTGATGGTGTTATTCCATCGAATGAAGGCCGTGGTTATGTTTTGCGTCGCATTATCCGTCGTGCTGTTCGTCACGGTTATATGCTTGGTGCAAAAGACACTTTTTTCTACAAATTAGTTGCGCCACTGATTAAAGTCATGGGGCCTGCGGCAGAAGAACTTGGACGACAGCAAGCGATAGTTGAAAAAGTTCTCAAGACTGAAGAAGAGCAATTTGCGCGTACTTTAGAGCGCGGTCTTCAATTATTAGATGAAGAACTTGCATCACTGAAAGGGGATACCCTAGATGGTGAAGCGGCATTCCGCTTATATGACACTTATGGTTTCCCAATTGATTTAACGGCAGATGTTTGTCGCGAACGCAATATTAAAGTCGACGAAGACGGTTTTGAGCGAGCGATGGAAGACCAGCGCCGTCGTGCGCGTGAATCCAGTGGTTTTGGTGCGGATTATAACTCTTTAATTAAAGTCGATAAGCGTAGTGAATTCTCAGGTTATCAATATGATGAGCAACAAGCTACTATTACTGCACTCTATAAAGATGGCCACCCTGTAGACAGCTTGAATGCTGGTGAAGAAGGCTTAGTTATACTCGATAAAACGGCATTTTATGCCGAATCTGGTGGGCAAGTCGGCGATACGGGTTACTTAAACAATGACAATGCAAGCTTTAAAGTCACTGACACACAAAAATATGGTCAAGCAATTGGGCATATTGGTAAGGTAGAGGTGGGGTCACTGGTTGTTAACCATAGAATTACAGCTTTTGTGGATAGCGCTAGACGTGATGCGATCCGCTTAAACCACTCAGCAACACATTTACTGCATGCGGCATTACGTCAAGTATTAGGCGACCATGTTTCTCAAAAGGGTTCATTAGTTAATGATAAATACTTGCGTTTTGACTTCTCTCATTTTGAGGCGATGACACAAGAACAACTACGTGAAGTAGAAGATATTGTGAATGCGCAAATTCGTAAAAATTCAGAAATTGAAACTGAACTAATGGATTTAGAAGGTGCTAAAGCAAAAGGTGCTATGGCATTGTTCGGTGAAAAATATGAAGAGCGTGTGCGCGTTCTGAGTATGGGGGATTTCTCTATCGAGTTATGTGGTGGCACACATGCGCGTCGCACTGGTGATATTGGTTTATTCCGTATTTTGAGCGAATCAGGTACGGCTGCAGGTGTTCGCCGTATTGAAGCGACGACAGGCTCAATGGCGATTGAAAGCATACATAATCAATCAGAGCAACTTTCGGCAATTGCACACCTAGTAAAAGGTGATATTAATAGCCTTGTCGAGAAAGTAAAAGCGGCATTAGATAAATCTCGCCAGCTCGAAAAAGAAATTGTGCAACTAAAAGATCAACAAGCATCTCAAGAAAGTGCTTCACTAAGTAGTAAAGCGAAAGAGGTGAAAGGCATCAAATTGTTAGTCACTCAATTAGGAGATACTGATCCTAAGTTATTGAGAACTATGGTTGATGACCTTAAAAATCAGTTGAAATCAGCGATTATCGTGCTTTCAACAACAAGTGGTGATAAAGTCAGTATGATCGTTGGGGTAACTAATGATTTGACGGCTAAAGTTAAAGCAGGGGATTTGATTTCCCACATCGCAAGCCAGGTAGGTGGTAAAGGTGGCGGTCGCCCAGACATGGCTCAAGCAGGAGGTACTGACGTTAGCGCATTACCTGCTGCTATGGCGAGTGTCGAAGAGTGGGTTGAAGCACGCCTGTAAGCACTTACAACGTTGCCTCATTGAAAAATGAGGCAACTTTAATCTGTTGCGGCATTGTTAATGTATCGTTTGTAGTGCTATATTTTGTTTGTAAATAATTAGAATGCTTGTATTGATGGCATCAATGCTTTAGGTGAATGTCATTGCTTTGCGTTTTCACGGTGTGTGATGGACAATAGCGGGGATACCTAGAGACCCGACTCTTTTAATATTTCAAGGAGCAAAGAATGCTTATTCTGACTCGTCGAGTTGGTGAAACACTCATGATAGGCGATGAGGTAACAGTTACTGTATTGGGTGTCAAAGGCAACCAAGTTCGTATTGGTGTTAATGCCCCAAAAGAAGTTTCTGTTCACCGTGAAGAAATTTATCAACGGATCCAGGCTGAAAAGACTCAACCAGATAATCAATAATAATGAATAAGCGTCCAATGATTGACCACACAGCAAGAATGGGCGCTTGTCTTACTCTCATTATTTCTAGGAACATCCTTTCTTTTTTATAACTATCTTTCCTCGAACTCATTTTATTGTTTAGTCTTAGGTCCCTTTGTGCTGAGAGTTTATTTTCTTTTGTTTGAAATATAGGCAAATCAATCCTGTGAACTCATTTTTATTCATTTATAGAATGATTTTGTCCCTGTATTTTTATTTATAAAGTTAGTGCCATAAGGGCTGAAATGTCTCTTTTTCGGTGTTAAACTAATCATCTTGCTTGTGAAATGTGCAAACAGACAACGGAATGCAAAAAGTTTGGAAAAATTGTTTGACTTCTAAGTCTAGGAAAGTAATATGTGCGCCACACAGCAACGAGATGTTTGAAAAAACAAATCGTGTGTAACTAAAATATGGTGAGGTGGCCGAGAGGCTGAAGGCGCTCCCCTGCTAAGGGAGTATGCGGTCAAAAGCTGCATCGAGGGTTCGAATCCCTCCCTCACCGCCATTTTAGATTATGCATCCGTAGCTCAGCTGGATAGAGTACTCGGCTACGAACCGAGCGGTCGGAGGTTCGAATCCTCCCGGATGCACCATCTTTAACCCTATGAGAACATCTGATGGGGTGTTGTTTCGGTTTTAGCAACGAAACAAAGCAGTAACTAAGAAATTGATTTATAGAAGTAGAAGTTGATAAAGAAGTTTGAGAGAGCAGCACATCTTGCATTAAGTATGCATCCGTAGCTCAGCTGGATAGAGTACTCGGCTACGAACCGAGCGGTCGGAGGTTCGAATCCTCCCGGATGCACCATCTCTTAGCTAATAACTTAGCGATATCAATAATACCTTATTAATTTAATTCAATAATAGTTATTGTAACTATCGATTTACTATCGACCAAATTTTGCATCCGTAGCTCAGCTGGATAGAGTACTCGGCTACGAACCGAGCGGTCGGAGGTTCGAATCCTCCCGGATGCACCATCATTAAGAAACTCCTCATTCGAGGAGTTTTTTTTGTCTAAAATTGCCATTCATAAAATTAACTAAATCATATTTTCGATAGCTCTTTGATTTATTCCCTCATAAACAACACATCTAGACAGCGACAATTTCTGTGATTTAGGCTAAAGTAATTGCCTTAATAAAATAAATTAACATCACAGGCGGGAGGTCGACTTGATCCCGGACGTATCGAAAGCGCTCTCATGGTTAGAGGCGCACCCAGAAACACTAAATGGCATTCAACGTGGTATAGAGCGTGAAACATTGCGTGTAACCCCAACAGGCGCAATTGCAGAGACCTTGCATCCAGAAGGGCTGGGAAAAGCTTTAACACATAAATGGATCACGACAGATTTTGCGGAGTCCTTACTCGAATTTATTACTCCTGTAGATAAAAGCATTAGCCATAATTTGGCTTTTTTGCGGGATTTGCACCGCTATACTGCTCGTCATCTTCAAAATGAAAGAATGTGGCCGTTGAGTATGCCGTGCTTTATTGAAAGTGAAGATAGAATCACTCTTGCGCAATATGGCTCTTCTAATGTAGGGCAGTTTAAAACACTGTACCGTGAGGGCCTTAAAAATCGTTATGGCGCTTTGATGCAGACGATAGCAGGGGTGCATTATAACTTCTCTTTGCCGATTGAATTTTGGCAAGCATGGGCTGGTATTGAAGATGCAGAAAGTGGCAAAGAAAAAATTTCTGAAGGCTATTTGCGCCTGATTAGAAATTACTACCGCTTTGGTTGGGTTATTCCTTATCTATTTGGCGCATCTCCGGCTATCTGCGGCTCTTTTTTGAAAGATAGAGATACTACACTATCATTTGATAAAACGGACTGTGGTACGTATTACTTGCCTTATGCGACATCATTACGCATGAGTGACTTGGGGTATACAAATAAATCACAAAGTGATTTAAATATCACATTCAATAAACTGGATGAATACGTCGAAAGCCTGAAAAAAGCCATCCATAAGCCTTCAGCTGAATTTGAAAAACTGGGGGTAAAAAAAGATGGCAAATATATTCAACTGAATACGAATGTGCTACAAATTGAAAATGAGCTCTACGCCCCAATACGGCCTAAACGCGTACCTAAAGGTAGTGAATCACCGTCTGATGCGTTGTTGCGCGGTGGTATTGAGTACATTGAAGTCCGTTCACTTGATATTAATCCATTTAGTGCAATTGGTGTTAATGAAACTCAAGCTCGTTTTGTTGATCTATTCTTAATCTGGTGTGTACTTGCTGATGCACCTGAAATGAATGCACAGGAATTAGACTGTTGTCGTCAAAACTGGAATCGTGTCATCCTCGAAGGCCGTAAACCAGGTCAAGTTATTGGTTTCGGTTGTGGCAGTGAAGTTAAGCCATTAGTTGAAGTCGGGCAGCAATTATTTAATGACTTGATTCGCGTGGCTGAAGTATTAGACACTTGTTGTGATGCCAAGTATCAAGAGGTTTGTCACCAATTTGTTGCTATGTTTAAAGACCCTACTCTCACATATTCAGCACTTGTTATGGATGAAATGCTAGAGAAAGGCATTGGTGGCTACGGGTTAGAATTAGCTGAAAAATATTTTGAACAGTTAGTGAATGAGCCGTATGAAGTGATAACTGAAGAGCAATTTGAGCAAGCACGATTAGCTTCAATAGAGAAGCAAGCAAAGATGGAACAAAATGAGAGCGAAAGCTTTGAGGACTATCTGCGCATTCATGCAGGGCGTTAAAAGAAATGGCCACTCTAGGTGGCCAAATAAAAAATCTCTTAGAGAATTAGGGATGATAACAAATTGCGCGTCTTTCAATAATTCAGACTATGTATTTTCAAAATAGTTTCATTTATTTTAGAAAATATTTTTTATTTTCGAGGAGGTCACGAAATGCCATTATTAGATAGCTTTACTGTCGATCATACTCGCATGTCAGCACCTGCTGTACGTGTGGCAAAGACCATGAAAACACCAAGTGGTGATACCATTACGGTTTTTGATTTGCGCTTTACTGTGCCCAATGAAGAAGCCATGACAGAAAAAGGAACGCATACTTTAGAGCATCTCTTTGCAGGCTTTATGCGTGATCACCTCAACGGTAATGGTGTTGAAATTATTGATATTTCACCAATGGGGTGTCGTACTGGTTTTTATATGAGCCTTATCGGTCAGCCAGATGAACAGCGTGTTGCTAAGGCATGGAAAGCTGCAATGGAAGATGTTTTGCAAGTGAAAGATCAAAACAAAATTCCCGAATTGAATGTGTACCAATGTGGTACATACAAAATGCACTCGCTAGAAGAAGCTCAGCAAATTGCACGTAATGTTATCGCATCAGAAATTGGAATCAATAAGAACGATGAGTTAGCACTACCAGCAGAGAAACTTGAGCAGTTACACGTTTAGTTTTTTATCGCATATTCGCTATTAAAAAGAGCCAATGAAGGCTCTTTTTTTATATGAGAATTTACTGGCAAGTTTATAGTCAACTCAAAGATCAGGGACTTGAGAACTAAAAGTAAGTGGCGTGATCCTCACCTGCTTAACGATATTTTCACTCATCGTTAATACTTCGATAAGGTAATGGCCTACCACGATTTGCTCTTCAGGTTGTGGGATGTCACCGATAACCTCTAAAACCATCCCATTAACCGTTCTAGGGCCATCTATAGGGAGATTCCAGTCAAAAGCCTTATTCAGTTCACGAATATTTGCAGTGCCGTCCACAAGAACACTCCCATCACTTTGTGGCAAGACTTCCTCGGCTAAGGATGGCGACATAGAGGTTGTAAAGTCACCCACTATCTCTTCTAATATATCTTCTACAGTGATAAGGCCTTGAATTTCACCGTATTCATCAACAATGATCCCGAGTTTTTCTTTATTGTGCTGGAAATTAACTAACTGAACGTTTAAAGGTGTACTGTTAGGAATAAAATAAATGTTATCAGCAGCTTTTATGAGGTTTTGCTTATTAAACTCACGTTTTTCCATCATAAGACGGTAGGCTTCACGGACACGTAAAATACCAATAGAGTCATCGAGTGAGTCACGGTATAACACAATACGGCCATGAGGTGAGTGGGTGAGCTGCCGAATAATTGACTTCCAGTCATCATTGACATCAATACCAACAATTTCATTCCTAGGCAGCATAATATCGCCGACAGTGACTTTGTCTAAATCTAAAATTGAAATCAACATATCTTGATTTCGGCGGCTAATTTTATGCTTTGATTCGTTAACAATAGTGCGTAACTCTTCCTTATTAACCGCATCAGTTCTTGCGGTTAGTGATTTCACGCCAATGCAACGTAACAGCAACGCTGAAATCGTATTAAATGCCCAAACAATGGGCATCATGACCACTTGCAATGGTTTTAAGAAATAACTACTTGGAAATGCGATTTTTTCAGGGTAGAGCGCAGCCAGCGTTTTGGGCATAACTTCAGCAAAAATGAGGATCACAAAGGTCAGGATCCCCGTCGATATCGCGACTCCTGCGTTACCATACAGCCTCATACCGATAATCGTCGCTAATGCAGAAGCGACGATATTAATTAAGTTGTTACCGATAAGGACGAGACTTAACAGCTTGTCTGGATGCTTAAGAAGTTTTTCAACACGGATCGCTGAGCGATTGCCTTGTTTTGCTAAATGTTTTAACCGATAACGGTTTAGCGTCATCATCCCTGTTTCTGATGCAGAAAAATAGGCTGACATAAAAATTAAAACAATCAATATGATGATTAGCGTACTCGTGGACACATCATCCAAAACAAGTTTCCTTATGCTGTGAAAAGAGTGACTTTATTTGTGTCAAAATACCATAAACTCCTGTATTAGACGGTTACCAAAAAAAGCCATGGTTAAAATGATTGACCCGCCAACATGGAAAAATAAGACGCGCTTACCTCGCCATCCTCCATGGAAATGGCCCCAAAGTAGAGTGATATAAACAAACCAGGCGATCACGGATAACACCGATTTATGGATATTTTCTTTATCAAAAATATTATCCATATAAATAAAGCCGGTACATAAGGTAAGAGTCAGCAAAATGACGCCAACTTGAGTGACGTGGAACATTTTACGTTCAATTACCATCATAGGTGGCATATCGGGACTAAATTTTAAGGTTTTGTTTTTTAGCTGATGGTCAATTAAAGCCACTTGTAACGCATATAAGGCGGCAATAAGAAGTGTTGCATAGCTCAATAAAGCGAGGCCAATATGAACAAAAAGTGGTACTCGTGCTTCGAGATGCGTAATAAACTCCCCAGGCATTAGCGTCGACAACATCAAGTTAATGATGGCAAAACTATAGACGATGGGCGTTAAGTACCAAGCTTTTCCCCAATAAGCGACAACAGTCATAATCACACACATGAGCAAGCTCACTGTTGAGCCTAAATTCAGCAGTGTGAGGTTTTGTCCTTCGGCTTCACTGAAAATCAAAAATTTCAATGTAATAGCGTGAGTTACTAACGCAATCACAGCAAGAAAAAGTGCAAGATAGCGGTAGAGTGGCTGCTTACGCACTTGGCCAGGGACGATCAGTAATAGACTGACCATGTATGTACAAACTGCTATGACTGCAAATACGGGCATAGTATAGTGTCGTTAATCGTTTTTAGTGGAAAGTTATTTCATAGTATAACTTGTACGAGTGTAGGCTCCAACTATTGGACGGGCCAATCACAATATATTCATTGCTGATAGCACTTCATGCGCCTACTGCTTGGTTCGTATTATTAAATTCAAGCCATAATAACCTGTATCATCTGTTTCAAACAGGGGGCAGCGAAAAAACTGTGGGCATGTTACAATGGGGCATTATTTTGCCGCGATTATTTTTAGTGTTGGTTTCCCTTCATCATAGTGAAGGCATTGATGCTTATAATTCAAGTTGTTAGATAATGACACTTGAAATTATCTGTATTAGCAACCAGATCAGGCTGACATCGGCCCATCAACAGAATTGAGCTAAGACATATGTTTGATAATTTAACTGACAGACTATCGCGCACGTTGCGCAATATCAGTGGGCGTGGCCGTCTAACTGATGAAAATATTAAAGAAACACTACGCGAAGTTCGCATGGCCTTACTGGAAGCTGACGTTGCTTTACCAGTTGTCCGTGAATTCATTCAAAAAGTTAAAGAAAATGCCGTTGGGCAAGATGTCAATAAAAGTCTAACACCTGGCCAAGAGTTCATTAAAATAGTTCAAAATGAACTGACTAGGGCGATGGGGGACGAAAACCACCAACTTAATTTGTCTGCACAACCCCCCGCGGTTGTTTTAATGGCGGGGTTGCAAGGTGCCGGTAAAACAACCAGCGTTGCAAAATTAGGTAAGCTATTAAAAGAAAAGCAAAAGAAAAAAGTATTAGTTGTCTCTGCTGACGTTTATCGCCCTGCAGCGATTAAACAACTAGAGACATTAGCTGAAAGCGTTGGAATTGACTTTTTCCCTTCAGAAGTACAAGAAAAACCCGCAGCAATTGTTCAAAAAGCATTAAAACATGCACAATTGCAATTCTACGATGTGTTGTTGGTGGATACCGCAGGTCGCTTGCATGTCGATGAAGCGATGATGGAGGAAATCCAAGAGGTTCACCGCATTATTAAGCCCGTTGAGACCTTATTCGTCGTTGATGCGATGACAGGGCAGGATGCGGCAAACACAGCGAAAGCATTTAACGAAGCCTTACCACTGACAGGGGTCGTGTTGACCAAGGTGGATGGTGATGCACGAGGCGGTGCGGCGCTTTCAATTCGTGCGATTACGGGGAAACCTATTAAGTTCTTAGGTGTTGGTGAAAAAACTGATGCCTTAGAACCATTCCATCCAGAGCGTGTAGCGTCTCGTATCCTTGGTATGGGGGATGTGATTTCTCTGATTGAAGAGATTGAGCATAAAGTTGACCGTGATGAAGCTGAAAAGCTTGCTAAAAAACTTAAAACGGGAGATGGCTTTGATTTAAACGACTTTTTAAGTCAATTAAAGCAAATGCGTAATATGGGCGGCATGGCGAGCATGATGAGCAAAATGCCAGGAATGTCTCAGTTACCCGATGCCGTTAAGTCCCAAATGGATGATAAAATCACCGTTCGTATGGAAGCGATGATTAATTCCATGACACGTAAAGAACGTGAAAAACCAGAAATTATTAAAGGTTCACGAAAACGTCGTATTGCGGCAGGTTCGGGAACTACCGTGCAAGAAGTTAATCGCCTCTTAAAACAATTTGATGACATGCAACGCATGATGAAGAAAATGAAAAAAGGCGGCCTAGCCAAGATGATGCGCGGCATGAAGGGTATGATGCCACCGGGCTTTCCGGGGCGTTAAGCAATAAAGCCTCAAACAAAACGCACTTTTGATTGATTTTTGCGTCAAAGTGAGTAAACTTTTCGGGCTTTTTATATGACAGCCGGACTCTATCCCTCGATGGAGTCTGGTTGTTTTGTTAACTAATGAGGATGTTATGGTAACAATTCGTTTATCTCGTGGCGGCGCTAAAAAACGTCCGTTCTACCAAATCGTTGTGACTGATAGCCGCAATGCGCGTGACGGTCGTTTCATTGAGCGTATCGGTTTCTTCAACCCGATCGCTGCAGGTCAAGCAGAAGAACTGCGTTTAGACCTAGACCGTGTTGAGCATTGGGTTGGCTTAGGCGCAACTATTTCTGACCGTGTTGCACAACTGGTCAAACAAGCTAAGAAAGCAGCTTAATCTGTCGCGGTGGTAACAATGAGCAAGCAAACTAAACTACAGCCACCTGAAAACCCAATAGTATTGGGGAAATTAGGTGCGGCATACGGTATTCGTGGTTGGCTCAAAGTTTTTTCGTCCACCGAACATGCTGAAAGTATTTTTGAGTATCAGCCTTGGTTTATCCAACGTTCAGGTCAA
This sequence comes from Providencia sp. PROV032, assembly GCF_028484875.1. Lineage (NCBI taxonomy): Bacteria > Pseudomonadati > Pseudomonadota > Gammaproteobacteria > Enterobacterales > Morganellaceae > Providencia > Providencia sp. PROV032. Next base: position 408,777 of record NZ_JAMPSX010000004.1, read on the forward strand.
TGGCAACACATTGAAATTGAAGATTGGAAACATCATAACAAGGATATCATCGTCAAGCTGAACGGGGTCGATGACCGCGATGCAGCAGCACTCTTGACTAATTTTGAAATTGCGGTTGATTCAACCCAACTTCCTGAGTTAGAAAACGAATACTACTGGAAAGACCTGATGGGCTGCCACGTAGTGACGTTACAAGGGTATGACCTTGGTACCGTCACTGACATGATGGAGACCGGTTCAAATGATGTACTGGTCATTAAGGCGAATTTAAAAGATGCATTTGGCATCAAGGAGCGGTTGGTTCCGTTTCTTGATGGGCAGGTTATCAAGAAAGTCGATCTCGATGCCAAACTTATTGAAGTGGATTGGGATCCTGGTTTTTAAATCTCCGGTTGAACGGTTTTGATGAGTGGGACAAAATCATGTGGATTGGTGTAATTAGCCTGTTTCCCGAAATGTTCCGCGCAATAACCGAGTACGGGGTAACTGGCCGGGCAGTGAAAAATGGCCTGCTAACATTTGAGTGCTGGAATCCGCGAGATTTTACTCACGATAGGCACAAGACTGTTGATGATCGCCCCTATGGTGGTGGTCCAGGCATGCTGATGATGGTGCAGCCGCTTAAGGATGCAATCAACGCAGCAAGAACTGAGGCTGGTGAGGGTGCAAAGGTTATTTATCTTTCACCGCAAGGGCGCAAACTCAGTCAAGACGGTGTTTGCGAGCTGGCAACCAATGAGAAGTTAATTCTTGTTTGTGGCCGCTATGAAGGCATTGATGAACGTATCATTCAAACCGAAGTTGACGAAGAATGGTCAATCGGTGATTACGTTCTCAGTGGTGGGGAACTTCCCGCGATGGTGTTGATTGACTCAGTTTCACGGTTTATACCCGGGGTACTTGGTCATCAAGCTTCTGCCCAAGAAGATTCTTTTGCAGATGGTTTGTTAGATTGTCCACACTATACCCGCCCTGAAGTGTTAGATGGCATGCAAGTTCCTGATGTTTTACTTTCAGGAAACCACGCTAAAATAGATAGCTGGCGCATGAAACAATCACTCGGCCGTACCTGGCTTAGAAGACCTGAGCTTCTGGAAAGCCTAGCTCTGACTGACGAGCAGAGGATGTTGCTGGCTGAATTCCAACGGGAATATCAGTCTGAGCAACAAATGAATCCAGACAATTAATTGTCTAAATATATCAGTTTACCTAGGGTAAGAGAGTTATTATGAGCAACATTATTAAACAAATCGAAGAAGAGCAAATGAAGCAGGACGTACCTTCATTCCGTCAGGGTGACACCGTGGAAGTTAAGGTATGGGTCGTAGAAGGCTCTAAAAAACGTCTGCAGGCATTCGAGGGCGTGGTTATCGCTATTCGTAACCGCGGTCTGCACTCTGCATTCACTGTTCGTAAAATTTCTAACGGCGAAGGTGTTGAGCGTGTATTCCAAACTCACTCTCCAGTCGTAGATAGCATTGCTGTTAAACGTCGTGGTGCTGTTCGCAGATCTAAACTGTACTACCTGCGTGAGCGTTCTGGTAAGGCAGCTCGTATCAAAGAGCGTCTGAACGCCAAGTAATACGCTTTCGCTACATCCGAAAGTTATGTTATAGAGAGGCCCGCTTTTGCGGGCCTTTTTATATTCGCCACTATATTCGTCATATTTCAAGCTGTAGCTGTGTTGGCTTTGTTCAGCCACACAGGTCACATACTGATGTATGCTCCCTGCGATGTCCTCACTTTGCCGCCTTGCTACAACTTGAACTATTTAGAATATAGCTGGTAACTCATACTTATCTGTAAATAAATATTTACAGATGAGTGGTTTTCAACTCTAATTTAAATGGTGGAAATATCTATCTTTCTTTGATTTATTTAATTATCAATTAGATATGGTTGTGTAAATAAAAATATACATCAATAGAGATATTTTACATAAATGGATTGAATTGTTTACGATGCATGGTATGTTATTACTCATGCACTCAAACACAATACGTAAATAATAAACTAAGCAAATATAAGCTAATAAGTAGGTAAAAAATGATCATGCAAAAAGATGTACTCAACAACGTGAATATTCAAGACGAGCAGGTATTAATCACTCCTGAGAGTCTGAAAGAGAAATATCCGCTGAGTAACAGCAGCCTGCATGCCATTGCGACATCGCGCCAAGTGATTGCTGATATCATTCACCAACGTGACCCTCGCTTACTCGTGGTATGTGGTCCTTGCTCAATTCATGACGTGGATGCCGCTATTGAATATGGTGAGCGTCTAAAAGTATTAGCCGAAGAATTAAGTGATAGCTTATATATTGTGATGCGTGTCTATTTTGAAAAACCTCGTACAACAGTGGGTTGGAAAGGCTTGATTAGTGACCCATTTATGGATGGCTCTTTTGAAATGGAAAAAGGCCTACATATTGCTCGTGACTTATTAACTAATTTAGTGAATATGGGGCTACCATTAGCAACAGAAGCACTGGATCCTAACAATCCCCAATACTTAGGGGATCTATTCAGTTGGTCTGCAATTGGTGCAAGAACGACTGAGTCACAAACACACCGTGAAATGGCATCAGGCTTATCTATGCCAGTTGGTTTTAAAAATGGGACAGATGGAAGCTTATCTACAGCAATTAATGCATTAAAAGCTGCTGCCATGCCACACCGTTTTATGGGAATTAACCAATCTGGCCAAGTTTGTTTATTACATACTAAAGGGAATAGTAATGGCCATGTCATTTTACGTGGTGGAAAAACGCCAAATTACAATGCGGAAGATATCGCGGCTTGTGAAGCGGAAATGAAAAAAGCAGGTTTAGCGCCATCGCTTATGGTGGACTGTAGCCATGGAAACTCAAATAAAGATTACCGCCGTCAACCATTAGTTGTTGATTCTATTATTGAACAAATTATTAATGGTAATGAATCAATTACAGGTATTATGTTAGAAAGCCATATTAATGAAGGGAATCAAACATCTGAACAAGCCCGTGACGCAATGAAATACGGTGTGTCAGTGACAGATGCCTGCATTAACTGGCAAACGACGGAAACGGTATTGCGTAATTTACATCAGGCATTGCTACCTGTGCTTAAACAACGTGCGCAAAAATTGAGTAAAGTGAGCTGATCAAGGTATTGGTATGTCTGTTGAGTTAACCCATTTACGGGAACAAATTGATGAAGTTGATAAATCTTTACTCGATTTATTAGCAAAAAGGCTGCAACTGGTTGCTGAAGTTGGTGAAGTGAAAAGCTTACACGGCTTACCGATTTATGTGCCTGAACGAGAAACAAGCATGTTGGCAGCACGCCGTGCCGAAGCTGAGCGTATGGGGATCCCGCCTGATCTGATTGAAGATATTCTTAGACGGATTATGCGTGAATCTTATGCACGTGAAAATGATAAAGGGTTCAAAACACTGAACCCATCAGCAGGACCGATTGTGATTGTCGGTGGCGATGGGAAAATGGGACGGCTATTTCATCGTCTCCTTAACTTATCAGGCTACCAAGTTAAAACCTTGAACGAAGGTGATTGGCCGCAAGCAGAGTCTATAGTTGCTGGTGCTAGCATCGTGATGATTAGTGTACCAATACATTTAACGGTGCAAGTCATTAACCAGCTGCCGAAACTGGATAAAAGCACTATCTTAATGGATATCGCATCGGTTAAGCAGCAACCGTTAGATGCGATGTTAGCGGTACATGATGGGCCCGTACTTGGACTTCACCCGATGTTTGGCCCTGATATTGGTAGTGTTGCAAAGCAAGTATTTGCTTACTGTAATGGCCGTGGCTCAGAGTCTTATCAGTGGTTCCTTGAACAGTTATTGGTTTGGGGAGCTCGCTTGAAAGAAATATCAGCCGAAGAGCATGATAAAAACATGAGCTTTATTCAGGCATTACGCCATTTTACAACATTTACTTACGGGCGAAACCTTGCTGAGGAAAATATCGATTTACAGCAATTACTTGATTTATCATCGCCTATATACCGTTTAGAGCTTGCGATGGTTGGGCGGTTATTTGCCCAAGACCCTCAGCTATATGCAGACATTATTATGTCTTCAAATGAAAATGTTGAATTGATACGTCGATATCACCAGTTGTTAGGTGATTCAATCGCACTACTAGAGAACAAAGATAAAACAGAATTTATTCGCCAATTTAATCAAGTTAGCCAGTGGTTCGGCGAAGATGCCCATCATTTTATGAAAGAAAGCCAATCATTATTGCAACGAGCAAATGATAATCGGAAATAATCATCCCCCGCTCTCTATCGTATTTTATAGCGGTAGGGGGCTTTAATTTTTGTTAATTTATTATTATCTTCCATAGCCTCCTGTTTTAGCTAATCTTTCCGTATATATTTATTTAAAATAAGCAATTGTACTTATCTATATAATTTCTATCGAATAATATGCCACTCAGTCAAAAATTAAATTTATTCACTATTTAATTCTAAATTAATCGATTTATAAAATTAATATTTATGAATCGATCGATTTATATGATAAAGATTTCATCTATTTTACCGATAACACTACTCATTAAATGATGGTTAGCGTGGTAAATATATGTTTTTTAAAAATCTTAAAATCAGTATGAAGTTAACGGTAGCATTTGGTAGTTTTGTTGCGCTTATTATCTTAAGTTCAATATTTTCTTTAGCGAATATGAACCGAGCTAATGATGGCATGAAGCAAGTGTTGTATGAAAGTTATCCTATCGCCTCTACCGCAGGGCAAATGATGGATAACTTCTATTCTTTTATAGGGATCCAAGAGCTAATTTTACTTGATGATCGTGGTAGTGATAAACGCAGAGAAGAATTGGCTAAAATTACATTAAAAATTAATGAATTGATGGAAAACTTAGAAAATAACGTTACAGATGATCGTTCTAAAGAAGTTTTGGCTGATTTGCGTGTTATTCGCCAACAGTTTCATTCATCAATTACTCGCATTAATACCTTTTTATCAGAGAATAATCGCCAAGCTGCTATTGACGAAATGATGACGAAAACGTCGAGTATTCAGCGTGATTATCGAGAACAAATTCAAACGTTAATGGCAATTCAAGATTTGCAGATGCAAGAGATTGGCCGGAAAGTTAATGCAGACTATGAAAGTAATAAAATATTACTGGCAGTGCTATCGATCTTGAGTACTGGCGTGGGCTGCGTAATGGGGTGGTATATTACGACAATTATTACAAGGCCATTGGAAAATGCAGTTAATTTCGCTCAGTCAATTGCAAATGGGGATTTGACTAAAGATATTCAGGTTACTTCAAAAGATGAAACGGGTGTGTTGCTAAATGCACTGAATGCGATGAAAGAACACTTGCTGGAAATCGTCCAAGAGGTTCAGCAAGGTTCTGAAAGTATTTCGGCAGCAGCAGGGCAAATTGTTGCGGGGAACCAAAATCTGGCCGCGCGTACTGAAGAGCAAGCCGCATCAGTTGAAGAAACTGCCAGTTCAATGGAACAAATCACGTCAACGGTTCAAAACACGACTGAACACACTCATGAAGCAAGTATGCTTGCAGACCAAACTGCGATTATTGTACAAAACAATGGTGATATGATGAGCCAAGTTACGAATAAAATGCGTGCAATTAATGGCTCATCATCACAGATGACAGAAATTATTAATCTCATCGACTCCATTGCATTCCAAACTAATATTTTAGCATTGAATGCATCGGTGGAAGCGGCAAGAGCGGGTGAGCATGGGCGAGGCTTCGCTGTTGTTGCTGGAGAAGTAAGGTTGCTAGCACAGAAAAGTGCTGCTTCCGCGAGTGATATTCGTGGGTTGATTGAAAATTCATCGTCCCAAACACAAGAAGGCATGGAACTTGTCGAAAAAGCAACGCAACAAATACATGGTATGGTTGATAGTGTAAAAGAGATGAATGCGTTATTACGTGAAATTGGGCAAGCTAGCCGTGAGCAAAGCGATGGTATTTCTCAAATTAATAGTGCGGTCGGGCAGCTTGATTTAACCACACAACAAAATGCGAGTTTAGTTGAAGAATCTGTTGTCGCAGCGGACTCATTAAATGAACAGGCGTACCATTTGAAGGAGCTAGTCAATTATTTCAGAGTGAAATCGTCGAATCACCAACCTGAAGTGAGAGTATAGTTTCAGTTTAATAGGCTGCACTGAAAAATACAGCCTAACTATATCTTATTAAGGTGTAATTTTTTCAGGTTCAACAGGAACCACATTTTCGGATGGGTAGCAGCCTAATATTTTAATTGACCTAGTAATTGTTGAAAGTTCTTTTAAAGCTTGTTGCATATTATCTGAACGCAAGTTTGCATGAACATCGACATAAAACATCTCCTCCCAGGGTTTTCCATTAATTGGGCGTGATTCTAACTTGCTCATAATTATCTTATTATTTTTCAAAATAACTAATGCATCAACTAAAGCACCAGCTTGTTGGCCAGTGGTCAGAAGCAGTGTTGTTTTTGCAGGAACTTGTTCTGTGACTTCAATTGATTGTGGTGCAACAACAATAAAGCGAGTCATATTAATTTGCTGATTAGCAAGGTTATGCTCTATTACACTTAAATCGTATAATGCGCCACCGGCTTCACTTCCAAGAGCTGCGACACTCGGTGAGTTTTGATCGGCAACCATTTGCATTGCGGTTGATGTGCTATCACAATATTTTATTTCCCAGTGTGGGAATTGCGCTAAGTACTGGCTACATTGCTGGAAAGGCTGTGGGTGGCTATAAACGGTTTTGATCTGGCTGAGATCGGTATTTCCTGTCGTTAAGAGGCAATGATTAATTGGGAGTCGAATCTCTCCGACGATTGATAATGACGTATTTTGCAGTAAATCGTAAACATCGTTAATTGCACCTGAACTGGTATTTTCTATTGGCAAAATACCGTATTCTGCTTGCCCATTTTCAACTAATGAAAAAATATCTTGGAATTTGTGGCAACTGCATTCAACCAACTGGTCAAAATGACGGGCTGAGTACTGGCGTGCAGCAATGTGTGAATAAGAGCCTTTCGGCCCTAAAAATGCGAAACGGGCAGTGTCACTAGGGGTTAAATTTAAATGCTTTTGTAAAATCGCCTGTTGTGTAAGAACAGAGTCCTCAATAATCATTTGAAATAAACGAGTAATATAAAAACCATCAAGTCCTAGAGGTTTGCCTTTGTTAATTAAAACATCCAAAAGCTGGCGTTCACGGTCTTTATCGCGAATCGGGCGGCTATCATCAATTTTTGTTTCAGCAACTTCAACAGCATAACCACGGCGCTTTGCTAAAAGATTGAGTAACTCACTATCTAGTTGGCTTATTTTTTCTCTTACTTTCAATAAATTAGTGCTGTTTTCCATTCTGCCCACCCCTGTTAATATTATGATATAAAAAAAGCCCCCTAGAGGGGGCTTTTTAATTTTGTCTTCTTTTCTTTCTCGAACGACAAAAGCCCCTAATTAGGCGTTGCTAAAGAAGAAAAAGAAAACAAAATTAAGATTCATATGGATACCTTTCGTCAGATTCAATTTAAATAAACCCGATACTCACTCAGAAGTCAATAGATAAGGATCAGAAACATAAAAAACGCGCCCATAGTGAGCGCGTTTATAAGGTTCAAGATTAGTTGATAGATAATATAAAATTATAACGTAACAGTATTATTCGCTTCTTTTACACTATTATAGGCTCTTCTTGATTCTCCTTTATGTTGCACTTTATTGAGTTGTCTTTCGAGTTTGTTAATTAGTTCATTAATTGCAACGTACATATCTTCATGCTTGGCACTTGCGACCAATTTTCCTGTCGCTGTTTTTATGTTGGCATCAACCATAAAACCTTGTGGCTCTTTTGATAATACAATATGGGTATTTATCAGAGATACTTGCCACTTGTCGAGTTTTGTTAGACGGCTCTCAATGTGCTCACGAATCGCTGGGGTAATGTCCATTTGCTTGCTAGTAATGTTCACTATCATATAGTTACCTCTCATTGTTTCCGTCTTTGTTGAGTTCAGAATACCTGTTCTTGCTAAGAAAAAATTGATGTAGATCACATCTCATTCAGGGGAAGAGTTGCACCCATCCGAAGTGTGATTTCACGTAAAAAAGGGGCGAAAAAGCATTGCCAAGATGAATGGTTTAAGGGAAACTGATTGGGTTGGCTAACGGAACGGTTATTGGCCTGAGCTTTTTTTGGGTTAAAATTAGTAACTTAAATGAGCAAGCAACTAAATCACTGCTAACAAAGAAAAACAGCAGCCATGGCTGCTGTTTTAGATCTTACGATGGTATTATTGTGGGTTTGCAGCAATAATACTCGCAACTTTATTCGCTTCTTGGTTTAGCCCCATCTCATTATAAGCAATTTCCATGTATGCTAAGGCATTACGTGTTGCTTCTGTGTCTGGGTAGTCTTTTAGCATTTGTTGAACACGATTAACAACCGCGACATAAGCACCGCGTTTGTTGTAGTATTCGACAACAGAAAGGTCGAATTTCGCTAAGCGGTCTTTTAAGAAGACTAACCGCTTACTCGCATCATTGGAGTATAGGCTGTTAGGGTAGTAGCGCACTAGCTGACTGAAATCTTTGAATGCAACTCGTGCATGCTGTGGGTCTCTGTCTGAGCGGTCGATACCAAAAAGGCCTTGCAATAAGCTATCATCCAGAGCCATTGCGGTTAAGCCTCGCATATAGAGGACATAATCAATATTTGGATGAGTTGGATTCAAACGCATGAAACGGTCAATCGCGGCTATCGCCATTGGCAGCTCTGCTGATTTATAATATGCATAAATCAGGTCTAATTGAACCTGTTGAGCATATGGACCAAATGGATAACGGTTATCAAGAGCTTCAAATTGTTTAATCGCTGCTTTAAAATTGCCGTCCTGTAATTTTTGCTGACCCGTTGCATATATTTCAGCAGGGGAGCTATCAGGGCTGACTTCAGGAGTGCTGGAACAGCCGACTAAAATCAGGCTCAACGTGGCTGCAGCCACCAGATTTTTCATACGTATCATCACGTGTAGGTTATCCTCTGAGTGTTTCGAGGGAGTCTATCCATAAGGCTCCCGGCAAAATTCGAGTTACAATAGCATATATTTTAAATGAAACGGCGCTGCCGTCAAAATACAAACACCAAAAAGTAGATTAATTTATGGCTCAACAAGTACAACTTAGTGCAACTATCGCTGAATCACAGCTTGGTCAACGTTTAGATCAGGCTTTGGCCGAATTGTTCCCTGATTATTCACGTTCTCGCATAAAAGAATGGATTTTAGCTGATAGAGTGCAGGTTAATGGCAAAGTTATCAATAAGCCAAAAGAAAAAGTTTTCGGCAGTGAACAAATTTTAATCGATGCCCTCATTGAAGAAGATAATCGCTGGGAACCACAAGATATCCCACTTAATGTGATTTATGAAGATGAAGATATCCTAATTATTAATAAACCACGTGATTTAGTTGTTCACCCTGGTGCAGGGAACCCTGATGGCACAATTTTGAATGCGTTGTTATATCGCTATCCTGAAATTGCAGATGTGCCAAGAGCCGGTATTGTTCATCGTTTAGATAAAGACACCACTGGCTTAATGGTTGTAGCAAAAACAGTTCCTGCTCAAACCCACCTTGTTGAAGCATTGCAACGTAGAGAAATTACGCGTGAATATGAAGCGGTTGCGGTAGGCCGTATGACAGCGGGTGGCATGGTAGAAGAACCTATCTCTCGTCATCCAACTAAAAGAACGCATATGGCTGTTCATCCAATGGGGAAACCTGCGGTAACGCATTATCGAATAATGGAGCACTTTAGAGCCCATACTCGGTTACGTTTACGTCTGGAAACGGGGAGAACCCACCAAATCCGTGTCCATATGGCCCACATTAATCATCCATTAATTGGTGACCCTTTATACGGTGGCCGTCCGCGTCCATTAAAAGGGGCGACAGAAGAATTTCTGGAAGTGATGCGTAATTTTGATAGGCAAGCACTGCACGCCACCATGTTACGCTTATATCACCCAATCTCAGGTATTCAAATGGAGTGGCATGCACCGTTACCTGATGATATGGTTAAGCTTATTGAAGCTCTAAAAGCAGATACTGAACTGCATAAAGACGATATGGACTGGTAATGAATACATTGATTTTCCCTGATTGGCCACAACCTAACAATATAGCTAGCTGTAGTACAACGCGTGTTGGTGGAGTGAGCCTGCCACCTTTCGATAGCTTGAATTTAGGTGATCATGTTGGGGATATCCCCAATGCCGTCAGTGAAAATCGTCAGCGTCTTGAAAAACTTGCTCAGTTACCGCAACAGCCTGTTTGGCTTGAGCAAATTCATGGGACGGATGTACTCAATCTTGTTGGTAAGAAAGTTCACAATAGGCAAGCAGATGCCGTGTATAGCAATCAGGTAGGGCAAGTTTGCGCTATTATGACTGCGGATTGCTTGCCTGTGTTATTGACTAATCAAGCAGGAACGGAAGTGGCAGCAGCCCACGCAGGGTGGCGCGGGCTATGTCATGGGGTTCTTGAAAATACAGTTGCTCAATTTATTAGTCCTGCAAATGAAATTATTGCTTGGCTTGGTCCCGCTATTGGTGCTGAGAAATTTGAAGTCGGTCAGGAAGTCAAAGCGGCTTTTGTTAATCAATCATCTGATTTAGCCTCTGCTTTTATTCCTTATAATGATAAATATCTGGCTGATATTTATTTATTAGCACGTAAAAAACTACAGGCTGCTGGCGTAACGAAGGTCTATGGTGGTGATTTTTGTACCGTAACAGACAAAAACAGATTTTTTTCCTATCGAAGAGAAGGAAAGACCGGCAGGATGGCCTCGTTGATATGGATAAATACCTAGTTTTGGTTTTTTATTCTAAATTAACGAATATAACAAAAATAATTCCTTGCAAAACTTGAATATTTAAAAACTGACCTCATCTAGTATCCAGTAGCAAATTTAATCTCATTTATTGGAGGTGTTATGCGTCTGGACCGTTTAACGAATAAATTCCAGCAAGCTCTCGCTGACGCCCAATCACTAGCCCTTGGGCGCGAAAACCAGTTTATCGAACCTATTCATCTATTAAGCGCCCTTTTTAATCAAGAGGGTGGCACCGTTCGTCCATTGCTGACGACGTTAGGCGTGAATGCCGTACAATTTCAGCAAAAAGTCGAAGATGCATTAGGGCGTTTACCTCAAGTGCAAGGTGTAGCAGGCGATGTTCAACCATCAAGTGACTTAATACGTCATTTGAATTTATGTGATCAGTTGGCACAAAAGCACGGAGATGAGTTTATCTCCTCAGAATTATTTCTTGTCGCTGCTTTAGAAGCCAATACGACATTAGCAGATATGCTCAAAGCTGCTGGTGTTAATAAAGATAATTTAAAAAAGGCAATAGAACAGATGCGTGGTGGAGAAAAAGTGAATGACCAAAGCGCTGAAGACCAGCGCCAAGCCTTGAAAAAATACACTGTTGATTTAACCGAACGTGCAGAGCAAGGCAAATTAGACCCAGTGATTGGTCGAGATGAAGAAATTCGTCGGACCATTCAAGTACTGCAACGCCGTACTAAAAATAACCCAGTGCTGATTGGTGAGCCAGGTGTTGGTAAAACAGCCATTGTTGAAGGGTTAGCACAACGTATTGTAAATGGTGAAATCCCTGAAGGGTTAAAAAATAAGCGCGTACTATCCCTAGATATGGGGGCGCTGATTGCAGGTGCGAAATATCGTGGTGAGTTTGAGGAGCGTCTGAAAGCGGTTCTAAATGACCTTGCCAAACAGGAAGGTAACGTCATTCTGTTTATTGATGAGTTACACACCATGGTTGGTGCAGGTAAAGCCGATGGTGCGATGGATGCGGGTAATATGTTAAAACCGGCTCTAGCTCGCGGTGAATTACACTGTGTTGGTGCAACCACATTAGATGAATACCGTCAATACATTGAGAAAGACCCTGCTTTAGAGCGTCGTTTCCAGAAAGTGTATGTGGCAGAGCCATCGGTTGAAGACACAATTGCCATTTTACGTGGTTTAAAAGAGCGTTATGAATTGCATCACCATGTACAGATAACAGACCCAGCGATTGTGGCGGCAGCAACGTTATCACATCGGTATATTACTGACCGTATGTTACCTGATAAAGCAATTGACTTGATTGATGAAGCGGGTGCGAGTTTACGTATGCAAATGGATTCGAAACCTGAATCCTTAGATAGGCTGGAACGTCGTATTATTCAGCTCAAACTCGAACAGCAAGCATTGAAAAAAGAATCGGATGACGCGAGTAAAAAACGTCTTGAGATGTTAGAAGAAGAGCTCGCTGAAAAAGAGCGTGAGTATTCTGCGTTAGAAGAAGAATGGAAAGCTGAAAAAGCATCATTAACGGGTACTCAGCATATTAAAGCTGAACTTGAAAATACACGTATCGAGATGGAAAAAGCACGCCGTATGGGTGATTTGGCAAAAATGTCCGAATTACAATACGGTAAAATTCCAGAATTGGAAAAACAGCTGGAAGCAGCAACGAAAGCTGAAGGTAAAAGCATGAAACTGTTACGTAACAAAGTAACAGATGTCGAAATTGCTGAAATCTTAGCGCGTTGGACAGGTATCCCAGTATCTCGAATGCTAGAAAGCGAAAGAGAAAAACTGTTACGCATGGAACAGCAACTCCATCAGCGTGTTATTGGGCAAGACGAAGCGGTCGTTGCCGTATCGAATGCAATTCGTCGTAGCCGTGCAGGGTTATCTGACCCAAATCGCCCAATTGGCTCGTTTATGTTCTTAGGGCCAACAGGGGTAGGTAAAACTGAGTTGTGTAAAGCGTTAGCAAACTTCATGTTTGATAGCGATGATGCAATGGTTCGTATCGACATGTCTGAATTTATGGAAAAACATGCGGTATCACGCTTAGTGGGCGCACCTCCAGGTTATGTCGGTTATGAAGAAGGTGGGTATTTAACCGAAGCTATTCGACGTCGTCCATATTCCGTCATTTTATTGGATGAAGTTGAGAAAGCACACCCTGATGTTTTCAACATTTTATTACAAGTGCTTGATGATGGACGTTTAACAGATGGGCAAGGTAGAACGGTAGACTTCCGTAATACGGTGATCATTATGACATCTAACTTGGGTTCTGACTTAATCCAAGAAAGATTTGGCATGATTGGTTATTCAGAAATGAAAGATATGGTCATGGAAGTGGTATCCCATAGTTTCAGGCCTGAATTTATTAACCGTATCGATGAAGTCGTCGTGTTCCATCCATTAGGTAAAGAGCAAATTACGAATATTGCCAATATTCAACTGGCTCGTTTATACAAACGTCTTGAAGAGCACGGTTATGAAGTCAGTGCGACACCTGCTGCACTGGAGAAAATTGGAGAGGCTGGTTTTGACCCAATCTTTGGAGCAAGGCCATTGAAACGTGCAATTCAGCAGGAAATTGAAAACCCTCTGGCACAAGAAATCCTGTCAGGTAGGTTATTGCCAGGTAAACCAGTCATTTTAGATGTAGAAAATGACGAAATCATTGCTAAACAGTAATTGATATTATTGTAGAATTAAAAGGTGGCTATCATTAGCCACCTTTTTTATATCAAATTACGTATAAAACCGCTTTTTTTGGTTGCGAGTTAGCCGTAAAGTATAAAATATAGTCACTTAAGAGTTTTTTTCAAAAAAAACACTTGCTAGATTTTTCTGACTCCCTATAATGCGCCA